>JAQVMT010000040.1 GCA_028703495.1 Clostridia bacterium | reverse complement strand
GCCTACGCCGCGCTCAACCGTAAGAACGCTATAATCAGCGTTCGTGTTATCTATGGCCGTAAGAAACATCAGTTCTTTTTCAATACGAATAATGTTCGGCAAGGCCATATTAACTATTTTTGGCGAGGCTTTTATGAGCGTCTGAGTAGAGTCGCAAGGCTCGTATAGCCGTAAATTAGGCAGTTCAAACTCGCCATTTATAGGGTTTAAAAGCGAATTTAAAGTGTCTGGCGATAAAGGAAAATTAGGTTCATACGAATTATAAGACATTATCTACCTCGCGATTTTAAATTATAATGTTTTTTTATGGCGTAGTCAAGAGATTTTTAATAACCGCCATATCTAATTCGAGCTGATGTATTCTTGCCTCTTGATTTTTACCTTCTTTTATGTGTTCTTGTAAAACTGCTGTTATTATTGAGACCATATCACGATAGTTGACTGATTCTGGCAAGCCGTTTTTATTTATTGCTACGTATTCTGGAAATAATGGATATACCTGTTCTGCTATAAAGCCTAAATTATTATATTTCGGGTCATTAATATAACGATATTGAACGGCGTTGAGCGCCATAAAGTTAGTTTTCTGTATCTCGGTTATAGGTCTGAAATCAAATTTATAACGCATAGACGATGCTCTGCGACAAAATTCGCCTGTTGAATTATTATAAAAAGTATCTTCGCATAAACGTGAGCCAAAAGATACTATGCGACTGTAGTTTACTCTTAATTTACCGTCGAAATAGCCTGCTGTGCCGCTTGCATTACTATTATATGCGTTTATAGTAGCATTATTTAATGAATTGCTGTAGCCAGAGAATACTGTACCTTCAAATGTTCCTGCACCGCCATAATAACAAGTAAATCCGCCAGTAAGATAAGGATTTACATAGAAACCATAACTAAGAGTTCCTTGATAACTGCAATTCATATAATATTTATAGGCTGTTCCGGCAGTATCGTTAGTATCTCCCCAAGTATGTGTTATATTTCCGTTTTTATTTAATTGCCAGAAATCAAGATATTGGCCTAACTGTGTACTGAAACTACCCATTATAATACTTGCAATATTAGTACCATAGTTTGAATCTCTTGATGCTGTAATACGAACAGAACCGCCGTTTGAAGTAGCCGCTCTGCCATACAGAAGTAGACCAGAACCGTTATTAGCATAATAACCTAACTCAAACACGCCTGTTATTGCGTTATTTATGATATGAACGGACGTTGACGCATTAAATACGTGGTAACTATTTGTATTTGAAAGTATTTGTGTATCGCCTAACACATTTAAGGCGTATGAGCCAGACGAGGCATCGTAATTTACGCCTATCGATACTTTCGATAGCATTGCGATATTACGAGTATTATCGAATACTCTAAACACGTCTTGCGCCGTTGTATTATTATTATAGTAATTAGTAATAACAAAATCGCGCGAAGATGTTTCAAGACGTAATCTGAAGCGCTCTATGTAATAAGGGTTGTAACCTACATAACTCTTAAAACTTATATAAGAATCAGGGTTACCATTAGAAGCAAACGTAATAAGTGTTAAATTAGATGCCTGCCCTGAATATGTGTTAAAAATTTGAGCTGAATAGCAACTCATTGAGCCATTAAAATTAGCCCACATACCATTAAAACCAGAAGTTGTATATATCTGTTGTGTAGCCATTATCGAATAGTAATTTTCATTTCCGGCATCTGGTGTATAACCTAAGAATAAACATTTTGAAAAATAACCAGAACCAGTAACGTTTACTTCTGACACTGCATTTATGGCGTTGCCGGCGATATTTAAAACAGTACCGATATACGCAGATACATTTATCGTAGCGTGAGTGCCTACTGATAGTATATTACCAACAGATAGTATACCTGCTATATACGAAGATAATCTAATACCTGTTACGTATAAATCATGTGTATAAGAACGGTCAGTAGTTGAATCGCCGATTTGTAGATTTTGTAATGCGGCCTTTGCATTCGGCTGTATATAGTAACTGTTGTTATATGAATCGACAGCATCATAGTAAGTCGTAAGTTTCATTGCTAATGATGAATTAGCTCCATCAAAAACTAATGACCTATGACCGTTCATGTTGTTATTGACATAGACATGAACATCTATTACCTTCGAAGCGCTGTAAAAATTTATTCCTGTTGCATAAAGATTATCAGATACTACTATTGGTCTATCAAAATCAACCATAGAATATACGCCGATAGTTGTATAGAAATTAGTACCCCACCAAGTACAGTCGAGATTTTTACTCGACGATTTTATTTGAAATTCGTAAGTACCTCCATAACCAGAAATATCAGAGCGAGATAAAGACATTAATATTATAGGTGAGTTTGCCGTTGAACTTGCTGATATGTCAAATATTTTAGCGGGCGTATTTTGATATACTGGCGTTGAATATATTCCTTTAAATAAACGACCTTGATTAAATGCCGTGGCTTGAAAGCATACAGCACTCGAACTCGTATCGCCGTTTACTACGTTCACAATAGCATTCGATAATGATTTTGTTATATCAATCGTAACAGTACCGTCATTATAGGCTTTTATAGGCGCATTATTATATAAATTTCCGCCTATATAAATACGAGGAAACCAAGCACCCCATAAATTAGTATCGAGTTTGCCTATCTGTGCCTGTAATGCGCCGCCGTTATAACACACTAAGCCGTCATATTGTAAGCGCGTGAAGTAGTTGGCCGTATCAGTGCCGTACATACACGTAATACCGTTTGTATCTATCGTAACAGCTCTTGTTAAATCAATCGAAGTGGCTATCTGAATTTCGTCGCTCAAAAAGAGTTTTTCGCCGTAGAATATATTTGCAATACTTTCGATTTGAGGCTGAACTTCGGCTATTTTAATATTAGTGCCGGTCGAATAAACGTATATTCTTATGCCGGTCGCCGCCCATAATTTTCCGTCGCCTTTTTTATAGTTTATTCTGAATATCTTATCTTTAATCGCGGTTGTCTGCGATACTGTAAGATAATTAGCATTATTTTTAGTATTCGTTATCGACAGATAGTTTATATCATGGTCGTGAACTCCATCCATAGAAGACTGAATAAATTTTTCTGTTAACCATTTATCGTTTGAATAGCCGATAATAAAACGAAGCGATGAGTTTTCTTCGGCTTTAATGTTTATTGTTGGTATCCATTCTGATTTCATAAAATCATACTGAATATAAGGATTAGAGCCGAGTTTTGATATGTCGATTTCAACATACTTAGATGTATCAAAATCTTTATCAACGAGAACGGCTAAATCATTGTGAGGCGATACGAGAGATAGTTGATTCGGGTCAGTACCAGTGCCGGCCGTATCATGTGTAGATACGTTAAACTGCATGATATTACCGCTCATATCAACGAAGTCGATAAGTTTCGGTGTAGTTACTTCAGTTGAAGACCAATCACTATAATTATCGTATTCCCATATATCTTTCGTACGAACTCTGAGCGCTACTTTTAAATCTTCGTTATCATAAAACTGTGCCATTTGCTGTTCCGTAAAAGTTAAGAAGCCGTTAGCGTCTGGCGTAGAGGCCGTACTTATACCCGTCCAATCGATTAAATTAGGCGCGGTAGCTGTTATTTTAAACTGCCATTCGTACGCCTTAAAATCATCGACTTTATGATTTGAAACATCTTCTGCGGCATATGTCCATGACATTATAATAGAACGTAACGAGCCTATCATCGTCGTTATAGCCTGTTTGTATTTATAGTTTTTTACGCTTACGACTTCAGCATCGGAGTAATTACCTGCTCTGTCGTATGTACGTATTTGAATATCGCGCGGCTCGCCTTTAATGTCGCTGTTATCGTAGAAAGCATCGTATTTTATATAGTTTCCGAGGCCGTCGAATACTAAAATAAGAGAGTCATCGGCTTTTTTCTGCACGACTTCTACGCCTGCTAAGTCGATATCTGCCGGCAATCTATACGATAACGAAACTTGTTTACCGAAAGAGTAATCAACATCAGTAACTTTTGCGGGAGGTATTCTATCGACGAGAAGTATTGTAGATACTACTGTTTCATGTTTTGCGTTATCAATAGCTTTAAGTGCTATCGACAGTATGCCTTCAGGAAGTGCGGCCGTAGCAATCTCAATATACTCATTCGTTATAAATGTAGCATCGGCCCATGAAGAGCCATTCGTAGAGTATTGCACTTTTGCGACACCTGAGGTTGCATCTGATATCTGAGCGTAAACACGTATTTTTGCGCCAGAATACATATTGATATATTGTGTTAATATCTTACTGCCGTCTTCACTCGTTACTTTTTTTATGACGATATCGGGCGCGACCGTATCGATTATTATTCTCTTTGAACTTGCCGAGTCAATTAAATTGCCTTCGATAAGCGTACCGTCTGCGGCCTTACGATACTGTACTGCTTTAAATTTTATGTTTTCATAATCTTGCGGCAAACTCGTAAATAACGAACCGTCTGGTAATATGAAAGGCAATGCCGTAGCCCAATCATCAGTTGAATAATAGTATTTAACGCCGAAAAAGAACCTATCTTTATCTATCGTCGGTATATCAACCGATAAACCTATAGTACGAGTATCGTAAACTTCAATCTCTTCGGCCGAAGGGAACGGCAGTGTTAAGCCGCCGAGTTGTTTGACGATGATAGCGACTATCGAAGCGCCAGTAACGCGCGGCGCAGGCAGGCCATGAGGCTTAACTTGCGCTACGGCGAAGTCGTATTGCTGAGTCTTATCGCTATTATGGTTTATATCTTCGTATGCAAATACTACGTTATAATCACCGTCAACTAAATCTACGAGTTCATAGTAGCCAGAGGCGTTCGTCGTAGGAAAAGTAGGTGTACCATTCCAATGAATATTTACTGAATTATCTACACCGTTTAATATTGCTTTAACAGCACTCGAATTTAAACCGTTACCGTCTTTTATTGTAAAATTAAAACGAATTGCTTTCGCCGGCAATAACGTATTATGGCCGTTTAGTATGTCTGGCGTTGTCGTGGTGACAACGAACGTCGGCGCGGCCGTATCAATCAGCAGTATGTTTGAATAAGCGTAATTTGAATCA
>JAQVMT010000008.1 GCA_028703495.1 Clostridia bacterium | reverse complement strand
GTTGCAAGCGACCGCATTATGCTGGGAGCAAGCGGAATCAGCCTGAAGAACAGACTTGCCACATCCGAAGTGATGGTTAAGCTTGACCTTATCGAGATTAACGATATGTTCACGGCAGAGGGCAGAAACGATGCCGCTAACGTAATTAAGACTCTTAAGATCGGTGACTTGATTGATTTCGCGCTGTTGGTGGTTGACAAAGCTATCGACACGACGACATGGGTTGACCTTGAGAGCGAGATTTACTACAACTCGATCGATTTGACGATCGGCGACCTTGCAAACATCGCAAACGGAACAGCAGATGCGGAAGCGTTGACAAAGAAGATTTTGGGCGATTTGACTATTGCCGACATCGTTTACTGCGTTGAGTTTAGGTTCTTTGTTGCGGTTAAGGACGAGCTGAAGGCGTTGGAGGTATACAAGCGCGTTGCAAATATCGAGCTTGACGACATCATCTTCAGCACAAGCGGCGTATTGAATATGCTTGCGGTAACTACATTCAGCGAGCTTGTCGAGGCGGGATTCGTCATCGCGAGCGCCGAATACAAGACGGGTACGGAGGCTCTTGCCGAAGAAATTCTCGGATTCAGTATTCAAACGCTGATTGACAACATTAAAAACGGAACGATTGCGACCCTTGCAATCGACAGAATCGACGAAGTATCGGTCGGTGATATCTACGCGGCAATCTGCGACTATGTCACCTTAGGCGACGATGTCGATTACTATGTCGGATTGTTTGACGGCATCGTATTCTACAACCTCTTTACCGACTCTACCGCGCTTTATCCCGATAACATTTTCGGATCGATAACGCTTGGACAGTTGCTCGGAAAGATTATGAATTGGAGCAAGGACGCACACGGCGACTACGTTGCACCCGATGGTTTCTTCAGTGGACTCGAGGACAAGGTCGTTGCAAGCCTTATCAATAAATACCTTGCGTTTGTCGCTCCTCAATACAGACTTGCGGTAATTGCCGCAGGCGCTGCACTCGGCGCGTTGCTTTCGACGGTAACCACCGACAGCGCAAAGACTTGGCTGGAAGGACTTATCAACTACTCCTTGGGCGATATCAAGGAAGACATTGAAAAGAGATTCGGCTACGGACTGCCCGCGAATATGGAAGACCTGTTCGCCTTGATCGCGGACGCTAATCCTTGGACGCTGTTCTTAATTATTATCGGCGACCAAAGCACGACCGGTTCGATCTACAAGGATATTATGGTTGAGTTGTTCGACCACAGCACCTTGGGCGAGCTGTTCGAGGCTGTACTTAAGACCGCCAACATCACGATTGCCGACAGAACCTTGGTTGATTACTACCTCGGACTGTTCGGAAGCGTTGAAATTGCGGATATGCTGACAGATCCTTCACCCGACACGCTGTTCGGCGATATTAAGTTGGGCGACCTGTTGCCCGCGGACGTTGCAGATGCTTTGGGTTGGTCCAAGAGCGGAAGCAATTGGGTAACAAGCAAGGGCTACTTCTTCGATAAATACGCAGACAGCACGATGGTTGCGCTTCTTAACAACCTCAACGTTCACGACTATGTAAAGACGGCTATCTTCTTCGGCATTGTCGCGGCGGGCGCAGGACTTGTACTGGTTTACAACTACTACTTGCAGGACGACGTTGAGTACATCTTGCAGAATAAGCTGAGCGACTCCTTGACCAAGTACGGAATCCAAGACATCCTCGACAACAACATCGGAAACGCGGTTGTAAAGACTGTCGACGACGTATTGAAGCTGTATGCGGACTTGATTCCCGATGAATTTATGAAGCTTACCTCGACGAGGGCAATTTTGGAAGAACTCCTCGACGGCTGGACAGTTGCATTTATCACTGGATTGCTCGAAAACTTCGACCTTATTACTATGGTGGTCGATATGTTGGTTGACAATAACATACCTGTTCAGCTAAGCTCGCTTCTCGGAAAATTCTCCGCTGTAAGCATATACGACGTAATTTACTCCATTTCCATAGGCGGCGACGTGTTGAAGCTGTTCGTTGCGGATATGACGTTTGCGGAGCTGTTGGATTTGGTTAAATTGGGCGACAACTACTATTACTACGACGGTGTAAGGCTGTTCTCCGTTAACGCGTGGGCTGAAATGAGTATTTACTCCTTCGTCTACAACTTGGCAAACGGAAACATCACAAAGGTATTCACAAGCGCGGTAACCATCAAAATGCTGTACCAGTTGATCGATCCTAAGATTGAGCTTCCTACACAGTACCTGACGGACACCACTTTGGATATTACCTTGAAGCTTCTCACCGATAACGCAGGCTATTGGACGATTGGCGGAATTGCAAAAGCTATCAACGACGGAAAGATATTCGAGTATATCTTTGTTGACGATACGGTTGAGGATTGGATCGGATCGACCGGTGTATATCCTGTAGACTTCAGTCAGTCCGAGCTGCTTCAAACCTTATACAATAATATCAAGGCTGTCAAGATCGGCACTCTGCTGAATCAGCTGTTGGTTGAAGGCATCTTCGATCTTAACACGATTTTGGGCGGCTTGCAGATAGGAACCCTTATGGGTTACTACTACGACAGCGTTGAGGATAAGTGGTATGCAGACGATACCAAGGCGGCGGAGCTTACGGGAATCACGAAGCTTATTGCCGATAAGGTTGTCATTGACATTATCGATGCAATCGCAAGCGGCGGCTCTATCGAAAACATATTACTTGCCGGCGCATATGTAGGCGACTTAATGAGTATGTACTACGGCGTATACGATGGCACCACCTTCACTCCTTACAACAGATCGGTTGTAACTAACGGAAATTGGTACAATAAGACGTCTACCGGCTATAACAAGTGCGACACATTGACCGCAACTATCGCGGACATTGCCGTAACCGACTTGCTGTCGGGAATGGATATTAACTCAATCGTCGACGATCTCTATATCGGATCGCTGATGAACAAATACTATGGCGTTGTGACAGCCGGCGTATTCACCGAGATCGATGACATCGAAGCCGATCGCGCTTTGACAAATCCTCTCGGAACGTGGTACACTCTGACATCAGGCGTATACGCGGTTGAAAAAGATTTGGTTGTGCTTAACGTCTGCAACATGCAGGTAAGCGATATTCGTGGCAACATCGAAATTGCCGACTTCTTGAACGGCATCTACGTTGGACAGCTTATGAATCATAAGTTCGGAACGCTCGCCGGCGGATTATTCACCGAGGGCAATCCTGCCGCTCCCGCTGCTGCGGAGAAGTGGTACAGCTACAACAGCGTGACAGACACCTATGCCGAGTTGGATGGTATCATGCAAAACCTTTGCGACAAGCTCGCAACCGCACTCATCAACGGCTTCGACTACGAGGATCTGTTTGACGGTGTTTACACGGGTTCGTTGATTGGAAACTACTATGGATATATGCTTGCAGGCTCGTTCGTCGAGATAACCGACATTGCCGGTGACCTCGCTTTGGCGAATCCTGTCGGAAGCTGGTACGTGCTCGAAGCAGGTGTTTATACCGAATGCGACGCGATTATGAATCAGCTTGGCAAGTTGCTTGTATCCGACTTGCTTGACGGCGTCGATACCGATGACATTTTGACGGGTATCTATGTCGGACAAATGATGAAGAAGAAGTTCGGAACGCTCGTCGGCGGTGTCTTCACCGAAGGCGATCCTACCGCACCTCTGGCTTCGGATATGTGGTACGATTATGACAGCGTTACCGATACCTACTCAAAGCTTGACGAGATTATGCAAAACCTTTGCAGTGAGCTTGTAACTAATCTTATCAACAACTTCGATTACGAGGATCTGTTCGACGGAATGTACACAGGTTCCTTGATGAAGAAGCACTACGGAAAGATTGTTTCGGGCGTGTTTGTGGAAATACCCGACATCGCGACCGATCTTGCTTCGGCTACCCCCGAGGGTTGTTGGTTTACTCTTGCTTCGGGCGTATACACAAAGTGTGATGCTACTACAAACAAGCTTTGCAACGTACTTGTGGACGATTTGTTGAACAACTTCGACCTCAAGACAATACTGGGCGACCTCAAGGCTGGCGAAATGTTCGGAAAGACCAAGAAAGCCGATGGATTCTGGTACAACTCTGACGATACAAAGTGCAGTGCGGTTGAACAAAAGATTATGGATCAGAAGATCACCGATTTGATGGATGACTTCGACATTAAGGCAATCTTGGGCGACCTTAAGGCTGGCGAAATGTTCGGAAAGACCAAGAAAGCCGATGGATTCTGGTACAACTCGGACGACACCAAGTGCAGTGCGCTCGAACAGAAGATTTTGGAACAGAAGATCACCGATTTGATGGATGACTTCGACATCAAGAATATTCTGGGCGACCTCAAGGCAGGCGAAATGTTCGGAAAGACCAAGAAAGCCGATGGATTCTGGTACAACTCCGACGACACCAAGTGCGATGCTATGGAACAGAAGATCTTCGAACAGAAGGTTTCCGACCTTATGGACGGATTCGACCTAAGCGCGATACTTACAGGCGTTTACGCAGGTTCGGTATTGGGTTACAAGTACGGAAAGATGGTTTCCGGCGTGTTTGTTGAAATCGCCGATATTGCCGCCGACCGCGCTTTGCTTAGCCCCGAGGGAACCTGGTACAACTACGATGAAGCGCTCGATACATACGACGTATGCGACAGAATACTTCAAAACCTCAACAACAGACTTATGACCGACCTTATGAGCGGTCTTGATATGAACTCACTGCTTGTCGGCGTGTATGTCGGTGACGTTGCGCTCCTGACCTTCGGTACTCTAAGCGGAACCGAAGTGATCGAGGGCGACCCTGCGGCTCCTTCTGCAACAGATAAGTGGTACGTTCTCAGCGGCGGTATTTACACCGAGGCAAGCGGAATCTTGAATAAGTTCTCGAGCAAGCTTGTTACCGAGGTTGCAAACGACATTGACACGATGGTTAATGACTTAACACTTGAGGATGTATTCGGTGCGTATGACGCAGCCACTACACCTGCGGCGTTGAAGCTGTTGAACAAGGCAGATCCGTTGAACCCCGGCAAGACCTATTACGAAACCACCACGATCGGAACATTGTCATCGGTTATGACTACGATTATTCAAACCTCGACGATTGGCGATTTGATGACGGCAGGCTTGATTGATGCTTCGAGTATCAGCTCGTCCGATATTTCCGCGATCAACACCTACATCGACAGCTTCTACAATCCCGCTCACGTTGGAAACGAAATGGACCACATCGACGATCAACCCTTGAATGAGTTGATACCCAATATGATTAAGTTGATGTCGGGAATCCTCGCGTTGCTTCCGTAAGCGAGCTTAGACAGCTTACCGTAAGAACACGCTCTTGCGAATATGCAAGGCGTGTTCGATACGGCAGTATTTGATTAGGGTAAGCGCGGCGGTGCTTTGCACTACGCACCCACCCGAGATCAGACGACAAAGTAAATACAATATACGGATAAGTCTATTCGTATATGTCTAAAGCCGTCGCAATACTCTTGCGGCGGTTTTTGCGGATAAATGCACTCATGCTATTCCGCATATTTTTTCATAATTATGACGGCGTCTTTTTGACCTAAAAATCCCAAAAGTGCTCGTAAGCGGTTTATGCTATGCTTTGCGCTTCATGTAATTTTTTCATTCAAAAATTCGCTCGACTAGTTGAAGAAAGTATGCGTTAATTAGTATTGAAAGATATTTTCCGCTGTCCTCGACTATGCGGAACAAAGAAAACATAAGGCTAGACGAGCTTGCAAGTATAAAATCGTAACCGCCGAGCAAAAATAATTAGCATGCTTGAAAAGAGTGTTTTAGCTTGTCGCGGAGCAAAAATAATAAGCAAGCTTGTAAAAATAATTAAAGCTTGTCGCCGAGCAAAAATAATTAGCATGCTAGAAAAGATTATCCAAGCTTGTCGCGGAGCAAAAATAATAAGCAAGCTTGTAAAAAAATTAAAGCTTGTCGCGGAGTGCGGAACAAAAAATAAAATCAATCAGCACCTGCTCAAGCTATTAGGTGCGGATCGGTAGACATTCGGAGGTTAATATGAGAGATTGGCAGAAAGAAAAAGAGGCGCGTGTAAAATGGTTGCAAAAGAAGCTTGCCGACAGCGGGGCGAACGGCTTTGTTTTCGGCAATTCGGGCGGAAAGGATTCGGCGTTGGTGGGTATCCTATGCAAAGCGGCGTGCGACTACACTTTGGGAGTAATTATGCCGTGCGAAAGCAAGGTTAACTACCAGCAGGACAGGAAGGACGCGCTCAAAATTGCCGAACAGTTCGCAATCGAAACCAAAACCGTGGATCTGACCGCCGTGAAGAAGGCTTTTGTTTCGGCAATCGGCGGGGCGAACAACTACGCTCAAAACGCGCTTGCCAATATCAATCCTCGACTGCGCATGACGGTTGTTTACACCTTGGCGCAACAGCGAGGCTGTTTGGTTGCGGGTACGGGCAATCTGTCCGAATACACCATGGGATACTTCACAAAGCACGGTGACGGCGCCTGCGACATAAACCCTATCGGTGATTTGACGGCAACCGAGGTATTTGCCTTCCTGCGGTTTTTGAACGCACCCTCTTCAATCATTACAAAAGCTCCCAGCGCGGGACTTTGGGAGGGGCAAACAGACGAAACAGAAATGGGCATCACATATTCGGAGCTTGACGGTTACCTGCTCTACGGCAAGGCATCTCCCGAGTCGGTTAAGTTAATTGCAAGTGTAAATGCAAAAACCGCACACAAACGCAGCCTTCCTCTCCGCTACCCCTCCTAAGCAAGCTAGACCGACAGTAACGGCTTACAGCACAGCTGTATTCATTGGCTACGCATAAACCCTTTGGCTCCCTCCGACGAGGGAGCTGTTTGCTTCGACCGAGGGAGAGATAAGCGCATCTAGGAACTGCTTCCTCAAGTATCGGCACAACTGTATTATGCCACCCCCCCTGCCATCGAAAGATTGCTTAAGCCGTGGGCGAACGCACAGGGTTTGCCCTACCCAATCGAAAGCAGTAGCAACGCTTATTTGGGTTCATTTCGCGGCATGTATACATCGAAAGCAGTAGCAACGCTTATTTGGGTTCATTTTGCGGCGCGTATGCACCGATTTTGTCTAATATTCTAAAAATGAAAAAATATATTTGTTTCTTTTTTCAAAACGCTTGACTTGCTTGGTCGAATGTGATAAAGTATTTAAGCTGCGGATTTTGGGAGGAAACCGAAGGTTACTCAAAGGTAAGAGATAACTTCGGCGGACCAAGGTCGCCAATCGACCGTACCGACGGGCTTTGATTTTCCGCTTGTTAAGTGTGAGTGTTTGGGTTGTACACGGGCAAACTGACGGGGAAACGATGAGTTTAAGCATTTAATGCTTTTTTTAATTCGCAGTGTTGAAACGCACGAATGCGTGGTTGCAATTTCGTCGGTAAAATAAAATACTTTATTAGGAGAATCAATTATGGCAACGGAGAAAATCAGGATTAAGATCAAGGGATACGATCATGCTCTTGTGGATCAGGCTACGGAAAAAATCGTAGAAACCGCCAAGAGAAACGGTGCGGAGATTGCGGGACCTATTCCCCTTCCTACGGACAGGGAAATCATCACGGTTATTCGTGCGACGTTCAAGTACAAATACTCTCGTGAGCAGTTCGAGTTGAGAACGCACAAAAGATTGATTGACATTTACAGTCCCAACCCTAAAACTATCGATAGTTTGACAAAACTGGAAATCAGCTCGGGTGTTGACGTATCTATTAAATAATTAAGCCGAAAACGCCGACCTTGCCATCGTTTCGCAGGCGGGTCGGTTTGGAAATATTACGGAGGTGAACTTTATCGATGAATAAAGCAATCATAGGAAAGAAGTTAGGAATGACGCAGGTATTCACGGCGGACGGAACAATGATACCTGTAACGGTTGTGCAAGCCGGTCCCTGTGTGGTAACGCAGGTCAAGACGGTTGAAAGAGACGGTTATTGCGCAATTCAGCTCGGCTACGGCGAGGTCAACAAGAAGAGACTCAACAAGCCGCAGACCGGACATTTTACAAAGTCGGGATTGGAGCCGCAAAAGGTTGTCAAGGAATTCAAGCTGGAAAACACGCAGCTTAAGGTGGGCGACAAGGTTTTATGCGACGAGTTTAAGCCCGAGGAGTATGTCGACATCACGGGAACGACCAAAGGACACGGCTTCAGCGGCGTTATCAAGAGATGGGGACAACACAGACTAAAGGAAACTCACGGTACCGGTCCCGTTCATAGGGAAGTAGGTTCTGTCGGTGCGAACAGCTCACCTTCGAGAGTGTTCCCCGGACAGAAGATGCCCGGACAATTCGGTGTCGAGCAGGTTACCATTTTGAATTTAAAAGTGATAAAAGTCGATACAGAGCGTAACGTTTTACTGATTAAGGGAGCGATTCCCGGACCTAAGGGTTCGATCGTAACCGTCAGGAACGCCGTTAAAAAGTAGAGGTGAAGGAGTTTAGATTATGGAACTGAAGGTTTATAACACCGAAGCAAAGGAAGTAGGTTCGATTGAATTGAACGATAGCGTTTTCGGAGTTGAGTACAACGAAGCTCTTATTCATCAGGTTGTTGTTGCGCAGCTGTGTAACCGTCGTCAGGGAACCAAATCCGCTTTGACGAGGGCTGAGGTAAGAGGAGGCGGCAAAAAGCCGTGGAGACAAAAGGGAACGGGCAGAGCGCGTCAGGGCTCCATTCGTTCACCTCAATGGATTAAGGGCGGAGTTGTTTTCGCTCCCAAACCCAGAGATTTCGGAAAAAAGGTCAACAAAAATATGCGTTGGGGCGCAATGCTCAGCGCGATAAGTTACAGAGTCAATAACAGTGAGCTTACCGTGTTGGATAAGGTGGAGCTTGCCGAGGCAAAGACAAAGTTAATTCAAAAGATTTTGAAGAACTTCGGCATCGATAAGAAGGTACTGCTTGTTACGGACAAGGACGATGAAGCGGTGCTGAGAGCGTCTAAAAACATACAGGACTTGACGGTTGTCAATGTTGATTTGCTTAACACATACGACATTGTTGCAAACACCGTTATACTTGCTACCGTGGACGCATTGAAGAAGTTTGAGGAGGCATTCGCATAATGGACGCTTACGATATTATTTTAAGGCCGGTGTTGAGCGAGAAAACCTACGACGGAATACCGAACAAGAGGTATACCTTCATTGTTGCCGGAAAGGCAAACAAAATTCAGGTTAAAGAAGCCGTGGAAAGCATTTTCAACGTAAAGGTCGGCAACGTCAACACGGTAAACTATAAAGGAAAGTTCAAAAGACAGGGCAGAAGCGAGGGTTACACGTCTAAGTTCAAGAAAGCTATCGTAACACTTAAAGAAGACTCGAAGGGAATCGAATTCTTCGATAGCTTGAGCGGGAGGTAAAAAATGGCAATAAGAAGATATAAGCCGACATCACCCGGCAGAAGATTTATGTCGGTGTCAATGTTCGAGGAAATAACTACGAACAAGCCCGAGAAGAGCTTGCTTGAAACGCAAAGAAAGAACGGCGGAAGAAACGCAACCGGAAGAATCACCGTTCGTCATATCGGCGGCGGAAACAGAATCAAGTACAGAGTTATCGACTTCAAGCGTAATAAGTACGACATTCCCGCAAAAGTTGCCACAATCGAGTACGATCCCAACAGAACGGCAAACATCGCTTTGCTGCACTACGCGGACGGAGAAAAGAGATATATATTGGCTCCCGTCGGTCTAAACGTCGGAGATAAAATCGTTTCGGCAAACAACGCCGACATCAAGGTGGGCAACTGCCTTCCTTTGGAGTCTATTCCCGTAGGTACGATTATCCACAATATCGAGATGAATCCCGGCAAGGGCGGACAAATCGCACGTTCGGCGGGTATTTCTGCCCAGCTGATGGCGAAAGAGGGCAAATATGCCACTATTCGTATGCCTTCGGGTGAAATGAGATATATTCTGCTTCAATGCAGAGCGACTATCGGTCAGGTCGGAAACGTCGACCACGAAATCGTTTCATTGGGCAAGGCAGGAAGAAAACGCCATATGGGCGTTAAACCCACCGTAAGAGGCTCTGTTATGAATCCCTGCGACCACCCGCACGGCGGCGGCGAAGGAAAATCGCCTGTCGGCAGACCGGGACCGGTTACTCCTTGGGGCAAACCCGCTTTGGGCTATAAGACAAGGAAGAAGAAGAATAGATCTAACAGATTTATTATCAAGCGCGTGAACTAACGGAGGAGCAAGTAAATGAGTAGATCAATTAAAAAAGGTCCGTATATTCAACCTAAGTTACTCCAAAGAGTACAGGAAATGAACAAAATCGGCGAAAAGAAAACGTTAAAGACTTGGTCAAGGGCTTCCACGATATTCCCCGACTTCGTAGGTCATACGGTCGCCGTACACGACGGAAGAAAGCATATCCCCGTATTCGTAACCGAGGAAATGGTCGGCATGAAGTTTGGCGAATTTGCACCGACAAGGACTTTCAGAGGCCACGGCGGAAGCAAAGCTACGGGAGCAAAATAGGAGGGTTAAGATGGCAACAGGAACTAAGAAAAGAGCTGAACAAAGAAAGGCTAACGCCGACAACCGTCCCTATGCAACCGCTAAGTTTATCAGGATATCACAGGGAAAGATCAGCGTGGTTTTGGATCTCATCAGAGGAAAGAGTTATCCCGAAGCAGTTGCGATTTTGGAACACACTCAAAAGTCGGCAAGTTATCCGATTTTGAAGGTTTTAAAATCTGCGGGAGCCAATGCAGAAAACAATAAGGGCTTGGATAAGTCCAATATGTTCGTTGCAAAGTGCTATGCGGACGGCGGAAGAACGTTAAAGCGCGTAAGACCGCAATCGAAGGGAAGGGCGTACAGAGTTTTGAAGCGCACTTCGCACATTACGGTTGTACTTGACGAGAAGGCACAGGAGGCATAGTATGGGACAAAAAACTAATCCGAACGGAATGAGAATCGGTATCAATAAGGGTTGGAACGCAAAATGGTTCGCCGACAAGAAGGATATTGCGAAATATATCAAGGAAGACGACACCATCAGAACGTTTATCAAGAAAACCTATTACAGCGAGGCTATCAGCCGTATCGTTATCGAAAGAAACGAGGGCAAGCTTATCGTTGATATTTACACCGGACGTCCCGGTGCGCTCATCGGTAAGGCGGGAGCAGGCGTCGAGGTTATCAAAGAACAGGTGAGCAAGCTTATCGGTGAGGGTCAAAAGCTCGAGATTAACATCTACGAGGTAACAAGACCTGACATCGACGCTCAGTTGATTGCGGAAAATATCGCGTCGCAGCTCGAAAAGAGAATCGGTTTCAGAAAGGCTATGCGTCAGGTTATGGGCAGAGCAATGAGATCGGGAGCGAAGGGAATCAAAACTATGGTAAGCGGCAGACTCGACGGAGCGGAAATCGCGCGTAGAGAGCATTACCACGAGGGTAGTATTCCTCTGCACACCTTAAGAGCGGACATTGACTATGCAACCGCGAACGCGCACACTACCTTCGGTGTTATCGGAGTCAAGGTGTGGATTTACAAGGGAGAAGTGCTTAAAAAGAAGCAAGTTAAACCTGTCGAAGAAGGAGGTATTGCATAATGTTAATGCCCAAGAGAGTTAAGTACCGTCGTCAAATGAGAGGCAGAATGAAAGGAGCCGCTCATAAGGGCAATACGGTTGCTTACGGTGAATACGGATTGATGGCTACCGAGCCTTGCTGGATCAAGAGCAATCAAATAGAGGCTGCCCGTGTAGCTATGACAAGATTTATAAAGCGTGGAGGAAAGGTCTGGATCGATATTTTCCCTCACAAGCCCGTTTCCAAGAAACCTATCGGAGTCAGAATGGGTAAAGGTAAAGGCGCACCCGAGTATTGGGTAGCCGTTGTCAAGCCCGGAACGGTAATGTTTGAAATGGCAGATGTACCCGAGAGTGTTGCGAGAGAAGCGTTACGTTTGGCGTCGCATAAACTGCCCATTAAGTGCAAGTTTGTGAAGAAAGAGGCAGTTGTTGAAGGTGGTGAAGGTTGATGAAAGCGAAATTAATACACGAAATGACTAACGATGAGCTGGCTAAGAAGCTCGGCGATTTGAAGAAGGAGTACTTCAACCTAAGATTAAGCCACGCTACGGGACAGCTAAGCAATCCTAAAGCGCTGACTGTATGCAAAAAGGATATCGCAAAGGTTCAAACGATTATCCGTGAGAGAGAACTCGGTATCTCCTCAGGTGTGAAGTAGGAGGGAGTATGGAAAGAGCATTAAGAAAGTATCTTGAGGGAGTTGTTGTAAGCGACAAGATGGACAAAACTGTTGTTGTTGCCGTTGTGGAGAAGTACAAGCACCCTCTGTATAAAAAGACCATATCACAAACAAAGAAATACAAGGCGCACGACGAGAATAACGAGTGCGGAATCGGCGACAAGGTCGGTATCGCGGAGACTCGTAAGCTTTCCAAGGAAAAGAATTGGCGTGTTGTCGAGATCATAGAAAAAGCTAAGTAGGGAGGAACGCATTATGGTACAACCACAAACAAGGTTAAAGGCTGCCGACAACAGCGGCGCAAAAGAGTTGATGTGTATAAAAGTGCTTGGCGGTTCTTTTCGTAAATTCGGAAACATCGGTGATGTAATCGTTGCTTCTGTAAAGAGCGTAACCCCGGGCGGAGCGGTGAAAAAAGGCGAGGTTGTTAAGGCGGTCATCGTCAGAACGAGCAGCGGTATCGGCAGAAAAGACGGCACCTACATTCGTTTCGACGACAACGCGGCAGTGCTTATCGATGCTGCAAAACAGCCCAAGGGAACCCGTATTTTTGGGCCGGTGGCAAGAGAACTTAGAGAGAAGGATTATATGAAAATCGTATCCCTCGCTCCCGAAGTGCTGTAGGAGGAAGAAATGAGCAAGATACACGTTAAAAAAGGTGACCAAGTCGTTGTTACGGTCGGAAGAAGCGACGGCGACAATGCCGTAAAAGGAAAGAAAGGAAAGGTTCTTTTGGTTAATCCTTCGGACAACACCGTTGTCGTTGACGGCTTGAATTTGGTTAAAAAACATAGAAAACCCCGTTCGGCCAGGGAGCAGGGAGGAATACTTTCCAGACCCAGACCTATCGATGCAAGCAACGTTTTACTTTACTGCGACGTTTGCAAAACGGGTGTGAGATACGGAGTAAAGGAAGTAGACGGAAGAAAGGTTCGTTACTGTAAGAAGTGCGCAAAGAACAACGTCGAAACCGTTCTCGAGTATAAAGACGCCGTAAAAGCCGAAAAGAAGATCGTAAGGCGTTCTTCCAAGAAGGCTACGACGGCTAAGGGATAGGAGGACTGTAATGGCAAAGGAAAAGGTAGTTAAAAAAGAAGCCGTAGTCAAGGCTTTTTTGGAGCCTAACAGGCTTATGGAGCAATACAAGACCCAGACAGTTCCCGCTCTTGTCGAGCATTTCGGATATAAAAACGTAATGCAGGTTCCCAAGTTGGTTAAGATCGTGGTCAACGCCGGATTGGGCGACGCTAAGGACAACACCAAGAGCTTCCAAATCGCGGTAGAGGAATTGAAGCAGATAACAGGACAAAAACCCATAGTTACCAAGGCAAAGAAATCCGTTGCTAACTTCAAGGTCAGAGAGGGAATGCCCGTGGGCGCGAAGGTTACCCTAAGAGGAAGAAGAATGTATGAGTTTTTGGATAAGCTCATCAGCATCGCTCTCCCCAGAGTAAGGGACTTCAGAGGCGTAAACGGCAGCTCGTTCGACGGCAGAGGCAATTACACTTTCGGTGTAAAAGAGCAATTGATGTTCCCCGAGATCGTATATGATCAAGTGGAAAAGACCAGAGGTTTCGATATTAGCATTGTTACCACGGCTGAATCAGACGAGGAAGCAAAGCAGTTGCTGAAGCTTTTGGGAATGCCCTTTAGAGCGTAAGGAGGAATTATGGCAAAGACAGCTTTAAAAAATAAGCAGCAGAAAACACCAAAGTTCAGTACGAGAGCGTATACAAGATGCACTATCTGTGGCAGACCGCACGCGGTTTTGAAGAAGTACGGAATCTGCAGAATATGCTTCAGGGAAAAGGCGCATAAGGGAGAAATCCCCGGTGTTAAGAAGGCAAGCTGGTAAGGAGGTATATTATGGTAGTAACAGATCCTATTGCGGATATGCTGACTCGTATCAGGAACGCTTTGACCGCAAAACACGAAAGCGTCGAGATGCCGTCGTCGAACATGAAGAAGGCGATTGCAGAGATTTTGGTGAACGAAGGATACATCAGCGGATATGAGATAATAAAAGGCGAGGTTATCGATACGATGAAGGTTCGGCTTAAGTACGTCGGAAAGCAAAAGGCGATAAGCGGACTTAGAAGAATCAGCAAACCCGGCTTGAGAGTATATGCCAAGAGCAACGAAATCCCCAGAGTATTGAATGGTTTGGGAATTGCGATATTAAGTACGTCCAAGGGCGTAATGACAGACAAACAGGCTCGCGCCCTCAATCAAGGCGGCGAAGTTCTGGCTTTCGTTTGGTAGTGGGAGGAAGATAAAATGTCGAGAATAGGAAGATTGCCCATTACGGTACCGCATGGTGTAGAGGTCAAAATCGACGGACACCACATTACGGTGAAAGGGGCGAAAGGACAACTTGAAAGGAACATACATCCGAGTAATAACGTGGAACAGGACAACGGAGTTCTGCACGTTAAACGTAACGGAGACACCAAGGAAGAAAGGTCGTTGCACGGCCTTACGAGAGCGTTGGTTCACTCTATGGTCGTCGGTGTTACCGAGGGCTTCAGCAAGTCGATGATTATCAACGGCGTCGGTTATAAAGCGCAGGCTACGGGCAATAAGCTGGTGCTCAATATCGGTTATTCCCACCCTGTAGAGATGATTGCACCCGAAGGCATCACCTTTGAATGTCCTTCACTTACCGAAATCGTTGTTAAGGGAATCGACAAGGAGTTGGTCGGACAGACTTGCGCGAATATCCGTGCGACACGTCCTGTTGAGCCCTACCACGCATACGGCGTTCGCTACAAGACCGAAGTCGTTGTGTTGAAGGAAGGCAAGAAGAACGCTAAGTAAAGGAGTGTATTATGATATCAAAAAAAGATAAGAATTCGGATAGAAAAGTTCGTCATGAAAGAGTGAGAGAAAAAGTATTCGGAACTGCGTTGAAGCCTCGTCTTAACGTTTACAGAAGCACCAAATACATCTACGCACAAATTATCGACGATGTAAACGGAAACACACTTTGCTCGGAATCAAGCTTTGTAGATCAAGGCGACTATGAGGGAAAGAACAAAGTCCAAAGCGCGAAGTTGGTCGGACAAAAGCTTGCAAAGAAAGCGGTGGAAGCCGGAATCGAGCAGGTTGTATTCGACAGAGGCGGCTACTTGTACACAGGCAGAGTGAAGGCTCTTGCCGACGGCGCAAGAGAAGCCGGTTTGAAGTTTTAAGGGGAGGATGAAAGAATGGCAGAAGTTGAAGAAGTAGTTGTTAATCAAAACGAAAACCCCGCTTCCGAAGTCAACGGAACAGATAGACCCCGTAGAAACTTCAGAGACAGAGGCGATCGTCAGGATCGTCAAGGTCAGGGACAACAGGGCGAGAAGAAGTTCGGCGACAGACGTCCCAGAAGGGACAGAGAACGTCAACCCAAGGAATCCGACGGTTTGATTAAAAAGACGGTTTCCATCAACAGGGTAACCAAGGTTGTTAAGGGTGGTAGGACTATGCGTTTTGCCGCGCTTGTGGTTGTCGGTGACGGCAATGGCAAGGTTGGAATAGGACTTGGCAAAGCAAGCGAAGTTCCGCAGGCTATTGAAAAGGCACAGGAACAAGCAAAAAGGAATATGGTTGAAATTGCAAGAGTAGGCACGACGATACCTCATGAGACTATCGGAAAGGAAGGCAGAGGAATGGTTCTATTGCTTCCCGCTCAACCCGGTACCGGAGTTATTGCCGGCGGTCCCGTGCGTAACGTATTGGACGCTTGCGGAATAAAGGACATTTGCACAAAGAGTTACGGCACGAATAACCCGATCAACTGCGTAAAGGCGACAATGGCGGGACTTAAGAGCTTGAGGACAGCCGAACAGGTTGCTCAACTAAGAGGCAAAACCGTAGACGAAATCAGATAAAATGATTTTGTTGTGTTCGTCTTACGAAAATGGAGGATATTATGGAAAACAAAAAGCCTTTAATAATAAACAACAGATATGTAAAGGAAGCTGAAAAGCCGTTGCACAGTGCAAAGAATGAAACAGGTCATGCTCCATACGAGGCGACAGGAAAGAAGGTAAGAATCACTTTGGTAAAGAGTACGATTGCCTGCTTGGAGGATCAGATTCGCACTGTCGAAGCCTTAGGACTTAAGAAGCTGCATCAAAGCAAGGTTGTGGAACTTAACGACGCAATCAGCGGTATGCTTTACAGAGTTAGGCACCTTGTAAGTGTTGAAGACATTGACGAGTAAGCGTTTACAGGAGGATAAGATATGAAAATGCACACAATAGCTCCGGCTGAAGGAGCAAGGACTGCCCCTAAAAGGCTCGGTCGCGGAATCGGAAGCGGACTCGGAAAAACCAGTGCGAAGGGACATAAGGGTCAGTGGGCGAGAAGCGGCGGCGGAGTACGTCCGGGATTCGAAGGCGGTCAGATGCCTTTAACCCGTCGTCTGCCTAAACGTGGATTTTACAATCAATTCAGAACCGAGTATGCGATTGTAAATATAAAGGATTTGGATAACAGCTTTGAAACAGGCGCGGATATTACTCCCGAGGACTTGATTGCAATGAGAATTGTAACGATGAAGCATACGGAGATGATAAAGGTGCTTGGAGAGGGAGAATTGAGTAAGAGCTTTACTGTTCACGCTCACAAGTTCTCTAAAGCGGCTCTGGAAGCGATTACCAATGCCGGCGGAAAAGCAGAGGTAATTGAAAAATGATTGCTACCTACAAAAATGCTTTTAAAATAAAGGATGTCAGAAAGAAGATACTTTGGACGCTTTTATTGGTGTTCATATATAGGGTGGGTTGTTTTATCCCCGTACCGGGTATAAATGCGTCCGTTATTACGGATTTCTTTGCGTCTGCGGACACGACCAACTTTTTGAACATTATGAGCGCAATTACGGGCGGATCGCTCGGACAAGGCGCGCTGTTTGCGATAGGTATTTCGCCCTATATTAACGCAAGCATTATTATGCAACTTTTGACCGTTGCAATCCCCAAACTTGAGAAATTATCCAAAGAGGGCGAGGAAGGCAGAGAGAAAATCAATAAGATTACAAGATACTTGACCATTGCTTTGGCTGTGGTAAGCTCGATTACCATTCTGATTAGTTTGAGTAACTCAACATCGGACAGCGGCGAATCACTGCTTAACCAAGCGTTGCTCGGAAGCAGTATCACTCTTCCCAAGTGGGTTGTATTCATTTTCGTAATGCTTGTACTGACAGCGGGAAGCACTATTTGTATGTGGCTGGGCGAAAGAATTACCGATTACGGCGTAAGCAACGGTATTTCGCTGTTGATTTTCATCGGAATCGTATCCACGGCGGGCAACTACCTGTTGGGAACGATTACGAGTATGTTTGAAATTGGCACCTTTGTCGCGGGCGGCGGTCTTGGATTGATTCTGTTCTTGGCTATCGTCGTGGTAATCTTCGGATTTATCGCGGGCGTTGACAAGGCAGAAAGACGTATTCCCGTGCAGTATGCCAAGCAGATGAAGGGCAACAAAATGTACGGCGGACAAAGCACGTTTATCCCCGTTAAGGTTAACGGTTCGGGCGTTCTGCCCTTGATTTTCGCGTTTGCTCTTTTGAGTGTACCGAACATCATCATTTCCACGTTTGCAGCCAATTCTTCCAGTGGATTCGTTACATGGTATAACCAGTATATGTATTCGGGAAGCGTTCTGTACAGCGTAATTCTTGCCATTTTGATTTTCGCGTTCGCGTACTTCTACAGTATGATTACGTTCAACGCGCAGGATATATCCAAGAATTTGCAGCAAAACGGAGGCTTCGTTATGGGAATCAGACCCGGCGAGCCTACGGGAATGTATTTAAACAGCGTTGTAAAAAGAATTACTCTTTACGGCGCAATCTTCTTGGCGATAATGGCTTTGGTGCCTTCGATTCTGTTTAACCTAATCGGAAAATCCGAAATGCTTGTCGGCTCCAACACCTCGATAACCAATCTGTTGTCGGGATTGAGCGCGACCGGTATGCTAATCGTCGTAAGCGTTGCTCTTGAGTTCGATAAGTCCCTCGAGCAGCAAATTATGATGCGCCACTACAAGGGATTATTTAAGTAGTACTAATCCACTACTCCTTTCACAAACTTCATCGGTGTCTTTTCGGTCTATAGTTCCCAAAAATGCTCGTACGTAGCGCTGCTACGCCCTGCGCTTTTTGAAAACTCTATCCTCAAAAATCCACTCGCCAAGCTTGCGAAATTAGTAGTTACTTAGTACTGTACTAATCCACTACTCCTTTCACAAACTTCATCGGTGTTTACAATAAGATGTCGAATGAATATCGTAAGACAAGAGAGTGAAGCAATTGTTTGTTACCGCCGACAACGCGTCACAGCTTGTACACGCAAGTAATTTGCGTTTGCCGCTCGCTCGTTTACACGAGGTGAAGCAGTGGCAATTCGGGGTTCGGGCTTGCTTTCGGGCAGGCTTGGAGTCCGAGTCGAACGGCGTTTGCGGTTTTATATCGACGTATCGAAAGAACGTCTTACAAAAGATAAATTTCACGCACAGCAAGCATTTTTTGTTGTGCGTGAAAGCACGCCCGAAACATGATCGGATTTTGTCCGATTCCTTATATAAGTGGCTTCCGATTTTGTCGATTTGCGAGCTTTTTTGGATAATACGCAATAAGCTTCCGATCTGAAGATCGAATCAGACGGGATGGTGGTTGCACTGCAAATGAAGTTTTCGTCGCATATTCGGATTGAACGATTATGCGGCAGTGGCGCAGTAAGGAAATAGGGGGGAGATTATTGTGAAAAAGGCAAATATCGTACTGCTGGGCGCACCCGGTTCGGGCAAAGGAACGCAGGCGCATATGCTGCACGAACACTACGGCTTTGTGCATATTTCGACGGGAGACATTTTCCGCGACAACATTCACAACCAAACTGAGCTTGGCAACCGCGCGAAGGTTTATATCGACGATGGCAAGCTTGTACCTGACGAAATCACCGTGGAGATGGTCAAGAACAGACTTTCGCAGGAGGATTGCGTGGAGTTCGGATATATTTTGGACGGCTTTCCTCGCACTCACGTGCAGGCGCAAGCACTCATGCTCTTTGCAAAAATCGATTGGATAATCAATATCGACTTGCCGTTGGACTATCTGATGATGCGGTTGACAAATCGGCGCACTTGTGCCTCCTGCCATGCCGTGTATAATCTGTTGAGCTATAACAAAACGACCTGCGAGGAATGCGGAGGAGAACTCGTCGCCCGTGAGGACGACAAGCCCGCAACCGTGCTTAATCGTTTGGAGGTTTATAAGAACAGCTCCGAACCGATTATCGCCTATTACGAAAGTGTCCAAACGGTACACCACGTCGACGGCAAGCGGTCACCCAAAGAGGTTTTCGACAGTATTTGTGCCATCATCGACCAAAGGTAGAGGTTAATGCCGTGAAATTGTCGGTGGTATCACGCTTGACTTGAGGTGCTTAACGCTTCGAAACGGTTGTTGAGCGCTATCGGAGTTAAAGCAATGAAGAATTGACCGAAACCGATACAGAACGGCATTTTGGAGAGATAATGATTACCATTAAGAACGAACACGAGATTGCGCTTATGAAAAAAGCCGGCGCAATCGTCAAAGATGCGCTTTGTCTTGCGGAAGAGAAGATCAAGCCGGGAATGACGACCTACGAGCTAAACCGCTTAATACACGAATTTATCGTAAAGCAGGGGGCGCACCCTTCCTTTTTGAACTACAACGGGTTTCCCGCAAGCTCCTGTATATCCATTGACGATGTCGTTGTACACGGAATCCCATCCAAAAAGACGGTAATTTGCGAGGGTATGCTGGTCAGCGTGGATGTCGGCGCAATGAAGGACGGCTTTCACGGGGACGCCGCAAGAACCTTTGCGGTCGGAGAGGTATCCGCCGAGAAAAGACAGCTTATGGAGGTTACCAAGCAGAGCTTTTTTGAGGCGACTGCAATACTCAAAAACGGTATGCGCGTGGGCGATATCGGCAACGCGGTATACAATTATGCGACCAAATTCGGTTACGGCGTCGTACGCGAGATGATCGGACACGGCATAGGTACCAAGATGCATGAGCTGCCCGACGTTCCCAACTACGGAGAAGCAGGCAGAGGCGTTCGTTTGGTCACAAATATGACCATCTGCATCGAGCCGATGATAAACCTCGGCACGGAGAAGATCACCTTCGACGAAATCGACGGTTGGACGGTACGCACCGCCGACGGAAAACCCTCGGCACACTATGAAAACACCGTCATTATCAAGGAGGACGGAGTGGAGTATACTACACTCTAAACCGCCCGAAGGAGCTTTATGATACTACCGCTCAAGGTCGGCGACATCGTCGCGTCCAAGCTGGGACACGACAGGAAGAAATTGATGGTTGTCGTCGCTACTATCGGCGAATATAGAGTCGTTGTCGCAGACGGCAAGACCAGACCTCTCGCAAAGGGTAAACAGAAAAACGTCAACCACGTCAAGTTTAAGGCGCATAACGAGGAGATTGCCGCTCGAATCGAGGCAAATACCCTCGAGGATTGCTTTATCCGTAAGACGATAGGCGCGTTGCTTGCGGAATTTAATGAAGGAGAATCGAATGCCAAAGGATGATGTAATCGAATTGGAAGGCGTCGTCGTCGAAGCCCTCCCCAATACACAGTTCAAAGTCGAGTTGCCTAACAAGCACATTATCACCGCCTATATCTCGGGGAAATTGAGAATGAATAATATTCGAATCCTCGAAGGCGATACCGTGAAGCTCGAAATCAGCCCCTACGACCTCGGAAAGGGCAGAATCGTATGGCGCGGAAAAGGCGGCACTGCACCGCCACCCAACACCAACCCGCCCCCCCGCCGTAAGTAGCCTTGCTATTCAACGGCAAGCCTCGTGTAAGTTTTGAGCATACCATTGCTTGACAGAACAAAGAGCAAGCATTGGCGCAAGTCGTTGTTTGGATGAACATCGATCGAGCAACGATAAGCGTTGCTTATAGAGTTTGCGGTGCTGAACGCGAAGCGAGGGCAAACGCAATAAAATATTTTGACATTTATTTTTTAAAAGGCGAATACGCTTGACAAAAGAATGAATGTGTGGTATTATCACAAATGCACGAATTTTGCATTTGTGCTCATTACAAGTTGATAAAAAGCGTACTGCGATGGCTGTGCGCATAAATAAGGAGAGATTATGAAGGTACGTCCGTCGGTAAAGCCCATGTGCGATAAGTGCAAGATTATTAAGAGAAAGGGCAAGGTTATGATTATATGTTCCAAGACGCCGAGTCACAAACAGCGTCAGGGATAACACAATAAAAAGGCATAAGTGCAAGGATTAGGCGAAATCGACAAGGCACATAAAACAGGGGCAGCGGTTAAATTGACCGTAGCTTTGTGTTGTTGTGTCCTTTGCCGATTTATGTCTTTGAACTGATAGGTTTAAATCCTTGTGGGTGTGTGTTTCGGCATTTATTGTCGAACGCTTATTGCCGAATTGTCGTATCGAAAAGCTACGGTAATTTTTGGTGTATTAGGTATATTTTTAATTATTGATATTGATAAAATTACCCGCAATCAAGGTCGGCTATTCCACTGTGCAAAAAAGCAAATCGGATACAACCGCAAAGGTATTGTCGATGAATTAATGCGCAAGTTCGGCTGATTTCGGGGTTAATATATAAACAAAAACCGTTGTCGGGATTGGTTCATATTGTTTGCGGATCTTGTTTGATCCGACAGAATCGAGTGTGCGTATAGCGTGATGAAAATGCACGACGCTTATTTTTGTACTGACGTACCGAAAGGGGTGTGAGGGCTTACTCAAAGGCAATTCCGACGAAACTACATGAAGAATAAAATTTGGAGGAGCTTAAATGGCACGTATTTCAGGTGTTGATTTACCGAGAGAAAAGCGAGTTGAAATCGGGCTTACTTATATTTTCGGAATCGGTCGTCCGACAGCCACCAAGATATTGGCGGTTACGGGAGTCAATCCCGACACTAGAGTTAAGGACTTAACCGAAGCCGACGTAAGCAAGCTGCGTGAGTATATTGAACACAACTTACCCGTAGAAGGCGATTTGCGCCGTGAGGTAAGTATGAATATTAAAAGACTGATTGACTGCGGTTCATACAGGGGCGTACGTCATCGTAAGGGACTGCCCGTAAGAGGACAATCCAGCAAGCAAAACGCAAGGACGAGGAAAGGTCCGAAGCGTACTGCTGCGCGCGCAAAGAAGAAGTAAGGAGGGGGGGCTTAAATGGCACAGAAAAAAGTGGTTAGAAGAAAGAAAGACATACGCCGTGTCGACAAAGGACAGGCACACATACATGCGTCTTTTAACAACACGATTGTAACCATTACCGATATGAACGGAAGCGCGTTGTCGTGGTCGTCATCGGGAAGTCTCGGCTTCAGAGGTTCCAGGAAGTGTACCGCTTTCGCCGCCCAACAGGCGTGCGAGGTTGCGGCAAAGGCTGCGAAGGAATACGGAATTCGCTCGGTCGAGGTTTACATTAAGGGGCCCGGACAGGGACGTGAAGCGGCGATCAGAGCATTGCAGACCTGCGACATCGAGGTCACGCTCATAAAGGACGTATCGCCGATACCGCACAATGGTTGCAGACCGCCTAAGCGCAGAAGAATCTAAGAAGGAGAGATAATATGGCAAGATATACAGGTGCTGACTGCCGTCAATGCAGACGTGAAGGTACTAAATTATTCTTAAAGGGAGACAGATGTTTTTCCGCAAAGTGCGCGATTACCAGAAGGTCCGATGCTACCGGTCCCAAGAAGCCCGGTCAACACGGAGCAGGAAGGAAGAAGGTAACAGAGTACGGAACGCAGTTGAGAGAAAAGCAGAAGGCAAAGAGAATCTACGGCTTGTGCGAGAAGCAATTTCATATGTATTATGAAAAAGCCGAAAGAATGCGCGGTGTAACCGGTGCTAATATGCTCATATTGTTGGAGAGAAGACTCGACAACGTTGTATACAGAATGGGTATGGGCGTAAGCCGTTCGCAGGCGCGTCAGTTGGTTAGCCATAGGCACATTACCGTAAACGGTAAATTGATTAACATACCGTCATATATCGTGAACGCGGGCGATGTAATTGCCGTTAAGGATAGCAAGAAGGACAATGCGTTCTTTACTGCTTTGAAAGAGACCAAGAAAGCGGGCAATATGCCTAAATGGTTGGACTTCAATCCTGAAACGCTGGAAGGCAAGATATTGGCAGTGCCTACAAGAGAGGATATTGATCTAAGTATAGAAGAGCGCATGATTGTCGAGCTTTACTCAAAGTAAGCTTGAACAGCCGTCTATACCGCATCAAGACAGCTTTTGCAGGTGGATTGCTTGCATAAATATACGCGTATGCGTATCGAACAGCGAAAACAGGAGGTTTTTTCACTATGATGGAAATAGAAAAACCCAAAATGACGGTTGAAGAAAGTCCCGACGGAAGTCATATAACAATATGCGTAGAGCCGTTGGAAAGAGGCTTCGGAATAACGCTGGGAAACGCGTTGAGGCGGGTATTGCTATCGGCGTTGCCGGGAGTAGCTCCCGTTGGAATCAGGATTGAGGGAATATTGCATGAATTTTCCACAGTCGACGGAGTCAAAGAGGATGTAACCGAATTAATACTTAATCTAAAGACCTTGGCGTTAAAGACACATTCAATGGATCCGGCCTTTAGAAAGACAATTTATATTGACAAAACAGGACCTTGCGAGGTACTCGCAAGCGACATAATAACCGATGCGGAAATCGAAATTTTGAATCCGAATTTGCATATTGCCGGTATCGACGCAGGCGGAAGCCTTAAGATGCAAATCGTTGTAGGAAGGGGCAGAGGTTATGTAAGCGCAGACAAGAACAAGGAAGTTAACAAGGAACTCAAATTGGCATATCCGATCGGTTATATTCCGATTGACTCGATATTCGCACCGGTAAAGCGCGTCAATTACAATGTTGAGAGCGCGCGTGTGGGACAAAGTATCGGGTTTGACAAGCTGACATTGGATGTTTTGACTAACGGAGCCTTCAGCGGACGCGAGATTGTATCGCTTGCCGCGAAGATTATCGAGGATCACATCAAGATGTTTGTTAATTTGAGCGATATGGGTGGAATCGACATTCTTATAAGCCGCGAGGAGGACAAACAGCAAAAGCTGTTGGAGATGCCTATCGAGGATATGGATTTGTCCGTACGTTCCTTCAACTGTTTAAAGCGCGCAGGTATCCAAACGATAGAGGACCTCACTCAAAAGAGCGAGGAAGACATGCTCAAGGTAAGGAATCTGGGAAGAAAGTCGCTTGACGAAGTTATTACCAAGTTGGAAAGCTACGGTTTTCACCTTAAGGGTAAGGATGATTAGGAGGAAGAGCAATGCAGGAAAGAAAATTAGGAAGACCGACAGATCAAAGACTGGCGTTACTTAAAAATCAGGTGTCTTATTTTCTTTGGTATGGTAAGTTGGAAACGACTTACGCAAGAGCGAAAGAAATACAAAAGATAGCCGAAAAATATATTGCCACTGCAATCAAGGTTTATGAAGATACCGTGACGGTGGACAAGAAAAAGATGATCAACGGCGCAATGACCGATGTTGAGGTTATCAACGACGGTGCAAAGAAGCTCGCCGTGAGAAGGATGTTGACGAGCAATCTCAACGACATTCAGGAAGTTAGGATGAAGAAGGAAAGCCCCGCCGCTTTCAGGAAAAGACAGGCAGGCATCAAGCACCCCTTGATCGAGAAAATATTCAACGTCTACGCACCTCTGTATAAGGAAGTCAAAGGCGGATACACCTCGGTTTACAAGCTGGGAATGAGAAAGGGTGACGGCGCAGAAATGGCAATAATTAAGCTTAACGATGCCGATGTTCCCGCTCAAGCACAATAATTCACACAAAACCTTACAGCGTAGCCGACAAAGCTACGCTGTTTTTCGCTACAAAGATATAACTAGTGCATACTACGTTCTGAAGTTGAGGCAATGACTAATCGAATAATCGTTCTGCAGTTGAGGCTATGACTAATCGTAATAATTGTTCTGCAGTTGAGGCAATGACAATTATTATCAATGCATTTCATTGAATGATTATTGCTTAAATGCTCGAAATACAAGGTTAGGTGCTTGAAAAAAAGTATTGTGTTTCAATGCAATTATTGAGTGTATGATACAATCATTGCATTTAAAAACGGTAGGGGCAAACCTATGTGTTCGCCCGTGTAATTAACGGAAAGCTAGGCATAACGCCTCAACAAAGCTCATTATCGTAGGGGCGAATCCTTATATTCGCCCGTGTAACTCCGAAGAGAGGTGATTTACATGAAGGTGTGTCCGCATTGTAATACGCAACAAGAAGATGATTGTTTCATTTGCACCTATTGCGGAAGGCAAATCGAGTTTAAGCAGGAAGAGGCTGCTTTGGACAAGCACGCTGCGAACAAGTACATGAAGAATTCGCAATATCTCGATATGTTCGGCGAGCATAGCTATACCGAATACATCACGATCGAAAAGAGCAAATCGGGAGGAATGCTTGCTGCGTTTTTGTTATATTTGGCGTCCGCGCTTCTTTATATATACTATATGCCGCAAAGCTGGACAAATCCCGTGCGGTTTGCGTTACCGATTGCTCTGATAGTAATATATGTAATTGCCAAAGCCGAAAACAAGGCGTCCAAATGGGGATATACACTACTGCTTTTGGCTATGGTTGCGATCACGCTTTCTGTGGCTAGCAACGTCGGGATTTCTTTGGTAAAGAAGATAGCCGACATCTCGATCGACGACCTAAAGTTGGATACTTACTTTGTATCCCTGTTGTTATTTCTGATATTCCTACTGCCCGGGTATATTTTGTTGACGCTTGTCGTGTTGAGGCATTTTCGGTACATTTGCTTCAAACACATTAACGTTGACCGCAAGAGCAGTAGCGAATTGTACTTCATCGTGTTTGGTTGGCTGATGCTTGCTCCGCTCGTTGCCTATTTTGTCGGTTTGTATTATATTTCCGATCCGTTGGTCAACAACGGAGACTTTTTTACGGGCATTAATTTCGCCGAATACGTTTTTCATATGCGCAGAGCCGCCGCATTCTGTCAGGTCACGCTCCGCGATGCCATATTCGATTTGGTGGGCTACCTAATTCGCATAGCAGCAGGCGTTTGCCTTTTGATAACGCTCTATCCGGTGGACAAAACCTATGGCGACAATCCGTTTTTCTCTGCGTAGAATGTTTTTTCACGCGCATGCAGTATCGATACGCAAATAAATACAAAGGCTGAAGCTATTTTCACGGGCGAACACACGGGTTCGCCCCTACGAAAGAGAATGTGGATAAAGGAGCTAGTAGAAGCAGCTTCGCTGTTCGCCCCTACGAAAGATTGTATAGTTATGTGGTATTTCCCACAAAGCAGTTTTCTATATATCCTTACACGAGATAATGTGGATAAAGGAGCTATAAAAACTGCTAGGCTGCTGTCCGTGATGAGGCGTAAACAATTTCGGCTTACAGATACGACTTATATATCTCGATGGATTGTTCCTCGAAGGTTAGGATTTGCCGTGCGAGCTCAAGCACCTCGGGGTAAATTGTCGCTGTGTGTATGAGCAAACGCCTAAGGTCGATTATGCCCATGAGCGTGCCTTTAAGTAGCATCTCCGCCAGCTTGCCCGTCGAGCCGGTGAGAGCGGTTTTCATCGAAACCATTGCGTTTACCCAAATACGCTTGATACCCTCTTGTTTTTTAAGTGTAAACCCCAATTCGCTTGAAAGTGCGTCAATGCGGTCATTGGTCGCCTTGTATGCGTTGATCTGCGTCTGAATTATCTCGCCGAGGTCGTCGCCTGCGTGCGGTAACGCTCTTTCCAAGGAATTGATTGCCATACTCGTGTTATCTTCAAGCGCGCAAAGCACCGATTTCGTGTTTTCACACTTGTTGTAGTTTTGAAGCTCGTCATGCCACTCACGATTTGCCTGCTTATCCTTGTCCGACAAATTGAAGTCCACTTCGCTGTCGCTTCCTTGATCGGCGTGCTCTTTGGATTCGTTGCCTTCGGAGCTTTTTGGATTCTCCTTATCTGCTTGTTTGCCCGAAGCTTGCTCGTTCCCGTTTTTGGCATTTTTTACGGCGGATTTCGATCCTTTATCATTAGCACTTTCGGCATTTAGTTCGTTTTTTGCTTTTTTATTTGTTTTTAAATCGTTCTTTTCGGTCAACCCTTTTTTGTTTGCATTTAGTTCGTTTATTTCCGTAAACCCTTTTTTGTTTGCATTCAGTTCGTTTTCTGTAGTTTTTGTTTTCTTATTTGTAATTTTTTCGGTATTCGCGTTCTTTTTTGTATCACTCATTTCCATCGAAGTCTCTTCCTTTTCGTCTATATCGTACAATTTTGCTTTTTTTGTGTCGTTGTCGGTTCTTTTTTCCAAAGTGTTTGTATTTGACCGTGCGTCCGAGCCTGAAGTATATTGACCACTCCTTGTTACCCGCGATTCCGATTCCGTCTCCGCTTCCAGCTCCAATCCAAAATTAGAATGCCCACTCATTATCCCCCGCGATTCCGAGGTCGAGCCTGAAGTATATTGATAACCCGTTGCCGCACTTGATTCCGAGGTCAAGCCTGAAGTATATTGACCACTCCTTGTTACCCGCGATTCCGAGTCCGTCTCCGCGCCCGAGTAAGAACCCGAAATATATTGAGTATCCGAAGCTTCCGATGCTTTTATGGAGCTGTCGCTTTCATAGAGTGTGGAAGGGTTGCTAGTATCGCCATCGTACGTGGCTGTGCCGTTCGCCCCTGCTAAGTAAGTGCGATCGATGGAGCTGCCACCGCCGACTATTTCGGTTGCCTTGTCGATGAAGGCACCGCTGTTTAGCGGTCGGCTATTGGTTTCGTACCAACCGTTTCGTGACGTTTCGGGATGAAAGAAGTAGTTTTTATAGTTGCTCATATGTTCTCCTTATCCGTTATGTTCAAGCGGAGCGACCTAAAAAATGCGCTGCTCCCAAAATTAACGGCAATTTTTGTTGCGCGAACGAGATAGCTCCGTTCAATTAGCTTTAGTATTTGCATTTAGCTTACGGATATGCGCGAATTATGACTAGGAAGTCGGAGATGATAAAAAATCACTACTCGTGCGTTTGGCTTGTTTTGGATATGAAAAAAATCTCTACTTGTGCGTTAGCCTTGTTGTGGATACGAATAAAATCACTACTCGTGCGTTTGGCTTGTTGTGGAGTTAAGTGTGTAAATATATGGCTAAGACCATGAACATCGTGCGGATTAATCGATTACGGGTCAAATACCAAAAAAGTGAAGGGGTTTGGCATCGGTGAATTGTTACGATGTCTAAATATGCGAAAAATACAGCTTTATTTGTTGTTTTTTGCATTAATGTGTGGTATAATCCCCTAAATGAGTTTTGGGGAGTGAGGAAATGCAGCCTGTTGTATTGACATTCGATATTGGAACACAGAGCGCGAGAGCGTTGATTATTGACAATGGCGGGGAAGTAATTGCCGCAAGGCAAGAAAAATATACAACCCCGTTTTATTCCTTAAAGGACGGTTACGCGGAGCAGAATCCGAATGTGTATTGGCAGGCGTTGGTCGATTCGGCAAAGTATCTTTCCGAAAGCTTCCCCGATGCGATGAGGATGGTTTCGGGTGTGACGGTGACGACAATGCGCGATTCGTGCATATGTTTGGATAAGGACGGAAAACCCCTCCGCGATTTTATTTTATGGATGGATACAAGGCGTGCCGATGTTTCGCAGATGAAGGTCCCTTTTAAAAGCTGGCTTGCATTCAATCTCGTCGGAATGATGCCCACGATTAGGGCTTCTTACGAAATAAGCCGTTCCAACTGGATCGCACAGAATGAAAAAGAGATTTGGGACAAAACCGAGTGTTTTATACTGCTATCGGGTTATATTAACTACAAGCTAACCGGGCGTTTGGTCGATTCATTTGCGGGTGAAATCGGGCATATACCCTTGGACTATAAGCGTTGCGATTGGAAGAGCAAAAACGATATTCAACAATGCGTATTCAACGTGCCGAGAGAAAAGCTGTGTGAGCTTGTGCCGCCGGGAACGGTTATCGGCAACATAAGCCGTGAGCTGCACGAGCTTACGGGAATTCCCGAAAATACGCCCGTTATCGCATCAGGAGCGGACAAGGGCTGTGAAACGTTAGGTTGCGGCGTTTTGAACTCGAATAGCGCGGCAATAAGCCTCGGAACGAGCGCGACCATTGAGTTTAGCGTTTCCAAATACATTGAGGCAGAGCAATTCTTGCCCTCATATCCTGCAATTACCCTAGGTTTTTTCAACCCCGAGGTGCAAATTTACCGTGGTTACTGGATGTTGAGGTGGTTTATCGACAATTTTGCCACCGACATTAAGGAGGAGGCGCGCAAAAAAGGTTGCGCTCCCGAGCAGCTACTCAATGAACAGCTTATTAAAATTCCTGCAGGTTGCGACGGCTTGTTGCTCCAGCCCTATTGGGCTCCGCTGTTGAAGAAGCCAAACGCAAAGGGTACAGTTGTGGGCTTTCACGACAGGCACACGAGAATGCATCTTTACCGCGCAATTATCGAGGGTATCGCATTTGCGTTGTATGATGCGATGCTGACTATGGAAAAGCGCAACAAAAAGAAGATCACCCGTTTGGTAATTTCGGGCGGCGGCAGTGTCAGCGACGAAATATGTCAAATTGTATCGGACGTGTTCGGACTTCCCGTTTATCGGATTCAAACAAGCCAAGCCAGCTGTTTGGGGGCGGCAATTTGCGCCTTTGTCGGCTTGAATATCTTTATGGATTCGCAGGATGCCGTTAATTCAATGGTCAGATTCCAAAAACCCTTCACGCCAACCCCCGCCAATACGAAGCTGTATCACAAAATTCACGCAGAGGTCTACAAGAAAATATTCCCCTCGGTTAGCAAGGTTTATGATAAGCAATTCTAAGTGCGTGTCGGAAATCGCAACATAAACGATGTTTACTTGCAAATAGGATTTTAAACTTGCCGACGGCACTATCGAAAAGCTTCGATAGTTTGAATAACTTGCGAGAGAGATATCCTTTTACTTGTCGATGATAACGCTATCGAAACGCTTTGAAAGTTTGTATTATTCCCGAGAGAGTGCTTGATTTTGCGCTCTGCTCGGGTTTTTGTATAAAATGACTTGCGAAATTCACGGGGTTATGTTAAACTATCGATAGTGCAGATTGCTTATTAACCTGTGTGTGCGGCGGCTGCTTCAGCCGAGATCGATATTCTTTTTTGAGCTGTGCCAATTGTAAAAAGACGACATTAAATAAGCGTTATGCATAAATTCGGCATTATTTTGCGCGAAAATTCGAGGATAAAAGGAGAGCGTTCAATTTATATATGGAGAAGTTTGATGTAGGTGTTATCGGGGGAGGTCCCGGCGGTTATTCAAGCGCGACTAGGCTCGCTCAGGCGGGGAAGAAGGTTGTTTTGTTCGAGAAGGACAACCTCGGCGGCGTTTGCTTGAACGAGGGTTGTATTCCCACGAAAACCTTGTTGATGACGGCAAAAACCTTGGAGCTTTTTAAGCACGCCAAGGATTTCGGAATTGCTGTAGCGGATGTTTGTGCCGATCATAAGGCGGTTTTGGCGAGAAAGGCGCGTGTCGTTCGCAAGTTGGTGGGCGGCGTTAAGCTTCAGCTTAAAAATTGCGGTGCAACAGTCGTCAAGGGCGAAGCTTTGGTGGAAAAAGCCGACGGCGACGGCGTTACCGTGCGTTGCGGCGAGGTTGAATATCTTGTGGATGACGTGATTTTGGCGACGGGAAGCGTTCCCGTTTTGCCGAGGATCGAGGGTGCGGCTGACGCTTTGGCGAGCGGCTTTGCGCTAACCAGCAAGGAGCTTTTGGATATAGAGAGCGTGCCACAAAGGCTTACGGTTATCGGCGGCGGCGTTATCGGTTTGGAGATGGCGGCGTATTTTTGCGCAATGGGTGCAAGCGTTACGGTTATTGAAATGCTGTCGCAGATCGGCGGTGCGGTGGACTGCACCGTTGCAAAAACCCTTCAAACAGTGATGGAGAAAAAGGGAGTTACCTTCCTTTTGGATAGCAAGGTCACGCAAATCGCCGAAAACGGCGTCAGGTACGAAAATGCCGACGGTGAAGGCTTTATTGAGTCGGACAAGGTATTGCTTTGCGTGGGAAGAAAGCCGAATTTCTGTTCGGTTTCGCCCGAAGTGGGCGTTGCGACCGAAAGAGGAGCCGTGCTTACCGATGACAAAATGCGCACGAACATCGCTCACATATACGCGATAGGCGACCTCAACGCAAAGATTATGCTTGCACACACCGCTTACAGAGAGGGCGAGGTTGCCGTTCATACCATTTTAGGAGTGGACGACACAATGCGTTACGATATTATACCGTCTGTCATCTATACCAACCCCGAGGCGGCTTGCGTCGGAGTTACCGAACAAGATGCGCAAAAGAAGGGCTTGAATTTCCGTTGCGTCAACGTCAGTATGAATTACAGCGGACGCTATGTCGCCGAAAGCTACAGCCAAGAGGGCTTTGTAAAGCTAATCGTTGACAACGATTCGAACAAGCTCATCGGTGTGCATATTTTGGGTAGCTACGCAGGCGAAATAATTACGACTGCCGAGGTCTTTATCGGCAAAAGCTTCGATATAGAGGAAATTAAAAAGATCGTTTTCCCTCACCCCACCGTCTGTGAAGTGCTTAAGGAAGCACTTTTCGAGCTATAATCGCCCGAATTTAAAAGAGGCTCCGCCGCCCCTACAAAATAATATTAATCACGAGAAAGGGCGCAAGCAAAACAAGAAGGATTGAGCGCGCCTATAAAACGGGCGAACACACGGGTTCGCCCCTACAGGATAAAATTAATCACGAGAAAGGGCGCAAGCAAAGGAAACAGCTTCGCTGCCCTACAAGAAAAACAAATCACGAGAAAGGGTTTAAGCAATGGATACAGCACCGCTGTCCCAATAAATTAAGGGGCAAGCAATGCTGAATAATTCGGTTTTGTGCCGAATTGAATTAGGGAGGTAACCGTTACCGATATGAAAGCAAAAAACATTTTATTTATCGTGCTTGTCGTGGTATTTTGCACGCTTATGGTGTACACGGGCATCAAAAAATTCACGACCTATAACGACTTTGTGATGATGGACGATTACGCTTTGGTGAAGGCGGAGGAGAATTTGAATTACAACGGCTCCGCGCTTTTGGAGAAGGGCAAGCTATACCGTTTCGAGGTTTTAGATGTAAGTGCTTACAGCGCACTGACTGTCGGTACGGCGGTTGTGTATTTCGACGGAGAAGCTTATGTGCCGGGTGTTATTTCGGAGGCATCCGAGGAGTTAAGCTACACGATAACGACCTACGGCGATAAAACCACAAAGAGATATTTTGGACTGATTGGCGGTATTTACGCAGAAAAAGCCAACGGCTTCGATGTGTTTACGAACTTCTTATGTTCGGATATGGGATTCGTTTTCGTCCTTATCGTGCCTAGTATTCTGATTATGGGTATTTTGGTTTGGCAGTTGGCTGTATCGATTAAAAAGGGCAAAGCCACCTTGGAAAGTAACTTAAAAAAGCCCGAATAAAGCATACTTTTACCCTATCGATTAACGGTATTCGATTCGATTTTGTTGTGTTTATAAGGCAAATCGAGTCGATACCCGCTGTCGACATAGGAGCGTTTGAACACGCATAAGAATATTTTCGGAGGTAATGTGCGTCAATGAAAAAAACTATCTGCAAAAAAGAATACGACACCGAAACGGCGACTTTGCTTAGGAAAAATACCTTCGGTGAATACGGCGATCCTCAAGGCTATGAGGAGAGCGTCTATCAAACTCCCGACGGGCTTTACTTTTTGTACTGCTACGGCGGCAGACAAAGCAAGTATAAAGAGGAAATCATCAAGCGAATCGCGAAAAAGGATATCGCCAAACACGTTTAACTCATTCTCTTACCGTTGAGAGATTATCGCAATACGGTTTGGGCATGTATTTCTTTGTTGCAAAACCTTGGGCAGATTGGCAAAATTAATAAAGTTCAAAGGTGAATATCAGTCCCTATTGGGACGATCTACAATTAATTAAGAGTTTATATATTTGGTTTAGATTATGCGCAACGGGTGGGAGGTAAGTGATTATTGCCAGCCCGTTGAAACGAACGTAAAGCCGCAAACGAATGCGGTGTTGAGGTTTAAATTATATGTCCGAAAATGAGGCGTGAAGGTCAATATGGCAATGCGGTCAATAGCTTTGCCAAGCCGATAGCCGAGGTTTGAGATGTATAGAAAAAGAATATTAATTAGGAGGCTATTATGGAATTAAAGGGAAGTAAAACCGAGAAAAACCTTATGCAGGCTTTTGCGGGGGAATCGCAGGCTCGCAACAAGTACACTTATTATGCAGGCAAGGCGAAGAAGGAAGGCTATGAGCAGATTGCGGCTATGTTTGAGGAAACCGCAAATAACGAGAAGGAGCACGCCAAGATTTGGTTCAAGCTGCTTCATGACGGCGTTCCCACGACTACTGAAAACTTGGTAGACGCGGCAGACGGTGAAAACTACGAATGGACGGATATGTACGCGGGCTTTGCCAAGGAAGCCAAGGAAGAAGGCTTTACTAGAATTGCAGATCTATTCGAAGCGGTAGGAAAGATTGAGAAAGAGCACGAGGAGAGATATAGGAAGCTTCTTGAAAACGTTCAGAAGGACATTGTATTCAAGGACGGCGAAAAGGTAGTTTGGATTTGCAGAAATTGCGGACATATTCATGTTGGTGAGAACGCACCGATGGCTTGTCCCGTTTGCGAGCATCCTCAAAGCTATTTCGAGAGGAGAGTTAAAAACTACTAGAGCGTGTTCAAACGATCTGGGATCGTCAAATTTCGTGATGTTTTTCGGATAAAAAAGCGCGAGGAATGCGGCTTCCATATTTATTCGACATGCAACGTAGTTAGGCGAATCAGCCGAAAGCCGGCGTTTAAACGGTAATGTGAATATTCTCCGTTATTAACGACACAAAGAGGAAAAAGCGGTGCTTGCCGAAGGACGCGCAAGCGCGCTTTTTCCTTGTGTTAATTAAAAACAGAAAATACTAATTAACGCCCAATTTCTTCATTTTGGCTAGTAGATTTTGAGAACGAAGTATTCAAAAAGCGCAGGGCGTAGCATAAGCTGCGTAGTAGTTTGGACTTTAAGTTAAATAGAAGCCGATGAAATGTGAAAGCAGAAGCGGATTTTTATAAACACAAATTAAACCGACAGGGTTTATGAACAATTTCGGGTACCAATACTTGTTTTCATGGCAAAAGACGAACAATATAAGGATGAATTAAATATGAGTGAAGAATGCAATCACGATTGTGGAAGCTGTTCGGCGAAGTGCGCAGAAAAGGACACATACGCTAACAAGAACGGCAACGTTAAAAAAGTAATCGGCGTGGTAAGCGGCAAGGGCGGAGTCGGCAAGTCGCTGGTAACGTCGTTGTTGGCGGTTGCCGCCGAAAAATGCGGATATAAAACGGGCGTCTTGGATGCGGACATTACGGGACCTTCGATACCCAAGATATTTGGGTTAGACGGACCTGCGATGAGCAACCCCGAGGGTATTCTGCCGTCTGAGACAAAAACGGGCATAAGGGTGATGAGTATCAATCTGTTGTTGGATAATCAAACCGATCCGGTTATTTGGAGAGGCCCGATGATTGCGGGTACCGTGCAACAGTTTTGGACGGACGTAATTTGGGGCGATTTGGACATAATGTTTATCGATATGCCTCCGGGAACGGGCGATGTTCCGTTGACGGTATTCCAATCCATTCCCGTTGACGGCATAGTGGTCGTTACTTCCCCGCAGGAGCTTGTTTCGATGATCGTTGCAAAGGCGGTGAATATGGCGAACGCGATGAACGTCCCTGTTGTGGGCGTTGTGGAGAATATGTCCTATTTCCTTTGTCTCGACAACGGAAAATCCTATAAGGTGTTCGGTGAAAGTCACATCGACCAAGTCGCCGACGAGTACGGCTTGCAGGTGCTTGCCAAAATTCCGCTAAATCCCAACCTAAGCGAGGCTTGCGACAGGGGTTGCATAGAGGACTATGAAAACGACCTTATGGCAGACGCGTTGAAGGTTATCGATAAAATGCCCGCAAGAAACACGCCCAAAGCAAAGAAGTAAAACAACGCTGTATTTTCGTGCTTCGCCCCTCGGTCGATTGGCGTTAAACCGTAGGGGTGGCAACAGCGTTGCATTTCGAGCTTCGCCGCATAACCGTTAACAGATTGCTTTTATGAGCTTCGCCCCTTAACCTTTGACCTTAAGCATTGGTGGTGGCAACAGCGTTGCATTTCGAGCTTCGCCGTTTATTCAAAGTCATTAGTATGGTGGCGGCAACGGAATTAAAAGGGGCTACGCAATTTATTATCGCAACCCCAGCTCATTGATTTTGGCACGCACGTTCTTCAGGTCTTCCCATGCTTCCTTCTTCTTGGCAGGGTCGCGAAGCAATGCCGCAGGGTGATAGGTGGGAATAAAAAGCGTTTTTTTGACTTGAATTATTTCGCCGTGGCGTTTTGTGATAGAGAACTTTGGGTCAAGCAAAGCTTGGCAGGCGACAGAGCCCAAAAGCACGATAATTTTCGGCTTCATAATGGTGAACTGCCACCTTAGATAGTTGATGCAGGCGGCAATCTCCTCGGGTTGAGGATTACGGTTTTTTGGGGGGCGGCACTTGACGACGTTGCATATGTAAACCTTTTCCCTGTCCAAATCGATTGAGGCAAGCATTTTGTCCAAAAGCTGACCTGCTTTGCCCACGAAAGGCACGCCTGACACATCCTCCTGTTCGCCGGGACCTTCGCCGATGAACATAATCTTCGATTTAATGTTGCCGTCGCCCACAACGTAGTGTGTCTTGCCTTTGTGCAGCTCGCAAAGTGTGCAGTTGTCGATAAGCTCGGTAAGCTGTTCGATTGTATACATCAATTTCGCCTCCAATCGGTTTTTTTCCATTATACCACAAAAACACTTATTACGTTATTTTTTTAATCTATTTACAACAAGACCCATTACGATATTGTTTTTATCTGTTTACAGCAGCAGAGGCGTGTATCCATTACAAACTTAAATAATATAAAGAGTCACCAAAGGCGATTCTCTTAAAAACGCATAATATTTTATATATGCGGAAAAAGACGCAGTGCTTATGTTGAGTTAAAATGACAAAAAGGAACCGCGCGAAGTTGAATATCTTTGACAAGACATATGCGATTAAATGAAAAGCGGTAAGTACTAGGCTTATGTTGCGGTAAAATGACAAAAAGGAATCGCCAAAGGCGATTCCCCACAAGTCGAAAGGAAGTTGTTATTCAAATTGAGAAGCGATAATGCTTGCCGTTAACTTTGCAAGCTTTGAAACCTCATTGCCAAGCTGTACTTGGTCGAAATTAAGGAACACGATGCCTCCAAAAACAAGCCCCCGTACTATAATCGGGGTTACAAGCATCTCCGAGATTTCTCTTTTGCAGTCAATATATTCCTCAGTATTGCTTGTAATTAATGTCTGCTGACGTTTTTCAAGTATATCCACCAGCTTTTGTGGTATGGTAGACTCGATTTCATCTGCCGCCTTTCCGCATTTGGCAATAACCTTGTCATTGCCGGTAATTACGGACGTAAGCGGGTAATGCTGCCTGATCGAGTTGCACAACGATTCAGCAATTTCGGAAATATCGTCCAACGGGCTATACTTTTTTAATACCAAATCACCGCCATCCGAACAAAATATTTCCATTCCGGTACCGACTTTCAAACGGAGAGTATTCCTGATTTCCTTAGGAACAACAATTCTACCGAGTTCGTCAATGTGCCTCACAATTCCCGTAGCTCGTAACATAACTACCTCCTTCCGACAACAATAGTATTTTACGTTTCGGTGTAATTATGTACGGGTTTATGTTGTTTCTCAACGGATTTTTTGGGTGTATAAATGATTGCTAACCTTTATCCACGCCAACTATCGATAACCTATACCACAAAGTGCTGATCCTCCGAAATAAATGGATTTTTGGGCGTTCGGGCGTTCCTTGTCTTCATCTACGCAAACTATCGATAACCAATACCACAAAGTGCTTTACCCTCCGACATAGGCGGCTTCCTCTAAAACTTTCGGTTGGTCTTTTTTGCTCGGTGATTCCTTACAACTAAGCGTATCGGGCAAATTATTTTCTTACGAAAAAAGGTGTTTACACAACTCAAATTGACTTTGTTTCAAACACAGCATTATACTGCGTGCGTAAACGGAAAATCTTCGTTACAATCATGTGTGCATAACGACAGTCTCATTCTTTCTTAATATGAAAAATAATTTTTAAATTGATTAATTAACGCGTTACAAGAATATCTCAATGTAAAATATCGTGCGGGATATTGACAGCGATTGACTGTTCCTATAAAATATACTATATGCTTTTTTACCTATAAAAAGATTATCGTAAAAACTTATCATATAAATGTACATAAATTAAGACAATTTTCATTACAACTTTTAAAACAAAGCCTCTGCGCTAACAACACCGTTCATGATGGGAGTGTGCGTTTGCTATCCGAATGATACGCAAAAGTGTGGAAAGGGGGCAAGCTTCGATCATACAAAGACGAAGTAAATGACGGAAAGAGAATACGGAGGCGCAATAAACAGGCGCGGTGAAACATATTAAGATAAACATTATTAAAGACGGCGGTCGGGGATACCGATGAGTTCGGCTAGGGAGAAAGGCAATGGAAGACAGGTTCTACACGGAGTTCGGAAACAACATTGATTTGTTGCAGTTGCTGTTCAGGCTCAAGCTGCTTTCGCCGATACAGGAGATTGCCGAAAAATGCGGAAATTCGTTTGTGGAGAGGGGGAAGCTTGAAAGGCAGATAATCAGCACGCTTTACATTCTTAAAGGCTGTACGATGAACGAGCTTGGGAGGAGGACTTCGGCATCGTATCCGCATTTATGCAAGGTTTTGGACAGAATGGAGAGTGAAAACTACATATACAGGCTAAGAAACACGACCGACAAAAAAGGTATCAAGATTTGTTTGAGCGAAGAAGGCTATAAAATAGTTGAAGAATACGAAAATTTGGCGCAATCCATATCCCGAGTCTACCTCAACGGTATTTACTCCGAGGAGGAGCAGAGGGAAATGAACGATTTGGCGATAAGGTTTATCGAAATTCTCAACAGCAAAAGCAAGGCTGGGTAATGTCGGATGTTTTTGCATATTCAAATGCGAAGGGATTAATTAAGTTGATACCGATTCCGATTTAGTATCCAAGTGTGCGTTTATCGGGAGTTCGAAGGTGACGGACTTTTGTCGACATTGTCGATAAGCCGAAGTCGCAATCGGTGCGAGGGTAAACATGTTTGGTTCAGAAACCGAGATCGGTAGAGTAAGGAGGTGATTAAGGAAACAATCGATTCTATACAACTAATAGGCTCATCATTATATGTTATACTAGGAGGTAAAAAAAATGAAAAGAAGGCTGACGGCAGTTATTTTAATTGTTGTTGCATTTGCGCTGATAAGCGCGTCCTGTTAGTCCTTTAAGAGCGATGTGAAACCGGTGGTTGAGAACGTAAACAACTATCTGGAATTCTATCAATCGGACAGACTTGCGAGTGGGTACGAGAACGGTGCGACTGCGGTGTCCGATGAAATAACGGACGAAACGAAGGCTTGGGCAACCGTTTACTTGGGTGAAGGAACGGTGGACGAATATGACGGAAACGGAAGTTTTTCGGACTATTTACTAAGCTACGAGGGACAGAGCTGTATTGCTCGCATGGAGGCTAGGCAATCGGAGATTATCGCTGCGATTGCAAAATTGGGAATTGAGGTAACTTACGAATATTCCTACACGACGTTGGTAAACGGATTTTCGGCATATCTATCCTACAAGGATATGGATGCGGTTGCTGCTATCGACGGAGTATTGGGCGTATACGAGGCATTAAATTACGAGGTATGCTCGACCGATACAGTCGGTTCTGCTTCTATGGCATTCCAAAACACGGGAATATTTGCAAATGACAGCGAGTATATGGGCGATGGAATGACCGTTGCTGTTATCGACTCGGGCGTGGAGTATACGCACGAGGCGTTTTCGGTAATGCCGACAAACGGCGCGATGAATCTTGACGAGGTCGAGAAGGTATTGCAGCTGACCAACGCTTACAAGAACTACAAGGGAAGCGGCGGCGGAATCGGCGGAATCGGCATAATAGGCGGCGGAGCGACCAAATTAAAGTCGTCGCAGCTGTATTACAACGAAAAGGTGCCTTACAAATTCGACTATGCGGATTTGGATGACAATGCGAATCCGTCTGCGTTGACTCACGTAAGCATCGCTTCGCACGGCACACACGTTGCGGGAATTATCACGGGTAACAGTGACGTTATAACGGGCGTTGTTCCCAACGCGCAGCTGTTTGTTATGAAGGTTATTGCCGACAGTGCTTCAGGCGCGGCATTTACAAATATTTGCGCTGCGTTTGAGGACTGCGCAGTTATGGGTGTAGACGTTGTCAACCTAAGCATGGGATCGGTAAGCGGCTTTACCAGGTCTTACTCCTCTACTGCGGCTTACGAAAATTCGGTAATGGAAAAGCTGGAGAAATTCGGTATTACCGTATGTACGTCTTCGGGTAACCTCAACAACTCCTCTCACATTGTAAACGAGGAAGGAACGGGTTACAACAACCTCAATTGGACATCTAATCCCGATAACGGAATTGTAACTCTCCTGCTTCCTATTCCGCTACAATGTCGATAGGTTCGATTGACAACGGAATTGGTTACATACTTAGATGCGGAGAGAGCAAGGCTGTCGTTTACGGTGCAAACAACGCAAACGGAGTCAGAACGGACTTTGCGGCACTGCTTGCAGGCAAACAGAGTGCGGAATATTCCTACGTTGCGGTCGGCAGAGGTTTAGAAGCCGATTATGAGGGCGTAGATGCAACGGGCAAAATTGTGGTTGTCGAGCGCGGCGACAGCAGCTTCGGCGAGAAGCAGAGAATTGCGGCGCAACACGGAGCGATCGCGTGCATTATTTACAATAATGCGGCAGGTAATATAAGAGCGCAAATCACCGAGGAAATATTGATTCCGACTGCTACGACGACACAGGCAGAGGGAGCGATATTGGTTAACGGTGGCGGAGTGGTCGGTTTCAAAGCCGATGACATTGCCTATACGATGTCCTATTTCTCCTCTATGGGAGCATTGGACGATTTGTCTATCGGTGTCGATGTGTTGGGTGTTGGCGGAAGCATATATTCCAGCGTAATGGCTCGTTATATGACGGTAAGCGAATTGGAAAAGCCATATGACTACATGAGCGGTACGAGTATGTCTTCTCCCAATGTAAGCGGAGTAATGGTGGCAATACTGCAACACCTGAACGAGGAATACCCCGAATTAACCGCTGCGCAAATGAGAATTTTGGCGCAACAGTTGGTGATGAGTACGGCAACCATACTATATGATGCCGACGATATGCCTTTAACTCCCCGTCGTCAGGGAGCCGGTCTTGCCGATTTGGACGCTGCGATATCCTCTACAGCCGCACTTACGGTTACGGGAGAGGAATACGCAAAGATGAATTTGGGAAGCGATAAAGAAAAAGACGGAATTTATACTCTCAAGTTTAACCTGTGCAATTTTGGCGATGATGCAAGAAGCTACAATATAAAGACGATCACCTTTACGGAAACCGCTGCCGACGGAATTATCGTTGAGAAAGCTTACAAGCTGAACGGAACCGAAACAATTACCGTTAAAAACGGAGTTTTGGAGGGCGAAACGCTTACTGTTGCGGCAGATACTACGGCGGAAATCAAAATTATAATTAATATCGACCAAGCAGGCAAGGCTTACATGGACGAAACCTTCGAAAACGGTATATACGTTGAGGGCTATGTATGCTTCGATGCATTGGACGAGGGCGGAGTGGATCTTTCCATTCCTTGGATAGCTTTCTACGGCGATTGGTACGCTCTGCCTATTATGGACGGCAACGCCTACGAGGAATACCAAAATTCATTTATGGGATTAAGTACCGTTAAGTGGGTTCAAACCACCTATTATATGGCGAGCGGCTACATAAACAATTTGGGTACTTATTTCTACAACTTGAAAGACGGAGTGGAGGCTCCCACGCTGGACGAGACATACTTTGCAATCAGCGACAAGGTCGGTATAAACAGAGTTTACTTCGGTCTTTTGAGAAATATCACATCGGGAAGCATTTATGCCAACGATACGTTATTGGGAACGGTGTTTGCCGATCTTACTGTTCCTCCGTTGACGAGATCGTATTGGTATTACGGCTTGGGTCCGACCGCCACCTATATGACGTTTGCCGATGACGTAACCTCAGAGTTGTTGGATATAGGAAACAACCAAATGTTCGACTTTACCATAAGCGTAACTTACGCCGACAAGGTAACCGAAACCGTTACATATCCTATATTTGTGGACAACGAAGCGCCTACGCTTATCGATGCTCAAAAGAGAGTGCAGGACGGCAAGACATACATAGATTTGAACGTATACGACAACCATTATCTACAAGCCATTATGCCTTTTACGATCAACGACAACGGCGATTATGTGAGATTATCCGCTTATTCCGTACCTGCATACAATTTCCAAAGGAATGCGAATAACCAAATCACAATCGACGTCACCGAGTACGAGGAATATATGATCAACGGAAGGCTTGCGTTGCAGCTTGCCGATTACGCGTTGAACGAGTCGATGTTTGTTGTCAATATGGATGATGAATTGCTTCAAGCCACGAGCTATGTCCAAGATACGGTGCTTCACAATGTTGACAACGAGATAATCGATACGGACACGACCTCTTACAGGGACGTTACCGTAAACAAGCACATTAAAAACGCTTTATCGGACGAGTTTGTCATTGTTGACGGAGTGCTTATCGAGTACAACGGCAAGGGCGGCGACGTAGTTATCCCCGACGAGGTGGTAAAAATCGGCTCCATGGTATTTGCAATCGACGAAACCATCAAAACAATGAGAATCAACGAGGGCTGTGTGGAAGTTTCGGATTCGGCTTTCTGGAGAACCTATAATATGACGGAGGTCTATATTCCGAAAACCTTGGAGATTATCGGAAACAGCAACTTCAGCGGCTGTACGGCGTTGACTAAATTCAATTTCGAGAACCTCTGCAACATCAAAACGATAGGAACGAGTTTCTTTGTCGGAAATCCCGGATTTACAGAGATTGTATTCCCCGAAACCGCGCAACCCATATCCCTCAAGGAAGCGTTCAAGGTGCTGCCCAACTTGGAGAAAATTACTTTTAATTGCGAATTTGCTTCGCTCGATGCTGTGGTATCGATTTGTCCCGATGTAAAAGAGGTAATTTTCAATAAGAACATTAATAAGATTATTGGCAGAGTATGTACACCTTGCTTGAAGCTGGAGAAGGTTTCCTTCTACGGAGATATTCAACAATTCGGTCAAGACGGCTCGAATTTGTCAATTATACTTTCGGGCGGCGTGCCTGTGCTTAAAGAGGTTTATTTCTATGGTGACGTCGGCTGTATTAGGGGTATCGCAATGTCGAACTGTCCCGTTTTGGATACAGTCGCCTTTGGCGGAAATATCGGACCGATAAGTAATTATACCTTCGGTATGAGCCCCTGTTTAAGGAACGGCTTTACGCTTTTGGCAGGAAACGACGAATATGTCCAAGACGAAAACGGTTTGATTTGGACGAAGGACTACTCAAGGATTATTCGTCCTAGCGATTATCAGTTTAAGGGAACGTTTGTGCTTCCCGAAACCGTAACCACGCTGGAGGATAATATGTTCTCGCACGCATACGCTGCTACACACTCTTGGGCAACCGACTGTCAAATTGGCAACGCGGGCGAATTCATCGGTCTGGCGAGCAATGCTTTCACTTATCTTTACACGGACGAAAGGACGGAGATGACAGGAATTGTTCTGCACAGCGGTATTACGTCATTCCCGATCGAATGCTTCAGGGATAATATCAATCTTACCTTTGAGTTCCCGAATGTAGTAGACTTCGGTAAGATGTGTATGCGAAACACGGGCTTTACAAGCTTGACCTTCGGCGACAACGTAAAGACCATAGGTGAGCAGGTGTTTAACTACTCTAGGAATTTGACCGAAATAACCTTCACAAATTATACAAACGTCAAATTCACGAAGAAAGACTATATGTTCGCCGGACTTGAAAAACTTGAGGAAATGACCGTTCCCGATTGGATGGGTGGACTTGTAGCCGGAATATTCCAAGACTGTACGGCTTTGAAGAAGGTAATCGTACCGTTTACAACGACCACAGTTCCTATGAATGCGTTCAGAAACTGCGTTGCGCTTACCGAGATTCAAGGAATCGAAGATGCGACAACTACAGGTGTTTATGCGTTCTCGCACTGCGAAAGTATGGAATATATCAGCTTGAAAAAGCTAAAGTCAGTTACGGCGCGCGTATTCGAGTATTGCTACAGCTTAAAGGAAGTGCCTTACGGCGACGAAGTAACGAGTATCAGCTCTAACTATGCGTTCACCAAATGTATTAGTCTTAAAGAGATTTATGTTCCGTTAAAGCTGACGAGTGTAGCAAGTATTCAGTCTATGTTCTATGCTTGTACGGGGGTTGAGGCTTTCGTTGTTCCCGAGGGACATACGACTGCTGCAGCCGTCGACGGAATACTTTACAACAAGGCGATTACGTTAATGTATAGCTACCCGATTGCAAAGAAGGGAACGGAGCTTGTTATTCCCGAAACAGTTAAGACTTTGTCCGCTAAAATATTTATGGATAACCCGTATTTGGAGAAGGTAACAATGAATACGGTTACCTTCGTCGGAGAGAGTGCGTTTGAAGGCAGTGCAGTCAAAGAGATGATTATGCCTAACGTAGTTTCCGTAGATAAGAGTGCATTCAAGAATTCGCAGCTTGCGGTTATGCAGGCGGATAAGCTTGCCAACATCGGCTATGAGGCTTTCAGAAACAGCAAGCTGACCGATGTGGTATTGTCCGACAACATTATTTACGTTGAGAATCTTTCGTTTGCCAATTGCGGTGAGCTAAAAACGATCTCCATCAGCGAAAAAGCGGCTGCTTTCGATTTCTCGTCTGTATTCCTCTGCACATATGCGGTCGAAAACATCAACGTGGACGAAAACAACGCCAACTTTGCCATGGATAACGGATTGTTTATGAACAAAGCAAAGACGCTTGTATACAAGTGCCTTTCAGACGAAAAGGAAGTCGTAGTAACAGAGGGCGTCAAGAAAATATGCCCTGAAGCCTTCTACGGCAATACTACAATCGAAAAGGTTGTCCTTCCTGAAAGCCTTGTTGCAATCGGCGACAGAGCGTTTTTCGGCTGCACATCGTTAAATACCGTTGTGCTCAAGAGTGAGAAAGCGCCTATGCTGGAGTGCTTGGACTTCGAAGGACACTCAATGCCCTACAATCAATTCGTAGGTTGGATTGACGGAGAATTACCCGAGTTGACGGTAATCCACCCCAACCATATAACCTATTGGAACTACATTTGGACGACCTATTTCAAAAATCATATGAAGTAGGCTTGAACCGAATAACAAAGGCTTGTCGGAATTGTTGCTTAGCTGCGAACGTCTTGAACCGTATGTATTGATTTGGATCAAAGTATTCGGATTTCTGTATGTGGTGCATTTTGTGAACAAGGATGACAAACTGACTTTAGTCTCAAAGATATCAATATTGTTCGACCAAGCGTTAATCCCGAAAGTTACTATTTGGGAGACGATATTTGGTTAACTAACCAAGCCAAAGCCGCAGGCATATGCAGACGGCAAAAAGGGAGAGTCCCAACGGATTCTCCCTTTTCTTAACCGTAACAATATTCTTGACCGCAAGCTCGATTATGTAAAAACAAGCCGAGTTCTACACAAAAAGCACTATGGATTCTCCCTTTTCTTAACCGTAACAATAAACTTAACCGCAGGCAGTACCGCAAGCTCGATTATGCTAATTATCCTGTATGAAGCTAAAAGAAAGCAATCGCACAATCAAAGTGCGGATATGCGCAAAGCTCTCGACTACTCGATAAAGACGGCGGAATACCAATTTTGCTCCTCGTTCTGCCCTTTGAGCGGATATAGAGGAAGCCCGAAATTTTTGGCGGTGGTATAGACGTCGATTCCGACGCTATGCAGAGCAGGACGAGCCATTCTCACGTTTGCGCAGGGTTCGCCGCATATTCCGCGACACTCCTTGCACAAGCCGCAGTCCGAAAGCGACAACGCGAAGTGAAAGCCGTCCAAAAATGCTAGCCTTTCTATTTCAAAGCTTACCTTCTGGCTGACGTATTTATCGTGAGCGTGAATCAAAACGCCGTTTTTATAGTGTTTAAAAATCTCTATACTATCCAAAATGTTCAACGATTTCGGATCAGACGGACAGTTGTGCAGCTTGCCATAGTCCGTACAGCCGTATTTACATTTCAAAATCGTCCTAGGGTCGAACACAATTTGGCTAATATCGAACGCAACGCAATCCACTGCGCCCAGGTTAATCGCTTCACTGATGTATTTTTCGTACATATTCCTTCTCCTTTGCTCAAAAATGCTATTTTATCTCATATATCGGCTTTTCGATTTGTTCGACCGAAAGCTGCCGAACGTGGCGGCTTCCGCAAGCCGATCCGATATGAATTTTTTAGGTTACTTATTCTCATTTATCAGCTTCTCTATTTGTTCGACAGATAAGGCTCTGCCGTATGCGACAACCTTTCCGTCGATGACGAGAGCGGGAGTACTCATTACGCCGAATCGGACGATCTCGCTGTAATCTGCTACGTTTTCGGGTGCATCTACGCCGCAGTTCTTAGCGGCTTCCACAGCATTTTCGTGATTTTTTCTGCTTTTAGAACAACAATTTCCCAAAGTAATAATTTTCATATTGATTCCTCCGATATTATTTTGCGATATGCGCGCTTGTCGGTATGCTTATAAAAGCCATTGACCGACGAGGCTTTGTATAACTTTATTTTGAGCGACAAAAACGCAATCTACCGCTAAATTTGCGACAGAGCTACGCTCGAAAATAAAAACGGTTAAGCAGAATGCTTATTGTGTTGTCGTTCATCGGGTTGGTTACGCATTAAACAAATAGGAAGTTGAGCGCGTTGAAAACGTAGCCAATAATTATTATGCCTACGACCACGACACCGATAAAGGCGGCAAGCAGCTTGGGCTTTACTGCTTTGGATAGCATAATCAAAGAGGGCAATGACAAAGCGGTAACGCTCATCATAAACGCAAGAATCGTGCCTACGCCCACGCCCTTGAACCACAAAGCCTCGGCAACTGGAATGGTCCCGAAAATGTCGGCGTACATCGGGACGCCCGCAAAGGTTGCGGCGAGGACGCCGTACCACTTGGACTGACCCAAAACCGCGCTTATCCACTCGACGGGGACGACGTTGTGGATTAGTGCACCGATACCCACGCCGATAAGTATAAAATACCACACTTTTTTCAATGTGGCAAGCATTTGATCCTTGGCATAGATTAATCGGTCTTTTTTCGAAAGCCGAATTTCATCTAAAGCAACGCTGTTTGCCGAAGTTATGAAGTCCCGAACGTTATTGCCAACGCCCGTTTTCTCGATTATTAAGCCGCCAACAACTGCCAAAATCAAGCCGACAACAACGTAGCATAAAGCTATCGGAAAGCCGAAAGTCCCTGCAAGCAACACAAACGCGCCTAAATCCACAAGAGGACTGCTTATCAAAAAGCCGAAGGTAACGCCGCTTCGAATGCCCGCTTTTGTAAAGCCCATAAACAGCGGTATTGACGAGCAGCTGCAAAACGGTGTTACCGTGCCCAGTAATGTACCCAAAATAATGCCCTTTATGCCACCGAATCCCGAAAGTATTCTTTTTGTTCGTTCGGGCGGAAAAAAGCTTTGGATATAGCTTATTCCAAAAATCAACAAACACAACAAAATGATGATCTTTATCGTGTCGTATATGAAAAAGCGGAGGGAAGTTCCGATAAGACCGGCGGCAAATTCCGCATCTATTGCTTCAATGGCGCGACCGACCAATTCGTCGATCCACTTCATTCCGAGAATTTGGCGGGTTATAAACTCGCCTGTCGCAGCCATTGCCACCCGACCACCGACAAGAGCGGCAATGCCGAAGGTCAAAAGCAACACCCCGACTATACTCAACAGAATCCAAATGGCGTTATTGTTTTTACGTGTTTTCATTTAACTCCTATTTTAGGTTCACATAGATATATTTAAATTTATCTATCTATTTGCCAAACATATCTGTATATTTCTATCGCAGTATCCAAAAGGTTACCTTTTCGGGCTGCAAGTTATGCAATAATGCCCTTTTACAACTGCACAAGAATGTTGTCATTTTTGGTTGCAGTTGTTACAATTGCGCCCTTTCGCGATTCAACAACAAGAAGGATACCTCTTATTATTTCCTATTGTTTTTCTCAATATAAGCTTTCCGCAGGCGGTTGCAGCAAGTCTTTTCGTAAACCATTAAACAATTCGAAAGCTCGGACATAAGCTCGACGTTTAGGGAGTAATGGTTCCAAACGCCCTCCTTTTTGGCGGTAACCAAACCGCAGTCGACCAAGGCTTTCATGTGGTAGCTCAATGTCGGTTGAGTAATTTGGAACTTTTCCAATATTTTACAGCCACACATAGTGCCGCCCTTAAGCATTTCCACGACCTTTAGTCGTGTTTCGTCGCCCAACGCCTTAAAGCAATTTGCAAGCTGTTTATCCATTTCAACCTCGTCAGTGGCTATAGTGCCGATTTTGTTTTTAAATTCCGCCGTTAATCCTGTTGCATCGGAAAGTTTACATTGTATTTTTCTGTACCGAATACATAGACAACTATCTATATAATAACAAGTATATGCGCCGTTGTCAACTGTTTATGCGCTTGAGTATGGACTTTTGCGCCGAATTTGCATAAATTATGCGACTTGCCTTAACCTACGCCGTTGTCAGTTAATGCGCTTGAGTATGGACTTTTGCATCGAATTTGCATGCTATATGCGAATATGACCGATCTTATGCGGTTGTCAGTCGTTTAAGCACGGAGCCGAGGGGTATCGAGAACTAAAAATAATTTGTTAGCAATGGCTAATTTTGCTTGACAACGTGTGTTATTTGGAGTAAAATACCATGGCAGTGAGGAACTGCCTTTTAAAAGGCTGTCTGTTAGCCAATGCTAACAAAATAGAGAATTTAGCACAAAGGTTTGAGCGTTAGATATGCGATGCGACAACGGAGGTTGAACGCGGTATAGAGGTAAGGAGATTGAAATGGAAAAGAAGCTGGACAGATTCGAGATCGGAGAAAGCGGTATTGTTAAGAACGTGCTGGGCGACGGAAGAATGAGGCGGAGGCTGTTTGATATGGGGGTAACGCCGGGGGCACGCATATCTATGGTCAAGAAGGCGCCGTTGGGCGATCCGATTGAGATAACGATTAGGAATTACGAGTTGACGTTGAGAAAGATCGAAGCAAGTTTGGTTGTTATGGAGGTGTCAAAGTGAAAAGGTTTGCATTGGCAGGCAATCCGAATTGCGGCAAAACGACGTTATTCAACGGTTTGACGGGGTCGACTGCGCATGTCGGCAATTGGCCGGGTGTTACGGTTGACAAGAAAGAGGGCTTTTATAAAAAGCTGGAGGAGCCTGCTGCGATTATCGATTTGCCCGGTATTTACAGCTTGTCGCCCTACACGCCCGAGGAGGTAATTTCAAGGAATTACATATTGGACGAGAAGCCCGAGTGTGTGATAAATATAGTAGACGCTACGAATTTGGAGCGCAACCTTTATCTGACGACACAGCTGATGGAAATCGATGTTCCTGTGGTTGTTGCGTTAAATATGATAGACGTTGTGGAAAAAAACGGCGATAAAATCGACTTGAAGGAGCTGCAGAGGCGGATTGGACTTCCCGTTGTGGCAATATCCGCGCTAAAAGGGACGGGCTACGACGAGTTGATGACGGTTGCGGACAAGGCGAGCAGGATTTTCAGAAAGGGCTCCTCCGTACTTATGGACACTATGCTTGACCACCTCATCACCGACGTAAGGATTGCTTTGGAGGGCAACGGCATACAAAATCCGTTGTTCCACGCGGTGAAGCTTATCGAAAACGATGAATTGGAGGTGATGATGCACCCGTCAACCGTGGATATGATTCAGGAGTTCAAAAAGACCAACGTGGACAAGACCTTCGGAATGGATTACGAAGCGGTGGTAGCCGACGGGCGTTACAGATATATTACCGACCATTATTCGCCAACGGTGCAAAAAAACATTAAGCACATCGGTCAAAACGCCAAATCCGCCAAGGTTGACAGAGTTTTAACGCACAGAATTTGGGGTATCCCGATCTTTTTGGTGATACTGTTTGCAGTGTTTCACCTTACGTTCAGCGAAAACTTCTTATTTTTGGGCGGACTTATCAATGACGAGTGGGTTTCCTTTTCGGGTGTTCCGATATTGGAGGACGTTCTCGGCGAAGGCGCGATCAATTCGCCCGGTGTTATCGTGCAAAGCTTGTTCGTTAACGTTATCGAGTGGCTGTTCGGACTTGTCGGAGGGCTGTTTGGTAATGCGCCCTTGTGGTTGAACGGACTGATAAACGACGGTATTTTGGCGGGACTTAGTGCGGTTTTGGGTTTTGTTCCTCTGATTTTGACGCTGTACTTGTTCCTTTCGATTTTGGAAGACAGTGGCTATATGGCAAGAGTCGCCTTTATCCTGGATAAGCCCTTGAGAAAGTTCGGTTTGTCGGGCAGAGCGTTCTTGCCTATGATAATGGGCTTTGGTTGTTCGGTTCCGGCTATGGCAAACACGAGGACGCTTGCCGACCAAGACGAGAGGACGGCGACGGTTAGGGTGATTCCCTTTTTCTCGTGCGGAGCAAAGTTGCCGATACTGACGGCGGTTGCCGGCGCGATAATGGTGGAAAGAGGAAGCGGCAATCCCGAGCTTGTAACCTATTCGATGTACCTTTTGGGTATAGCGATTGCGTTGATTTCCACTGTTATGATGAAAAAAACCACCATGCGGGGTGAAATTCCTCCGTTTATTATGGAATTGCCTTCGTATCGGTTGCCTATGTTTAAAAATCTTATGCTGTTGCTGTGGGACAAAGCAAAGCACTTTATCAAAAAGGCGTTTACGATCATTGTGGCGACAACGATAGTGGTTTGGTTTTTGCAAAGCTTTACGCCCGATTGGCAGTTTATTCCGTCAATGGAAAATGCCGATCAAATGTACGCACGCAGTATTCTTGCCACAATCGGTCAAATAGTGCAACCCTTATTTACACCTATGGGCTTTGGCAGTCAACTTGGTGCGACGGGTTGGGTGTTTGTTGTTGCGGCAGTGACGGGACTTATCGCGAAGGAGAACGTCATCGCGACCTTCGGTGCGTTGGGCGCGTGCGTGGTGGTCGGATCTGCCATCGACATCGAGGCGGACGGCGGAGTTAGCGCAGTGGTTGCAATGATTGATTCGACGGGAATAACAACAGCAGGACTTGTTGCGTTTATCGCCTTCAACATGCTTACGATTCCTTGCTTTGCCGCGGTTGCTACGGCTAAGGGCGAATCGCCCACAAAAAAAATCTTCCGAAACACCGTGTTGTTTTGGCTTGCAACCTCATATGCGGTTTCGACATCGATATATCTCATTGGAACATATTGGTGGACGTGTTTTATTATCGCCGCAATCGCAATCGGCGCGACAGTCATTACCATTAAGCTGTTCGACAGAAAGGAAAAGAAAAAAGCTTTGGCATAGTAGCTACCGATGAATATTTGCGTATTAGTATAAATGGTAATGAGAAATAGGTCGAAGAAAATCTCACGACAGAAGTAATTTCTAAGGCGCAAAAAAAGCCGATGCTTTGGCGGCATAAGTAATTCCGATGAAGTCTAACGGGTTGTAGAAAATCTCACGACAGAAGTAATTCATCAGGCGCAATAAAAGCCGATGCTTTGGCGGCATAAAAATTCGATAAGGATATAGAATGTTGCCGAAACGAGTATTTTGCGGGTAAAAAGGAAAAACAGAAAAGCCTTGCTATTGCACCAAGGGGAGGAGAGAATATGGAATGGTATGAAATACTTATTATTGCGGTGGTTTCCGCGTTTGTAATCGGAGTTTTTACACGTAAAATTATCAAAATCAAAAGGGGCGAGGGCTGTTCGGATTGTTGTTCGGACTGTAATGCTTGCCCTTATTGCAAGGAACACGCCAAGAAAAAGTAGAAAGAGCCTGTCGCGCGGTGTGTCGGCAAGGGTAAAATGCGTTCGGTCAAAAGGACGCCAATTATACTTGAATCGGATGATGATTTGAGCTACTTTGGAATACGCGATTTACTTACCATATAGGTGTAGCTAAATGTAACGCTCGCGGAGTCAAGCGCATTCCGATAATGCCTCGATGGTTGGGGTTACTTTGGAATACGCGATTTGCTTACCATATAGGTATAGCGACATTGCAGAGCTCGCGGAGTCAAGCGAGTTCCGATATTGCCTAGCTTGGTTAAAATTCCATGGTACTTTACGGGCTTTTGCTTCATAAGTGCTTTGTATCCGCTTTCGGCGACGCTCGTTGCGGTTGAATCCATAGAAAAGGCTTTGCTTTTGTCCATATTTGCGACCTTTGCGAAGTTGGTTGCGGTGGGACCGGGACACAGAGCGGTTACGCTGACTCCGCTACCCTTCAATTCGAAGTTTACCGCTTGCGAAAAGCTAAGCACATACGCCTTGGAGGCATAATAGGTCGAAACCATAACGCCGGGCGAAAAGGCGGCGACGGAGGAAATGTTGAGAATCCTGCCGTACGCGCGTTCGCGCATTTTCTTGCCGAAAAGGTAGGTGTTTTTTGTCAAGCAAACCATATTAAGGTCAATAAGCCTCTTTTGACGGTTGAAATCCGAATCCAAAAAGGCGCACTGATAACCGAAGCCGGCGTTATTGACCAGAACGTCAACGGCGATGCCGTCACCCTCGGTGCGAGCAAACAGCTCGTCCGAAGCGTTCTCGCCGCATAAATCCAGCGCAATTACCTTAACCTTAACCCGATATCGTTCCTCTATGTCGTCCTTTATCTTGTTTAAAACATCCTCGCTTCTTGCCGCTATAACCAAATTGAAGCCCTCGCGCGCAAAAATATAGGAAAATTCCTTTCCCAAACCGCTGCTCGCACCCGTAATCAATGCTGTTTTTCTTTCCATAATACTCACTTCCAAAGTATTTTTTACTTACAAATTCGCTTTCGATTTACAAATTCAAAGAATAAAACTGTTCCGATTGCGAATCTAACATCACTATGATAACCCGATCGCGAATAAAGGGATATGCTGTAACTAATCCGCTTCCGATCTTCCGACTGACAAATATTATCACCGATCGTTATACTTATTATTAACAAATATTGGGTTTTCTTACACTGAAGCATTCTTCTTTCGGTTGCTGTTTTTGTCATAAACGAGAATTTCTCAAGTAAAATATCAGTATGAATATAATTTGGGTGGGGCTGTTCATTCTCTCGCTGATATGCTTTATGATAAACGGAGATGCAAGCTCGCTGGGAGTGATGATCGGCAGTGGAAAAGAGGCGGTTCTGTTTTCGTTGGAGCTGACTGCGGTTTACGCACTGTGGATGGGATTTATCGAAATTTCCACGCAGAGCGGACTGCTGGAGAATATGAGCGGACGTATCAAGCCGCTTATCGATAAGCTTTTCAAAAACAGCTGCGACAAGGCGCGTGAATTTTTGGCTTTAAACCTAACGGCGAATCTTTTGGGCTTGACAAACGCTGCCACGCCCTCGGCAATCTCTGCCGTCAAGGAGCTGGACAAGGAGAACAAAACGCCTTACCCGACTTACGCAATGTGTATGTTGTTCGTGATAAACGCGACAGGTATCGACTTTTTCCCAGCGACAGTGATCGCTTTGCGCTCGGCATACGGGAGCGCGGACCCAACCTCGATTTTCCTGCCTTTTGTAATAGTCAATCTAATTAATTCTCTGGTGGGAGTGCTTCTGGTATATCTGCTATGCTCTCCGCGTAAGCAAAAGTCCTCTGACTGTGTATTCGAAGCTCTGACGGAAGGCACAATAAAACGCTCAAGCTCACATAGGTAAAAAGTCGCAAAACGCTCAAGCTTACGTAAGTGAAAAGGTTCAAAAAATGCAGTCAAGCTCGCGCAAATGAAAAGTAGCGGTAAATACGCTCAAGCTTACGTAAGTGAAAAGGTTCAATAAATGCAGTCAAGCTCGCGCAGATAAAAGCGTAGAAAGCGTTCAAGCTTACGCAGATGAAAAGAAGCGGTAAAAAATATCGGAATTCGACAATAATTGTGTAAAGAACGATAATGAAGATTACGGATTACATTATCCCCGTGTTGTTCATCGGGATTATGGCGATTGGATTAGGCAAAAAGACAAACGTATACAACGCGTTTGTCAAGGGAGCGGGTAAAAGTCTGCGGCTTGTGGGCGACCTGTTTCCATACATTTTCGCGGTTTTTTTGGCTATCGGATTATTCAAAGCAAGCGGACTAAGCTCGTTGACTGCAAAGGTCCTTACGCCCGTTTTGGTACCTTTGGGTGTACCCGTCGAGCTTACCGAGTTGATAGTACTCAAAAATATTTCGGGGAGCGGTTCCCTTGCGGTTTTGGGTAACATATTCAAGGTCTACGGCGCGGACAGCTACATCGGCAGATGCGCAAGCATAATTATGAGCAGCACCGAAACGACATTGTACATAGCAGGCATTTACTTTGCCGACACAAAGGTCAAAAGAATAGGAAAACCGCTTGCGATAGGACTTTTAATAAGCACAATGAGTGTTTTCCTTTCCTGTTGGCTTTGCAAGATAATATAAGCGACAAGTTCGCCCGAATAACGTATCGGCAAGTTGCATTTGCTTATTGGCAAATAGTCATTAACAAAAGCAGTAAATACGGTATTTATTGAATTTAAGTCTTTGACTTGATAAACAGATGCGAAAAAGTCGGATCGATTTGGAATATAATAAACGCGGTCAACCAATGCAGTTAACCGCGTATTTTTTCCGCAATGAGATTTTATTTATATATCTTAATCCTGCGGAGCTTTGCCGACGATCACGCGGACATAGTTGTCTAAGTCGGCGAAGAACGGCAGATTTACTTATCTCTACTCCTGCGGAGCTTTGCCGACGATCACGCGGACATAGTTGTCTAAGTCTGCGTAGTACGGTAAAACCGACATAATGTCGTCGTAGGTTATGGCGTTTATTTCGTTTATGGCGCGGTCGAAGGAGTACTCATAGCCCCTTGCGAGCACGCAATTTGCATCGGCAATCGCACTTCCGAGTGTGTTTTCGAGGCTCAAACTTAAGGTCCCCTTAAGTTGTTCGATGTTATGCGTAAACTCCTCGTGCGTGATGCCGTCGGCTTTGAGTATTTTGAGCTGTTTATCCACCTCGGCAATAGCTGCGGTCAGGTTCGAGGGATTGCACGCAAGGTAAATCTCCAACATTCCGTTGTTGCTAAATATTGCGTAGGTGCTGTAAACCACATAAACCAACCCTTTGTCCTCGCGAATGGATTGGAAAAGCCGACTGCAAACGCCGCCGCCCAACAGGTTGCAATATACGTTCAAGCTCTTGCGTATTTCCTCGTCCACGCTGCCGCCCAAGGTTGCAAAAGCGACATGACATTGCTCTAACTCGTTACGCGCGATGACGGTTTTTTGCGGGTGAAGCTCCGCCCTTACCAGCGGTTTTGTGGGGCTGCTAAAGCAGGTAAAGCGATCGAAGTACTTCTCCGCAAGCTCTAAGCCCTCGCTGTCGGTAATGTCGCCGTAAAGCGCGATGCAAATGTTTTTGGGAACGTAGTACTTGCATTTAAACGCCCTCAAGCTTTCGTCGGTGGCTTTTTTGATGTTGTTGACCTTGCCCAAAACGCTGTAGCTTAACGGGTGCTTGCCGAACGCAAGCTTCATTACCTCGTCGTGGCAGACCTCGTCGGGCGTATCGGCATCCATTTTAATCTCCTCTAATATAACGAGCTTCTCCTTTTCTATCTCGTTTTTGTCGAAAAGGGTGCCGAAAAGCATCTCCGAAAGCGTGTCAAGTGCAAGCTCCTTATATGCGCTTGCCGTCTTGGTGTAGTAACAGGTTATGTCCTTGCTTGTAAAGGCGTTCAACACGCCGCCTACTCCCTCTATTCTCCTGCTCAATTCGTAGGTGGACAGCCGTTCGGTTCCCTTGAAATGCATATGCTCGATAAAGTGCGAATAGCCATTGGTTCGCGAGCTTTCCTGCGCACTTCCGACCTTAACCGAAACAGCTACCGAAAGCGACTTTACCCCGATAATTTGTTTGACGACAACTCTCAATCCGTTCTTTAATGTATATAACATTGTTTTCCTCTCTTTGTATAATCTTTTTCTATTATGTGTAAACCCACGATTTTAACCGCCCAAAACCGCAAAAATGCCTAAACCAACGGCAGTCGCGCCAAAGCCTTTTCCGACAAGGTTACGCTTGACGGCAACCGAACATAGTGTGCATTAATATTCATGATTTATGATGCAGTCCGAGCGCGAAGCTTAGCACTATCACTTGTTCATGCCGAGAATTAAGTGAGTAGCTTAGCCTTTTTACTCGTTCATTCCGAGAATAAAGCGCGAAGCTTAGCACTATCACACGTTCATTCCGAGAATAAAGCGCATGGAAGGTTAGAAAGCTTCTATATTGACCGAAACGGTGACGGTTTTAAAATCCTTTTCGGCGTAAACTTTCAGAATACGCGGTAAAGCCTCCAAGGTATGCGCCGTCGGGTGCATAAGTACGAGATCTCCGTTGGCGAGATTTACCGTTGCGCGTCTGAAAACGAGGTCGGAGCTGCTGTCCCTCCAATCGATAGTATCCTTGGACCACATAACCGTTTTGTAACCCAAGCTGTTGGCGGCCTCCAAGGTTGCCTTGCAAAAAGCTCCGCTAGGCGGTGCGAAAAGGGTGGTTTTGACACCGATAGTGTTGAAAATCATCTGTTGGCAGGCATAAATTTCCGTGCGGTTGCCATCGAAGTCCAGCCTATCGCCGTTCTTATGAAAATAACCGTGGTTTGCAATCTCATGTCCGCGGTCGAAGATCTTTTTCAACAACAGCGGATTTTTTTCCACCCACATACCGCCGAAAAAGAATGTCGCTTTGGTGTTATATTCATCGAGAACGTTCAACATTCCCTCTATGTAATCCTCGCCCCAATACACGTTTATCATCAGTGAAACCTGCTTTTGACTTGTGTTGCCCTTGTAATAGGGTTTAAGCGTATCCGCGCTCAAAACCGCCTGGATCTCCGAGGACGAAAAACACACCATATAAACGCAAAGCACGAGTGCGATGATAATTAAACTGCACACGCCACGTACGAAAAACTTTTCATTAATCACTTCATTTTACCGCCATATCCGCTTATTGTCAACGTATTTTATTTGGTTGACCGATATATAATATGCGTGGCGGTTGCGGATAATTCGTTTGTACAAAAGCAGTCGTATTGATCGGCTTTTACTATTGCTCCTAAGGAATAACTTAGAAAAGTTTGTCTTTTTAATGATAAGAAGTAAGTAAACATATCGAGGGTAAAAAAAGGGGAGCAAAAACGCTCCCCGAATGTAACGAACATCAATACGACGTTTTGGCCTATCGAAAAAGTGATGAAAAATCAAAGCTTCCCGATACTAAACCGTTTTTACCTTCACAATTTGGTGAGAGGCACAAGGGCTGTTAGCGCGAGCTACGAAAGGGCATATTTGACTGCTTTTTCGAATGCCTTATTCTTGGCGCAGAACAACTACGCTTACAAAAAATTACTTTCAAAGAAATCGTCTAGCTTTGCTCTTTCAAACCCGTGCAAACGCGCACCGACAAAACGTCGCGTTTATAATCAGTTAGGATAAACGCTGACCTGCTTTTTATCTCTGCCCTTATGTTCGAATTTAACGACGCCGTTGATCAAAGAGAAAAGTGTGTCGTCCTTACCGATTCCGACATTGTAACCGGGGTGGATTTTCGTTCCTCTTTGTCTAACCAAAATATTGCCCGCAAGCACGAATTGTCCGTCCGCACGTTTTGCGCCCAATCTTTTGCTTTCACTGTCACGACCGTTACGGGTACTTCCCATACCTTTTTTATGCGCAAACAATTGCAGCTTTATAAACATAATTTTTCCTCCGTTTTAACGTATTTTCCGTAACCCTTTTCCAAGTCCTTGACGCCCTCCGCCATTGTTTCAACAACGGCATTCGCCTGTTTTTCGATCTCGGGATCGAGCGGTGGAAGCGTGAATTCGAATTCCGCCTCGCCGACCGAGTAATCGACGTTTATTCCGAGGACTTTGGTAAGACCGAGTATCGCCGTCTGCGCCAGTACGGAAACTCCCGCGCAAACAATGTCGCTACCCTCTGTCGAATAGCCCGAATGACCGTGGATTTTCACCCTTTTTATGCGGCCGTTCGTGCGATAAAACTCTGCCTTAATCATAATTACAATGCGATTTGAGTTACTTTCAATGATGTAAAGGGCTGTCTGTGTCCCTGCTTGTGACGAACATTTTTCTTAGCCTTGTAAGTGAAAATGTTTATCTTCTTGCCCCTACCGTGTCTTACAACCTCGGCTTTAACAACAGCGGCGGCGGCATCTGCGCCGACCTTTACGTTTTCTCCGTCACTGACCATCAATGCCTTCAGTGTCACCGTTTCTCCCTCTTTAACGTCCAATCTTTCGGCGTTAAAAATCAAGCCCTCGGTAACCTTATATTGTTTACCACCTGTCAAAACAATAGCGTACATATTTTTACCTCCTCTATCCGGTCTCGCTAAGACAAAACAACCGACAATATCGGCGTTATGAGGTGGGCGCGTATCGCGCCGCTTTTGGATTTCGTGCAAAAAAGCGCACAAAAACCCACCTCTCTTAAGCGGCTCGTTGGGTATTTTAGCACAATTGCAAATGCTCGTCAACTGTTTTTGCACATTATGCGTAAAAAATCGCACGCACCGCAAAAAAATTATGAAATTGAGGTGTTTTTGCTTGTCATAGGGTGTTGTTTGTGCTATACTTACTCGTGCGTTCGGTCGAATAGGTTTGGCGCACTATCGGTTAAAACAACAGAGGAGAAGTTTTATGGATATAATTAGTGCTTTGATGTCAACAGCCGGCTACACATTTTTGGTTGTGCTAAAGATTATATTATTGGTTGCGATGTTTGCTACTGCGGTAATTTCAACCGTGCTTGTGGTTATGCAAAAGGGCGGAGACGGAAGTATATCTGCGCTAAGCGGACAAAGCAACAACGACACCTTTTACGGAAAGAACAAGGCTAAGTCTAAAGAAAGGCTTCAAAGGAAGTGGACGGTAATTACAAGCTGCATCTTGGCTGTTTGTTGCGTTCTTTTCTTTGTGCTGGAACTGTTTATGTAGGTTGTTGCCGATTGTTTTCGCGCACCCAAGGACGACAGCTATGTCGTCTTTTTTTTAGGGACGGTCGAAGCGGCAAGGTTTTTTATGAGTAAGAATAGCGTTAAGACGATTGCAAGGAACAAGAAGGCTTTTCACGAATATTTTATCGAGGACACGGTCGAGGCGGGCATACAGCTTATCGGTTGCGAGGTGAAATCCATACGCGACGGAGAGGTCAATTTGCAAGACAGCTATGCTCAAATCGTGAGCGGAGAGATGTTTTTAAAGAGCTGTTATATTAAGTTTTACGACAAGGGAAGCTTTTCCAATGTCGAGAGTCGTCGCGACCGCAAATTACTTCTGCACAAGCAACAGATAAACAGACTTTACTCCAAGGTCAAGGAAAAGGGCTTTTCCATTGTGCCGCTTTCTATGTACTTCAACCAATCGCTGGTAAAGGTCGAGCTTGCGCTTGTTAAAGGAAAGCTACTCTACGACAAGAGAGAAGCTATCGCAAAAAAAGATGAAATGCGCCGCAAGCAACGGCTTGAGGATTAATCGGAACGAGCTTGAGATTGTCGCTGGTATCATGTTATACGAAAATGAGTTTTGCAACGGCTTGAGGATTTATATAAAATACTAGCTTATTACTATTGCGAATATCGCTGTTATACTAATGAGTTTTGCAACGGCTTGAAAAGAGAACGTACGGGGAAAAAGTTATGGCAAATCACAAACTTAATTTGCACAGGCTGGACAAAAGGCGAATAATTGCCTGCATTGCGGTAATTGTTATGGTTTACGTCAGCTCCACCGTTATAAACAGGAGCAAGCGCGTGAACGCCGTTCTTTCGGTATGCGAAATATTGACCTATATAAGCTTTGTACTGCTTTTATTGAACGAATTATATATTGTATGGATAAGGAAAAAGAACCCTATCCGTTATGTTTTTGCGCTTTTGATTGTGGGACTTTGCGTATTGATTTACGTTTCCTACATAACGTCATCGATTTATACTTTGAACCATTACAGTGTGATTTATAACTATACCAATTTGCAGGTCGATGTTGCCATTCACGACAGTGGTTATGCTTCGACGGTGGTTAACGCCTACGCCGCCTATAAAAGCGAGCTGGAGTTTATACAAAACCGCAATTATTCGCTGATTATCGGATACATTTTGGTATTCGGTTTGATTTCGCTTTTGATGTACTATTCGATGATTTACAAGAAAAAACACGCCGACTCCGAACAAAGTTAAGAGTCCGACGCATTATTTACAATCTATGGATCGCATCAAACGATAATGTTTTTCTCCACGTCCAAAATTACCGATTCCAAGCTTAATCTCAATCGCACACATCAAACGATAATGTTTTTCTCCACGTCCAAAATTACCGATTCCAAGCTTAATCTCAATCGCACACATCAAACGATAATGTTTTTTTCTACGTTAGCGACCTTGTCGTGAGGCATTCGTGCTTTAAGGGCACGTAGAAATGCTTCCCCGTCATAGCTTGCTCCGCGCGTCGAATAGGGATTGGCGGTAACCGCGATGAGATTTGCGGGATTTTGCACGGCAAGTCTTATTCCTGCGTGCCTTAACCGTTGTGCGCTCCGTTGAGAGATGAAAATCTTTGTAAAATCCTCAAAAAGCAACGTACAACCCCGAAGCGTACCATCCTCCAACACCTTTTCCACGCCGTCGTCGGTCAATAACTGTTTTTTTACAATTCGTTCGCCGGATTCAAAAGCATTGTTATTCAGATTCGGCTCGCAAAGACTGTTCTTTGACTGTCTTTGAATGTGCGTTGAGTCGGGCGACTTCAACTCGATCAGCTCTGCAAGGAGGGCGGATTGCTCCACCGTGTCTTGCATACTGTCGGAATAGCTTGCGCCACTGCTCAAAACAACTCCTTCTGCGACGCTGTTACACGCCATGGTTTTTCTGCCGATAGCACCGTCTATAAAGAATTTTTCGCAACCCAAGCAGCGAACCAACGCGCTTACAGTTTTGAGTTGACCGACAACAGACGGTCCGGCAATTTCTGCAACGCCGCCGCTTAGTGCGCGAACTACGGCTATTCGTCCCAAGGGTGTGTCATAAGCCGTGCCGAGAAGAATTTCCTTTGTAAAAGTACAGCGTTCCAAGGTTTGTTCTGCCGTGATTACAATCGTTCCCGCATCCACGAAAATTTGCGGTTTGCGTGTGCCGCTCACCCTGTCGGTCTGCTCGCCGTCATAGCCGACGCTGGTTAACGCAACGCTGATTCCCGAGCAATCCGCCAGAAGCCTGTTAAGCACGGTGGTTTTTCCTGCGTTCTTGCAAATGCCTGTGATTGCTATGCTGTAATAATTTTCTATTGCTTTTTCGAACATTCCCTTTCCCCGTAAAATTTTCGATTCCTTTTTATGCGAATTTGCTTTCGACCTAACATCATGAGCTTATGTGTATTCGGTGTACCTGTTGAAGTCGCTGTTGCTAATGTCAAGAGATTTTGTTTCGGTACTCGTCCTAACGTTAAAAGCCTAGTGCGAATTTGCTTTCGACCTAACATCATGAGCTTATGTGTATTCGGTGTACCTGTTGAAGTCGCTGTTGCTAATGTCAAGAGATTTTGTTTCGGTACTCGTCCTAACGTTAAAAGCTTAGTGCGAATTTGCTTTCGTCCAACTGCTTTTATTTCGTTCGCCTGTTCGCCTGTGATTGCACCCGAAGAGCTTGTATTCTACTTGCCCAAACAAAACCTTGAGAAAACCTCGTCGATTATGGTTTCGTTCGCCTGTTCGCCTGTGATTGCGCCTAAAGCCAGCCATGCTTGCTTGATAGGAACGTAAACACAGTCCAAGGTTAGGTCTGGAATCGAGCTTAACGCTTTTTGGGCATCGATTAGCCAGCCGTGCTGTCTTTCGTTGGTCAAAAGCAGCTCTCCCGTGTCGATCACACCACTGCAAAATCTGTCGTAAATCCATTCCTTGAGCTTGTCGATGTTCTTTCCCGTCAGCGCGGAAATCTCCAAGCCTTCCCCGTCGATTTTGCCGTAATCGATTATGTCACACTTACAGTATAACACGAGCTGTGGCGTTTTTCGGGTTTGACCTGACGCATCTGTAGTGATAAAATAATTATTTTTATCATTATTTGTTCTGCTGTTCGTCAATAATAAAATCAAATCGGCGTTTTCGGCTGTTTTTCGACTTCGTGTCACGCCTTCGCGCTCGATTTTGTCATCGGTTTCTCGAATACCGGCGGTGTCGAAGAAGTTAAAAATCACGTCCTTATACGTAATACTTGCGCTCACGACGTCGCGCGTGGTGCCTTCGACATCGCTTACAATGGCGCGGTCGCAGTTTAGCAAAGCGTTAAAAAGCGAGGACTTTCCGACGTTTACCGGTCCTATAAGTGCGATATCCACGCCATGCTTTACGATCTTGCCCGCCCCGAAGGAGCTTAGGAGCGAATCCACCTTGACAAGCGAGCTTTGGGTGATTTGCTTGACCTTCTTTGCGGTTATAAATTCGATATCCTCCTCGGGATAATCCAAAGCGGCTTCGATTTCGGCAAGTAGAGCGGTCAGCTCCGCTTGAAGCTCGCGACATTTTGTTGTCAACCGCTCGGTCAAAAGGTCATAGCCCGAACGTACGTCGGCAGCCGATTCCGCATCGATCATCTGCTCGATTCCCTCCGCACTGTCGAGAGTAAGCTTGCCGTTTACGAATGCTCTTTTGGTAAATTCACCCGCTAAAGAAACGCGCGCGCCCCTTTCCACGCAGGCTTTAAGCACGCCCTCGGCTATTGCATTTCCTCCGTGGCAGTAAAACTCGACCATTTTTTCGCCCGTGTAGGATTTGCCCTCTGCGAAAAACACGCAAAGTGCCTGATCGGTGAAGTATTCGGTTTTCAATTTGCCCAGCTGCATAAACCTCGCTCGTTTGGGAAAGGGAAAAAACAGCTCTTTTGCAATATTATCGGCATTTTTGCCGCTTAGTCTTACGACCGCGATCGCGCCCCGTCCGCGCGGAGTGGATATATTTACGATTGTGTCCATTAAACGCTCCGTATTTTTATATGAATAACTGTTGTACAATTTTTGCGATCTAAGACAACGCGCCGTTGTCCTTGTCCGATAATAAAAAGCGGTGATATTCGTCACCGCCTAAGTATCAGAGTGTGTTGCACCGCGCCGAGAGCCTTGCTATAATTAACATCGTCACCCTTGCGATAGAGAGGCTTGCTATTAATAACATCGTCACCTTTGTGACAGAGTGTGTTGCACCGCGCCGAGAGGCTTGCTATAAATAACGTCGTCACCTTTGCGACAGAGTGTGTTGCACTGTGCCGAGAGTTTTGCCTTGAAATACATCTCCGTCATGACGTGAGTAGCTTCACTCGGGCTTTTGGGTGATTCTGACAGGAAGGACGAGATACAAAAATTCCTTGGCTTTATCCTCGTTTGAGGGTACGATGATGGCGGGCGAATTGGACGAGCCGAATTTAAAGTGTATAAAATCACTATGTTCCGCGCGGATGAAGTCCAACAGATAACGCACGTCAAAGGCGATAAGCAGGTCCTTGCCCTCTTTCTTGACGGCAAGATTTTCCACGATTCTGCCGATTCCGGAAATGCCGAACATCTCCATATTTCCCTCTTTAAGCGTAATATATACGAGGGTATTGGCTTTTTCGGTGCTTCCGATAACGGCGATACGCTCCAAGGCGTTGGAGATGAGGTTGGTTTGCGCGGTAACCTCGGTAGTAAACTGTGTGGGGATTATCTGTCGATAATTGATATATTCGCCCACGATAAGTCTAACCGCGAGCTTCGTGTCAGCCAATTCGATCAAAAGGAAGTTCTTTTCGATTTCGAGATTGACAATTCGGGTGTCGTCATCCAATATTTTGGAGATTTCCTTAAGGCACTTGCCCGGTACGATAAAGCTGATCGCTCCGATATTCTTCTCGACCTGCTTATTCACGACCATCATGCGGTAGCCGTCCAGGCTTACGGCGGTCAAGCAGTCGCCCTCGATGTCGAATTTACAGCCCTTAAGGATAGGTCTGCTATCGTCCTCGCTGACGCAGAAGCCGATTTTCTCCACAATTTCCTTCAGCGCGCCTGCAACAATCGGGACCTTTACAGGCTTTGACATGGACAGAAAAGCGGGAAAGCGTTCGCTGTCGAAGCATTGGACCTTGACTTCGCTGTCGCTGTAACGAATTTTCATAATGTTATTATCGCAAAGCTCCATCTCGATTTTTTCGTTCGTCAATTTTCGAACAAGCTCGTTCAAAAACTTTCCCGGAACGACAATACTTCCCTCGGCATCGATGTCCGCCTTGATGGTTTTTTGAATGGAAAATTCGGTATCGGTAGCGTTAAGTGTAAGCTCCTCTCCGCGTGCGGTAAGCAAAATTCCTTCGAGTATGTTATTGTCGGTGCTTTTGGAAACCAAAGCCTTGCTAACCCTGATAACCGCATCGCTCAACAATATTCCGTCGCAAATAAATTTCATAATTTCTCCTTTGTGTCCCTTCGCCCAAAAACGCTCCAAAGATAAATGTCGCGATTTATATGTAATGGCGATAAATAATCGAACAAATATGCTCGGTCAATGCAATTGGCACTCGATAATTACGGGATACGCACTTCAATCTATACTTTAATCCCCTTTATTATACCATATCGTGCCGCAAATTACAATTATTTAACGTTATTTTCTAAAATCCATTGAATAGATACAGCAGTTTGACAAAAACCAAGCTCCACAGCGAAAGTCTGTTGTAGAATTTACCTTGGCGATTAACCAAAAGATGAGGTCGGTTAACAGAAAAACCAAGCTCCACAACGAAAGTTTGTTGAGGTTTTTAACAGAAAGTTCTTCATCGATTACGATTAGATCGGTGGTTAAACAAAAATCAAGCTCCACAGTTGAAGTCTGTTAAAGAATTTACCTTGGCGAGTACCAAAAGATGAGCTATGCTAAAATTTGCATACAGAAAAAACCTGCGTTTGCTACTCCTTATGCTTTGCGGGCAGGTGGAGACTTCTTTTGGGCTTTTTGCTGTTTTTGATATAATCGAAAAGAATCACGCAAACGCCCAGAAGGAGAACGAGGTAGTAGCCGAAGAATCTCCAAAGCAGAGTTCCCCAAAACAGGAAGCTACCCTCGAGGGAATTAAAGATGATATAGAACGCGCCTTCTGCCGCGCCGCTGTTGCCGGGTGTGGGGACGATGGCGATGGCGGCGTAGGTGAACACGCCCATGCACATAATGTCCAGCCAGCCCGCACTGTTTCCGCAGCTCATAAGCACAAAATACGGAATCGAGCAGAAGGAAATATAATGAATCAGCGACAAAGCAAGACAAAGAATCAGCACGAAGGGATTCCTGCCAACGGTTTTGATACTGTCGCTGTAATCGATAATGGATTTATTGAGTCGTTCCTTGAGCTGATCGGGCTTTTTAATGAACTTAAAGAACGTTCCAAGCTTCATAACGACACGACCGACCTTGGTCATAGCCTTGGGAGCAAGGGAAAACAGTAGCACCGAAACGCTGATAAGCAGGTAAAAGCCCGCACCGATGTATGCCCAAATTCGCATTGCCGTGCTTTCGATGACATAGCTATGTGTTGCAAACACGAAGATTGCAAGAATAAAGAAGCTGATTTGATTGGTAAAAAAGTCCGCGATAGGCACGCTCGTTGCGATGCCGACGGGTACTTTTTTGGATAGATTGTACATTTGGAAGGGCTGTCCGCCCGAGCCTAGGGGTGTTATATTGTCGTAGTATTTGCCTAAAACCGCCGTTTTAAGGGAGGTTAAGAGGTAAAACTTACCCGTAGTGGCTTTGAGCATAATGGAGATTTTCGCCGCGCTTGACAAAAGGCAGAGGAACAGCATTCCCAAAGCGAAAAGAAGATAAATCCAATTTGCTCCCAAGGAATGGAAAAAGCTGTGGAAAGACATCGGCTTTTGGTCTTTCTTGCCGACAAATTCCACCAAAGCGATAACGAGAAGCACGATAACGTTAAAGCCAACCAAGACCAAAGAAAGGACTTGTTTGCGTCGGCTGTGCGCGGTAATTTCATCGTAAGTCTCCTCGGATTTTTTCAAGACTTCCTCTTGCTTTTCCCGCTTAATGCTTTCGTCTTCCAATATCTTTATTTCGTTACCGGGCGAGTAATTATTCAGCTCGTCCATCGAATCGGATTTTGGTTTTTGAGATTGCCTTTTTTTCATTTATCGTAATCACCACTTGCGCATGATAAGAGGCTTCGAAACCCGAATACAATTTTAACCAAGCGCAAACCATCAAATTATTGCTACCCTATCTTTCCTTGACCACCGCATAAAGCTTAGCTTTTAAAGAAGCACAAGCCATCAAATAATCGCTACCATATCCCGTGTCATATCCGAAGACACCCCAAAAAATGCGATTAACGCTCGTATGTTATTTAAAACACCAAGACGATACCGACGATTCGGGAGTAAGCACCTGTTGAGTATATCACACAAACAAGGTTTTGTCTACTGATACCGCAACAATTCATTTTACAACTTATATTACAACTACATACATAACAACATGAATTACAACTTAAATAACAACTTACCGTAATATACATAAATTGTATAACAACTTACATCACAACTCACTTGCAACTTGTATTACAACTTATTTGAAGCTTGTATTACAGCCAAAACTACGACTTGCACATAAATCTAAGCCTGTTATGTAAGCAGAAACGCAACAATTATATAACAATTCAAATATGTGTTCGAAAAAGAATTGTAAAGATTCGAAGCCTGCCATGTGTACAATAACGTATCGGATTACGATATTTATTTGTAGGGGCGAACCCATGTGTTCGCCCGCAAAGGTTGCTACATACCTTTCCCCTTTATATTTTGCAAGCGACATTGCCCCTATCCGCGGCATTGCTGTTGCTTTTCGTCGGACAAAATCAAACAAATTCTGCCCGATTGGGGCTTTTATAGCGTTAAAATCCCGATTATACTTGCCTTACTTTCGGAAAAGAGGGGGTTACTATGAAAAAAGACCAAAACAAAAAGGATTTCGGAAAGAAAAGAGGGAAATACTTCACTATCGCCGACTTTGACAATTCGGAGCTGTCGGAGTCCGCACAACAAGCTTCTATGCTTGCACCCGACATAGAGCAATTCAATCGTGCACCCGCCCGCTCGGCAAGAGCCTTGGGCAATGCTCCGATTATCGGCAACGATATCCCTACATACGGCGGCGCAACCGATAACGCTCCGCGAGGTTCGGGCGGCACTTTGCAAAACGCTCAAAGCGATGCTTCGGCTCGCGCCGGTGCATACGACGATCAAGAGCTCGAAAACGATATCCCTACATACGGAGGTGCAAACGATGAGTTTACATACGAAAGCGGAATTGCAAACAGCGCAAAAGAGAATTATATAAATAACGCAAGCGATATAACGCACAACGGAGCAAGCGACATATCGGCAAAAGGAGTCGGCAATTGCATATCGGAGGGTGTCGGCGAGTCGTACGAAAAGCCCAAAGCCGAGGAAGGATTAGGAAGACCCTTGGGGGCGCAGGCTACCAGCGCGGAGGCAAATTTCTTTGCCGAGTTCAGCGTGATGGATTACCTAAACAAAAAAGAGGAGGAAGCTTCACGGGAGGAGTATACCGATGAGTGGGGCGTAATGAGGGATAGAATATCGAATTTCGAAACCGACAAGGCAGGCGACGACAAGAGCGACGAAAATCGCGGCAATAAACTGCTATTCGTAAATAAGAACGTCAAGCGCGAGCAGGAGCGTAGGAAGCGCGCGGAAAAGGCTATGTTGAGGGCGACTGCGCGTGAGGAAAAGCGCAAGGCACGAGATGTGGCAAAATTCGAAAAAGCAGCCGAACGCAATCGGATTATGGAGCAAAAACGCAACAGCAAGGCTCAAGGCTCGGAAATATTTGGGAACAAACGGGAATTCGACCGAACCGAAGGCGAAAACCAACCGCGGCGGGTATTCGACAGCGGAGATGAAGCCAACTCCGCCACCGACTTCGAACGCAAACAAGCTTCGACAAACGATTACTCAAGCAGAGCAAGCAACTCCACCGACTTTACCGAATGCAAGCAAGCTTCGACAAACGCTGCGAACAAGACAGGGCAAGCTCAAGACGTTGTAAGCGGTGCGCAGGAGTGTGAAAAGGATGCAAGAAGCTCAATTGAATCGGACGAAGGTGCGGATCAAACTATGGGCAGAAAAATCACAAAAATCAAGAAGCATTCCGTTGAAGGGCGTCGGTCTTCGGCTTTGGGCACCGAAGCGGTTGTGCGAAAGAGGGGCAGAAAAAGCCTTATTATCGCGATAGTGTTGCTTATCGCCATAGGCGTGGCTTGTGTGGGGATAATGCTTGCGGATGCGGACATAAGCGGCTTGGTCATCAAGGATCCCTTGGGGATTGCCGTATACGGAGCGTTTGCCAACGGAAGCGAATTAAGCGCGACAGTCGGCAACAGTGTCAGCTTCATAGATTTTTCCTCCGAAATATCGATACACGCCGATTCGACCTACGAGGTTTTTACGGACTCTGCTTTGACCGAGTCGATCGGCTCGAGGTCCACCGCTTTGGCTGAGGGTGACAATGTATTTTATGTAAGGGTCACGAGTCCGCTTAACGAGAGCTATGTATATAAGCTCACGGTAAGGCGCAAACCGCTCATTTCGATTTATTTGGATGACGGCATTCAAATCGGCGAGGTGACCGTGGAGGAGGGGAACACTATTCGGAGTCTGGCAGACCCGCAAAAGGTCGGGCATACTTTTTGCGGTTGGTTTTATCAGGGATTTCCCTACGACCAAAGCCAAGGCGTTTACCAAAGCTTTACTTTGACGGCTGTTTGGGAGAAAAAAAGCTACAACGTCACCTTGGTTGCCGATTACGGCAGGTTGAACGCGTACGCGACCAAGGTAACGTACGGCGAAAGCTTTGTTCTCGAAACACCGACAGGTGACGAGCAGCACGCCTTTTACGGCTGGTACGCCGACGGAGTGAAAATCACCAACGGTATTTGGAACATTGACCGAGACATAGTCCTTACCGCAAAGTGGTTAAGCAAGGTTTTTGCAATACAAAGCGGAAGGGTGATAGGGCTTTCCGATTACGGGAAAACGCTTTCTAATTTGGTAATCCCGGAGGAAAACGGAATCGAAGCCGTAACCTCCATCGCTTCCAATTGCTTTATGAATATGACGCAGATAAAGGAAGTAACGCTTCCCGACTGCTTGGAGGATATAGGAAGCTTTGCCTTTTTCGGTTGCAAGCAGCTTGCGGCGGTCAATCTGTATAAGGATAACGAGCTGAAAAGAGTGGGTGGCTATGCTTTTTTCGACACTACTTGGTTGAACGAAAGGCAGGACGAGTGTGTTTGCTTGGGATCGGTGCTTCTGCACTACAACGGCACGCAGACCTCATTGTCGGTGGGAGCGGAGATTTCGAGCATAGCGGGCTTTGCGTTTACGGGCAACACGTTTATTGCCGACATAGCCTTCGAGGGTGACATAGAAAGCATCGGAGAAGGGGCATTTGCCAACTGCACCTCGCTCGGTCAAATCATTTTGTCGTCGCCCATTCCCGACATAGGAAGGGATGCGTTCAAAAACACTGCGTGGTTAAACAACCACGAGGACGGAGCTGTATATTTGTATCAAACGCTTTGCGGCTTCAAGGGAACGGTGGGAGCGTTGGAGATAAAGGAAGGAACGCTGCACGTTGCCGACTATGCATTATATAACAAGTCGTTAACCTCGTTGACCTTGCCCGAATCGCTGTTGACTATCGGCAAATTCGCCTTCTCCCAAACGCAGATCACCGAAATCGATTTGAAAAACGTCCAAGCCTTGGGCGAAGGAGCCTTCGGCGATTGCGCTTTTCTGTCGTCTGTCAAGACGGGCAAAATAACCGAATTGCCCGAGTACGGCTTTTTTAACTGCAAGAGTCTGTTGAGCCTCGATCTTTCGGCGGTGAAGGTTATCGATCGATACGCGCTTGCCAACTGCACGAGCCTAATCGGTGCGACCCTGTCGTCTGGACTGGAAAGGGTAAACGAATACGCCTTCGCCAACTGTATCGCGCTATCCGCCCTAAGCTTTGGCAAAGCGGTAGCATATGTGGGGACATACGCATTATACAACTGTCCGCAGCTCAAGATCTACGTCAAAGGAGCCGTATTGCCTAACGGCTGGAGCGCGAACTTCAATCCAGACTCCCGTCCGATTATTTTTTTGGGTGAGTGAAAGAAGCGTTGAATACGCAGTAAAACGATAAAGGGAAAAAGGCTAGATTTACCAGAGCGTGTACACACTATCAGAAATCGTTAGGTTTTGAGATGATTTATCGGACGATAAGGCGCGAGGAGGGCGAATGCCTTACGTGTTTTACAGACGCACAAAGCATATATGCGGGAAATCAGTCGAAAGATGGCGCATAAACGGTATGTGAATACGCTCAAGACAAACCGATAATTATTTAAACTTATTCTCTTGATTGTTTTATTAGAAGCCAATGACAGGAAAAGAAGCAGGCTTCGAATCCCGTAAAAATAGAGAACGGAAAAGCAAAAACAACTCCCCAAGGCACAACCGCCGAAGGGAGTTTTTGACGTAATAAAGGTATAGTATGTCGGATGAAAAATGAATACCGGTGAAATGCTTGCCATATTGAGTAAAATAAAGTATAATATAAAAAAAGAGGTGGAAAATGCAAGGTTTCATATCTGCGGAAGAAGCGGCGGAAAGATGGGGAATATCGGAGAAAAGAGTGATAGCACTATGTTCCGAAAGCAGAGTTTCGGGTGCGTGTATGCCTAAAAACGCTTGGTTGATTCCGACATATGCCGAAATGCCGTCTGTTGACGCAGCCGAATTACAGGATCGTTCGACGGGGAGAATAAAGCCCTTTGTTAAGTGGGCAGGTGGCAAAGGTCAGCTTATCGAGCAGATAGGTGAACATATTCCGCATGATTTTTGTCGATATGCCGAACCCTTTGTCGGTGGCGGAGCGTTTTTATTATCTCTTTTGTCCGAACGCGATATAAAGGAAATATATATAAGCGATATAAACGCTGAATTGATTAATGTGTACAAAGCCATACAAAATGACGTAGATGGTTTGATATGCAAGCTGTCGGTGCACCAAAAAGAGTTTTTATCCGCGGATATAGAGCAAAAAATATTTATTTCTATGGGATGAGGGATGTGTTTAACGAACAGATACTGACGGAGCGTAATAGAATCGACGAAGCCGCAATGTTCATTTTCCTTAACAAAACTTGTTTTAACGGACTGTATAGAGTGAACGGAAGAGGCAAGTTTAACGTGCCGATGGGGACATATAAAAATCCAAAAATTTGCGACAGTGATAATTTGTTGAGGGTTGCCGACGCCTTGCAAAGAGTAACCGTAGTATGCGGCGATTTTGCGCTTGCGAAGGATTTTATCGACAGGGACACCTTTGTTTATTTAGATCCGCCCTATCGTCCTATATCCGAAACTGCAAGCTTCACCGCATATTCGGCAGGCGCTTTTGATGACAGTGAGCAGGTTAGATTGGCACGGTTCATTGATGAAATTTCTGCGGTCGGCGCGAAAATTTTGTTAAGCAACTCGGATCCGAAGAATATCGACAAAGACGACGATTTTTTCGAAAGTCTGTATGGTAGTTACAATATATCGAGAGTTCAAGCAACGCGTATGATAAACAGCAAATCCGATAAGCGTGGCAAAATCGACGAATTGCTTATCTGCAATTATTGAGGTGAGTTATGATAAAAAACGGAAAAGGCGGTGGAAACACAAGGACGGGTTTGGTCTTTGAGGGAAAGGTCGATCTTGCAACTTTTTTAGAGCAACAGCCCCACTACTCAATCAACGGACACGATGTGGCATACGATGGTGCTAAAGTGGCTCAGGTTTATAAGAAGAACTCATTCTATAGTGTGTTTTTAATAGAATTAAACATCGACTGGACGAAATGCATTTCGAAAAAGCTACTTCCGGACGATAGTATTTTTGTGTTGGCAAATAATATTTTGCATATAATCGAGTGTAAGCACCAACAAATCGAAGGTTCGGTCGATGAAAAATTACAAGCCTGCGACTTTAAGAAAAGGCAGTACAAGAAATTGATGGCACCGGCGAACATAGATGTGAAATATTTTATCTACTGGACGATTGGTTTAAAGCTGCTAAATATAAAGATGTTCTGGATTACATACAATCCGTAGACTGTGATTATTATTTCGAGTACATACCTCTGGCAAAACTGGGATTGCCCGTGCCTCCCGAATTGATAGAAGATTAATGAACAAGACACTGCAACCGGATAAATTCGAATTGGAAACCAACACGGTGTGGAGCTTTCCCGACCGTGGAAAGTGGGCGACACACGATGCAAAGTATCGTGGCAATTGGTCGCCGTATATTCCGCGCAACGTTATTATACGCTACTCTCAAGAGGGCGACACGGTATTGGATCAGTTTGTCGGCGGCGGTACTACTTTGGTTGAAGCAAAGCTGACATATCGAAACGCAATCGGCATCGACATAATCCTTGTAGCCGTTGAAACAACAAAGAGGAAAATCGATTTCGATTTCGACAACAGTACGAAGATAGATGTGTATCAAGGTGATGCGCGGAGATTGAGTATGATCGCTGACGATTCAATCGGTTTGATTTGCACGCACCCCCCGTATGCCGACATAATACGCTACAGCGAGGACATAGAGGGTGATTGTCGCACTTAAAGATAAAGCCGTTCTTGTCAGAAATAGGAAGGGTTGCCGATGAGAGCTTTCGCGTGTTGAAAAAAGGTAAATTTTGTGCCGTACTAATGGGCGATACGCGCAAAAACGGTATGGTTCAACCGCTTGCGTTCGACACGATGAGGGCATTCGAGCTTGTCGGCTTTAAGACAAAGGAAATAATCATTAAAGAGCAGTATAACTGCAAGGCTACGGGATTTTGGAAAACGAACAGTGCCAAATACAATTATTTATTGTTGGCGCACGAATATTTATTTGTATTTAAAAAGCCATAATGTCGACCTCGGTTTATTTATGGACGCAACAGGAGTTCGGCATATTCTCATTGACGTATTTTTATTTGAATGTTTGTTATTGGCGGTGTAATTATCGATAAGTCATTTCAGCAAAAACCAACTCTATTTTTTCGCAAAAAAACTTAAAATAATTCAAAAAAGATCGAAAAAACGTTTGACAAGGGAATAGGGATGTGGTAATATAGTTAGGCTGTCGGAACGAGCGGGAACACCTGCAACGCCGCAGCAATGCGTAACTTGAAAATTAAATAAGCAAACGAA
>JAQVMT010000039.1 GCA_028703495.1 Clostridia bacterium | reverse complement strand
CACGCTGTATCATCAAAGCAACCTTAATTTGACAATAGTAAATGATACGGCTGAGGTGGCCGCATACTGGCTTCAGCGAGGCTATTTATATCAGCAAATAATCAAAACTGTGAGGATAAAATGATTACAATACTTCAATGGCTTTATTTATCAATCATATTCGGCCATAATATATGGTTTTTACATATATTAGGCATTGTAATTGTCGTAATATACATTACTTACGATATAATAAAACGGCCAGAAGATTTAGATTCTATGGCGTTTGCTCGCGTAATGCGCGACTCGCTTATCATACTGCTTATTTGCAAGATGATAAGCACCGGCGTATTATTCTATCTTTTAAGAGATTTTAAAATGTGAGGTTAAAATGACTCAGCAATTACCGCCTATAAAAGCAAAAGATATATTCATGCTAACGGCGCTCGGCTTCTTTTATGTCGTGGCTACGATATTCGAAGTAATCGAAAAAATCTATAATAAAATAAGAGGTAAAAAGAATGAATAATTACGCTCAAATGGCCGCAGATGAATATGAAATAGCAACTATTCGTCTGTTAAAACAACTCGACGATACAATGAAATCTATAAATAAAGAGGGCGAGAAAGATGAACAATAAAGGCCACTTCACTTTTTCAACGAAAGAAACCTTTGTAATATGTTCGATAGGTTTAACTGTCATATATTCAGTTCTTACGTTGATAAGTATTATTCTCGCGTACGCGCTGAAGTTCTTTTGTCTTAGAGCCGTGCCGACATGGAAGATAGTTATAACGATTCTTATAATCGTTACAGTGGCCGCTATCGCCTATCAGTATATCAAACAATGGCACTGGCAACACTACGGCTTTTATTACAGCTATCGCGATGATATCGTACGTGTTCCTGATTTATGGAAACAGTACGCGATAGATACTAACACGAATGAGATATATAAAAACGATAAGCCTTTCATCGTTCAAGATAAATATTATGGTTGGAAAATGATTCACGAAGACGATACTAAATAATTGACATGAATAAAATTTCGTGATAGAATAAATCTATGTTAATAAAAGATAGAAAATATTTGGTATATAAGCATACAAGTTCGTCTAATAAAAGTTACATCGGAATAACATCGAATTCTGCCGACGATAGACTACACGAACATAATAATGCGGCTAAACAAGGCTCAACTCTTATTTTTCATCGTGCTATTATAAAATACGGTTTAGAAAATTTTAAAACCGAAATATTAGCTTTTGATTTGACGTGTGACGAGGCTTGCGCCGCTGAAATATATTTTATTAAATTTTATAATACATTAAAACCTAATGGTTATAATATAACCTCTGGTGGAGATGGGGTAAGAGATTATAAACACACAGAAGAAACTAAAGAATTATTAAGTCGTTTAACAAAAGAACAGTGGCTAAAAGACGGCGATTCTATGCGAAAGATGTTGCAAGGCGCAATAATTAAAGCGCACACGGCTCTTATAGAAAAATTTAAAAACATGACAGAAGAAGAAAAGATATTGTTCAAAAATAAAATATCTATAAGTTGTAAAAAATATTGGTCTTCAAAAGAAGGTATACTAAAAAGTAAAGAAATACATAAGCCTATAACCGAAGAAACGAAACATAAGATAAGAGCTACTTTGCATGAGTATAGATATTCTGATGCTACGCATGAGCAGGCAATTAAGGAACTTGGCGCTAAAAGAGTCTTATGCGTAGAAACAAACACGATATATGAAAGTCAAGCAGAGGCAGAAAGGCTTTTAAATATTAATAATATTAATCAAGTTTTAAAAGGTAAGAGAATAACGGCCGGCGGATTTCATTGGAAATATACTGATGAAGATAATATTTATATTAGAACTAAAACGAATAGAAATACTGTTTTAGCAGGTAAATCAATATCTATAGCTAAACTGAAAAAAAGATATGGTATAAATTTTATAGGTTTCATTAATACAATCGATTCTATGAAATTTGCATCAGCAAAAGATATTGAAAATTACTACAAGATAACATCTTCTCAGGTTAATAAAATTCTTAAAGATGGAGTTGCACCGTTAAGATTGAAAAATAAAATAAATATAGAGGTGTTATATGAATGAACGTGCCAGTAAAGCAATATGTTTCATGCTTAGAAATGAAACTTATGACTATGATAAAAAACCCCATAAACCAATAAATGAAGGTGATGGTAAAGAATACACCTGGTTAGGTCTTACAAAAGAAGATGATGAGAAATATCTGCCTTCGCCGTATAAAACACTTTGGGATTTATATGAGTTATCAAAAACAAATCTCTCGAAAGCCGTAGAAATAGCAATTCAAGTTTACACAAAGGGTTACTGGAATCCTAATTATGATAAACTCGTAAACGAGCGTCTTGCGATACGTTTATTCGACTTAGGCGTAAATATGGGCGTAGGCACGTCAGTTAAGCTCTTACAGCGTGCGCTTAACGATTGCGGCGCTAAATTGACAGTCGATGGCGTATTCGGCGCTTCTACAATAGATGCCGCAAATAAATACTCGCTCGACGATGCCGGCAAGCTCAACGATTTATTTAAAAATCACGCGAGCATATTCTGTAAGATAGCAGAAAAAGCTCTCGAACTCTTTCAGGATTTCGTGCGATTCGACTTCGCTGAATTCGGCCGCGATATCGCCGACATAAAAGCATACGCGAGCGAACTTATCGGTTATGCCGTCGATGATAGCGTTCTCAAAGAATTCGTTCTCGAAGCAAAAGATAGGTATGAAAGCATAGCACAGAAACCTAAATTTTCAAGGTTCTTGTCTGGCTGGATGAACCGTTTACGAAAAGATGAGCTTAACACAAAATAATTCTTGAATTAAATTAAAATTTTGCGTATAATAAACGCATAAAAATATAGTGGAGGCGTTCAATGAAAAAAACCTTATCAGTAATCTTCATCAGTATTCTTATCGTATCTTCATGGTCGTTATTCTCACTCGCATGGGCTCAGACGGCCGTAGTAACAGCCGTACCGTCAAACGTATGGCAGACGATTCTTGCGCTATTCCTCGGAGGCATAACGACGTTTTTAACTGGCCTTGCTACATGGGTGGCTAACGGCGTTGTCAAAGGCATCGAGTCGGCGGCCGCAAGCGCCAAAGCGACTGAAATCGGCCAGAGATTTTCAGAAATAATCGACAGCGTTAAAACGTATTCATCGGCCGAAGTATTCAAGGTTAAAGACATGATAATCGCGGCGCTCGCAAATGACGGCAAAGTAGATAAAGCCGAATTCGAGGCGATAGTACAGGTCGTCGTAAGAGATTTGAAAGACCATCTTGGTAGTGACGTAATGGAATGGATAAAAATATATCGCCCGAAGGCCGAAGAATGGCTCACTCGTAAAGTACAGAACGAGGTAAGCAAAGGCATCGAATACTTTCGTGCGCTCATATCTAAAACAGTTGTCGGAAATAGCGGAACGAGTAGCGAAACGACAGTCGGCGCTTAATGGCAAAGGTGGCGTAGTAACAACGCCGAATATCGTTGTTTATCATAGCGACAATAATGATTTTATGGCTCGCGTAGGGAAATTTTATAGACCACAAAACAATGATACCTTTATTGGGGTTGAGTTTGAATGGAAAGTGGACTTCTAAAAAATTTCAGAGATTTGTTTGAATCTCTTGCAAAAATAAAGGCTCTCGCCGAGTCGATGGAGAATAACAATGTCAATATTAGACGAAATGATTCACGCGATAAAAGTAATCCTAAATATATCAGCGAACACTAAATTCATAAATTTAAAGAAAGAAAAGGAGAGTAACGACAATGGCAAACCTTCAGTATAAAATATGCTCTTTCTGTAAATCTCTCACGCAGTCAGAGGCGTACAAGCTCGACGCTAAAAACTTCTCGGACGTAAACGTAATCGTCAATTCCGGCGACCCGCTCGTTGCGCCGATAGTTTACAACGTAACGGCCTGCAAAGACTGTCGCACGGCATCAGCGCCGAATAACCCTATCGCTAATATGCAGGCGATACTTGACCCTGCAAAAGCAAACGACGAAGAAATATACGCCGCAAATAACTAAGAGGTGATTTACAGTGGCCGAATCAAAAAATAAAGAACTCATCGAAAAAGAACAGGTAAAACTCGATGCTCTCGCCGCCGAAGCGACAAAACTCGTATCGTTGACAATCGAAGAAAAAGACGGTCAGCCAATGATAGATAAAGGTTTTATTTTGTTTCCTTTCGAAAAAGGTCAGATATTAAAAGACGAAACAGGCAAAATGAAATTTATCGCGGCCGGCGCTATCGGGAACTCAATCTTAATACAGGCCATATCCGCTAAGATAGTCGATATCATACGCGAAGGCGAACTGTCACAGATAAAAAATTCTCTATAATTTAATTGACAGTTTCAACAATTTCATATACAATATTGAATAGCACAGATACCTAATCTTTGTTATTGAAATATTAAAAAGAGGGTGCTTGAATATGGGGCAATATTCAAGCACTTTCTTTGAGAAGAGGATAGAAATGCCAAGCGAAGTAAGCGTTTTTACGAAACTATTAGAAGTAGGAAAAGATGTAGGCGCACCTATAGCCGTGCTGTTTCTTATGTTTTTGATGTGGCAGTTTCTAACCATCTTCAAAGACTTCTCAAAAGGCGCAATAGAGGCTTTTACAAAGTTTCTCGATAGACATTTTACTCATGTCGATAACCTTGAAAAAGAAATTCAAGACATGAATAAACAGCTCGTCAATAATCAAGACAAGACAGTTCAAGCTACAAACGCTCTCAGTCAAGCAGTTTCCATACTTAATCAACTTACGACGCAGAATATACAGGAGATTAAACCTCTTGTTACTGGTGTTACGCTACTTGAAAAAGCAATATCGAACTGTCATGCCGATAATAATAAAAGGGGTTGAATGATATGACAACAGACCTGCTTTTAAAAGAAGCGGTGTCGATTTATGAATCGACTCTTGAAAAGAAAGTTGAACTCGGCGGCAGTCAGATATTATTTATCGATGATAGCCCAGAAATGCTTCAGTTCATTCAAATATCACTCGAACATAAGTTCGGCATGTTACAGGGATTTTTGGTAGAGCCAAATCCTGTATTTGCACTCCATGTATTAAAATTTCTCGTCGCAAAAAACGTCGAATTACGCATGTTCATAAAATGCGCCGTCATTGATATCGACTTCGGCATATACAACAAAACCATAAAAGTCAACGACTTAGTTCAGTTTTTCCGCTTACATAAAGTGCCGGTTATACTGTTTTCTGGCATTGAAAACTGGCAAAAACACATCGATAAAGAATACTGGTCTGATATAGCCTACGTTTATAAAGGCGACGCAGACGCTATGAATAAAATATTAATAGAAGTCCAGAAACATAATTTATTCGAAATCGTTGAAAAGTAGGCGCACATAATGTCAGAAGATGCCGTAGTAGTAAGGCCATTCATAGAATGTGCTTTCTGTAAAAGAAGTTTAGAATCTGTCAAAGAATGG
>JAQVMT010000038.1 GCA_028703495.1 Clostridia bacterium | reverse complement strand
AATGACGAACCCAAAAGTATTGGCTGTACGCTTATTTAATTCAAGTTAACAACAAGAGTCGTTACGAAAAGTAGCGGCTCTTTTTTGTTGTCTTTTTTATTTATTGCATATTCTTTTGTAGGAAGTAATTCGTGTTGAACAACCGCGAAATGCATATTGTCGGACAGAAATCCATTTGAATTAACAACCGCGAAATGCATATTGTCGGACAGAAAGCCATTTGAGATGACTGCTGTTAAATTAAACTCATTTTTATTCCGATAAAAATTCGATAAAAATTGTATAAATCTGTTGACAAGGTGATACTGTCATGCTATAATTAATTAGGTAACATACGTGAAATAATTCCGTGCGTGAATTAATCACGTGTGTTACAAATTAACATAGGTGATTAAAATGGATATTGAAAAGATAATTAAAGACTGCGACAAAGATGAAGGCGTTAACGACGAAAAGAGAATGGATATGATTGGGCAGCTTGATGAGCTCGAGGATCGACATAAATGGAGTATAAGAAGGAAAATAGTTATTCCCTTGTATGCTAAATATGAAAAGGATGGTGTTGCTCTGTGTAAGCTACCCGATTACGAAAGAAGTGTGTGTATTCACTTATATGACAATCAAGGTGGGAACATAAAGATGGCAGATATTCAGGCTGCTTTGGGGGCAAAGGGTCCAAGTATTTCAAGGGTATTTAATGAGTTGGAGAAAAAGGGGCTGGTTGAGCGAACGCTCGATAAAACCGATAGACGGCGCGTAATCCCCAGACTCACCGAATACGGAAAAGTCACTGTTGTGAGTGGATTGGATTATATTCGGAGACACCTTACCGATTATATGTTCACCTTTTTAACGGAGGACGATATATCCGAAATGATGGATTGTTATAAGAAATTGAACAAAATATACGCAAAGCTGAAGCCCGAGGAGTAAACCGAATATACGCAAAGCTGAAGCCCGAGGAGTAAACCGATAACGTAAGAGGTTTATACCGAATATGTATAACGGATACTTTTGCATAAAGAATATTACGCATTACTTATAAGTAGGTTTATGCAAGTGATATTGACACTAATACGAAGTAACGCCGAATTTCTGCATTTAGACGAGTTGCTTATTGATAAAAGATTTTGAAAAGCGCAGAGCTAGGTACGAGCACTTATAGGAATTTTCGATCAAAAAGACTGCGACAAAAGTTGGAATTAGAAGTGGATAAGTATAAATTCGATATCTCAATAGCGTGAGTATTGCTATTTGATATAACATATTTTTATTGGAGGTAGCAGAATGAAAAACAAGAGTTACAAGTTAACGTTGGCTTTGTTGGTTTTTGCGATGGTTGCCATGGTGTTGGCGGGCTGTTCACTGACCAAACAAGAAACGAAACAAGTAAACAAAACGAATGAACTCAACGCGGCGTTTTCCAAGGTTTTGTGAACCTATATGGATTACGAAATGCAAGAAAACTCATCTGTGACGAATACCGATACTAAAATCGTTTTATCCGACGATGATGATGTATGGGTAACCGTGGTATTGGGAGAGGGTGCCGTTACGGAGTATTTACAAAATCCTACGGGCACGATCGCCGAGTACCTACTTACGGCAGAGGGTGAGGAGCTTGTATCCGCAATGCAAAAACAGCAAGAGGATACAATCTATCAGCTTTTGGCTAGGGAAGTCGATATGACTGTGAAGCACAGTTATACGACGCTTGTAAACGGATTTTCTGCTTACATAAAGTATGGTGACATTAAAAAGATCGAGAAGCTTTCACAGGTAAAGTCGGTCAAGGTTGCCGAGCAGTATGAAACACCGACAATGACGTCATCGGAAATATCCGCGATGTTCGGGTATTCGGGAATGTTTGCAAACGAAACCGATTATGACGGATCGAACACGATAATTGCCGTCATCGATACGGGCTTGGATTACGAACACAGCGCGTTTGCCACCATGCCCGAGCAGCAATTATTAAGCAAAGAATTTATTCAATCGGTTTTGACAAAAACCAACGCATACACCAAATCAGGAGAGAGTATAACAGTAGATAACGTATATATTTCAGGCAAGGTACCTTTCGGTTTCGACTATTGCGACGTGGATACGGACGTAATGCCGGGAATCGATATGGTTATGAATTATAATGGTACCCACGGAACGCACGTTGCAGGAATTGCGGCAGGCAATGACGGCACAATTAAGGGTGCGGCATATAATGCACAGCTGGCAATTATGAAGGTATTCGGTGACCAAGGAACGGGTGCATACGACACGGATATATGCGCCGCTTTGGAAGATTGCCTTGTATTGGGCGTGGATATTGCAAATCTGAGCTTGGGTAGAGCCTGCGGCTTCGCTTATGAAAGAGACCCCGATATGCAATATATAAACGAGCTATATGATCTTGCCGGACAGGTCGGTTTGACGCTTAATATAGCAACGGGCAACGACGGAAGACGTAATTATTACAGCGATACACTTGACAGCATCGATGAGCCGGAAAATCCGGACACGGGCGTAGTCAGCGCGCCTTCGTCTTATAACTCCTCGTTTGCGGTAGGTTCGATCGAAAATATGATCGGAATTTACTTTACTGCAAACGGCAACAGAATTAACGGACTCAACAGCGGAAACGAAAACGTTACATACAACTTCTTTGATGTTTTGGGCGATAAGCAAAGTGCGGATTTCGAATATGTGATGATTCCCAACATCGGTGCCGCCGAGGACTATGCGGGCATAGATGTGAACGGAAAAATCGCGATTGTATCCCGCGGTTCAATCAGCTTCGAAGAGAAGCAGCAGAACGCATACAATAACGGTGCAATCGCATGCTTGATTTACAACAATGAAAGCGGCATTAATATCAAATATTACAGTATAAGAGCGCAAATCGTGAACCTGGCTATTCCTACCGCCACTATCACAATGGAAGGCGGAAGGCTGTTAAAGACTCAGGAAAACAAAGTTATTACCATTAGCAGGGATAACTATTTCTACGAATATTCCTATTATTCGTCAATGGGAGCGTTGGCTGATCTGTCCATAGGACCGGACATCTGCGGTGTTGGCGGAAACGTATACTCTGCCGTCCCGATGTATTACGATTGGTTTAATGGTACTTCCGGCTACGATTACATGAGTGGAACCAGTATGGCAACGCCCAACGTTTCAAGCGCGACTGCGGTTGTTTTGCAGTATTTGAAGGAAACCTATCCCGAAAAGACTGCCGGTGAATTAAGGGTAATGCTTCAGCAGTTGGTTATGAGTACCGCCGAGATAGTATTTGATGCAGATGGTTTACCCGTAACTCCGCGTCAGCAGGGCGCGGGTCTGATTGACCTTAAAGCGGCAATCGAATCCGATGCAATTTTGACTGTAACGGGAAGCGACAGAGCAAAAATAAACCTCGGTGCAGACGTAAACAAAGAGGGTATTTACACATTGAACTTTAACCTTGTGAACATCGGGGAGGAAGCGTTGACCTATGACGTTTCGACCATGGTGTTTACCGAAAGTGTTTGGCTCAATACATACCGTTCACCCTCGTACTATTGCATCGCGCAAAAAGCGCATATGCTTGACGATTCTGTTATCGCAATAAGCGCGAAGAACGCGACAATCGTCGGAAACAGCGTTACCGTCCAAGCGGGAGCGACAGCAAGAATAAAGATTGTCGTAACGCTTACACAAGAAGCCAAGGACTATATGGATGAGACGTTCGCAAATGGTATTTACGTTGAAGGCTTTATTGTGTTGGAGGGTGAAAATCAACTGAATATGCCTTGGATGGCATTTTACGGCGATTGGGATAACCTTCCCATGTTCGAGCCGACAACGTTCGACGATGAGGCGCCGACATGGATTGGATCCGATTTATACACCATGCTTTGGCATGAAGAGAAAGATGCCGACGGATCGTCTACAGGATGGTACACGGGTAGTATGTATCCGGCAGGTACATACAGTGTTTACAATATTCCCGATGGTTATGCCACTCCCGAGCCTAACAGTGATGCAATAGCGTTTAATATAGGAATGGATTTAGAAACCGGAGAATTTGCGGGTACTATTTTAGATAGCGTTATGATCGGCGCAAAGCGTGATATGTCCTGCCTGCACGTGGAGATAGTGGACGTCGTTACCGGTGAGGTTATTTCTCACGATATGTTCTATAATCTCGGTAAATTCTTTATCAGAAATATGCTTCAGCTCAACTTTGGTATGTTTATACCCGAGCCATTGATGTTCGCAAACAACCAAAAGCTTAAGATAAAGCTCTATGCCGAGTTTAACGATAAGCTTGTGGACGAAGCGTTAGAGTGGGATTTTGTGTTCGACTTCGAAGCTCCTACTTTGGATAAAGCTGCTTGGAGAGCAGAAGACGGCAAAACATATTTGGATTTGACCGTATACGACAATAACGTCCTCCAAGCAACGGGATTATTGACAGGAACCGAAAATGCATATACAAGTCTTTGGAGGTATATGGTTCCCGCATATAACTTTGCCGCGGGCAAGACAAATACTTATACAATCGATATGACCGATCGTATGAGCGGCATAACAAACAATGTGTTCGCAATCGAGCTTGTGGACTATGCCTTCAACAGTGTTATTTATGATATCGAGTTGCCCGAAACACTAAAAGTACAGGCAAACAATTTGAATAACTTCAGTGTCGATGGCTTGATCGGAAGCGGAATAAATCAAGAATTCGATTTCAATCGTTTGAACGATTTCGGCAGCGAGTACACCTACGATACAATCTATTCGAACTTCGGATTTGACAGCAATGTTGTTTACGATATTATGTCGGATGGAAACGCAGAAGATTTCGTGATTGAAGACGGCGTTTTGATGGCGTATAACGGCGAGGGCGGCGACGTTGTCGTACCCGACGGTGTTATTTCCACGGCTCAGTACGTGTTTAGTAAATCCACAACAATTACGAGTATAACCTTCCCCGAGGGGTTCACGACGTTGGGTAGTAATTCGGTTAGCTTCCTACCCAATCTTACCAAGCTAGTATTCCCTTCTACATTGACCACCTTTACACAGCAAAATATCTATGCATGCGTAAGCTTGAGCGACATGAACCTGGAGGATACCAACCTTTCAAGCGTAGGCTATGCTTCACTGTGTGGACTCAAGAGCCTAAAAGAAATCACTTTCCCCGATGCAGACAAGCCTCTTACTGTATTCCATTCCTTGTACGTTATATATAATTTGGAGAGGATTGTATTTAACGGTGATGTCGACAATATCGATTCATCCATTATGTGCGTGGAAGGCTTGAAAACCGTTGAGTTTAAGGGAAATCTAAATTCAATTGCAGTTGACTTTTGGGATCTCTCATTCAGAGTTTGCGATGACCTGGAGACCGTTACCTTCGGCGGAGATGTGGGCAGAATCGGTGCGACTGAAACTTTTGTATATGGTACGCAGAATTCCTCTACCTTTGCAGCGTTGCCTTCGCTTAAGAAGCTGGAATTTTTCGGTAATGTAGGCGAGCTTCAAGGTCAGTTTGTCAGTAGCTGTACAAACCTTGCCGAAGTAATCTTCCACGGTAATGTCGGTGAAATAGGCTCTGC
>JAQVMT010000024.1 GCA_028703495.1 Clostridia bacterium | reverse complement strand
ACGCACTTGCTGCAATCCAAGCCGTGGAAAAGATCCCCGCGTAGTACAATTTCTTCCAAACAAAAAGCCTGACCAAAACGGAACAGCTTCGGGCAAAATTTATACAAGCGTAATTCACGCAAGTACAAACCAAACGCGCACTTCATATGATGGAGGTGCGCGTTTTAATTGATATCTATATATATTGTAAGCAATAGCAGAAGCGCGAATGGTGTTTAAACCGCTACGTCACTTAAAAGCCTTCTGCATACCTCGAGCATACGTCAAAGCCATTTGACATCTCGACCATACGACAAAGTGTTTGGCATAAAGTGTGCGTCAAAGCCATTTGGCATACTTATTTGTATTACTTGCCGTACGTGGGTTCTTTTACAGCTTCTTTACAATAATTGCCGTACCCATTCCGCCGCCTATGCAAAGAGAAGCGAGTCCGGTTTGACCCTTGGCAAGTCCGTAAAGCAGAGTAACCAAAATACGGTTGCCGCTTGCTCCGACGGGGTGTCCGAGGGCGATCGCACCACCGTGAATATTGGTTTTTTCCATGATTTGTTCCTGTGACATACCGTGTTCCTCGCTAAGCAGCTTAACCACGCTAAGTGACTGCGCGGCAAAGGCTTCGTTGAGTTCGATCATATCCATTTTGCATAGCTTAGTGTCGGCGTTTTTAAGAGCCTGTCTTATTGCAGGAACGGGGCCAAGTCCCATATATTGAGGATCAACGCCACCTTGTCCGGTCGATACGATTTCGGCAATAGGCGTATATCCGTATTCCTTGACCGCGCTCTCGCTTGCGACAACGACAAAGCTTGCTCCGTCATTGATTCCCGAAGCATTGCCTGCCGTAACGGTGCCGTCTTTTTTGAATGCCGATCTAAGTTGTGCAAGCTTTTCGGGAGTGCTTGTCCTGTTTGGATGCTCATCGCGCTTGAATTCAACAATATTCTTTCCGATTTTGACCTCAATAGGAGTGATTTCCTTGTCGAAAACGCCTTCGTCAACCGACTTTATGGCTTTTTGTTGCGAGGCATATGCGAACTCGTCCTGTTGCTTTCTTGTGATGCCGTATTTTTCGGCAACATTTTCTGCAGTGATTCCCATATGAGCCTTGCTGAAAGCATCGGTTAAGGAATCGTATATCATATGGTCGACCGTATTAAAGTCCCCCATTTTCATTCCTCCCCTAGCTCTGTAAGGGATCAAAAAGGGAGCGCCGCTCATTACCTCGGTACCGCCTGCAACGACGACCTTGCTCATTCCGACCTTGACCTCGTTAACGGCATTGAGCACGGCTTTCATTCCGCTTCCGCATACCATATTCACGGAATAGGCGCAAACTTCCTCGCTAACGCCAGCCTTGATCAAAACCTGACGTGCGACGTTCTGTCCCAGTCCCGCGCTAAGCACGTTTCCGACGATAACGCTGTCCACCTGCTCAGGCTTAACGTTGAAGGTCGCAAACATATCCTTAACTACGGTTGCGCCAAGCTCGCCCGCGTCAACGTTTGCCAACGATCCGAGCATAGTTCCAATCGCAGACCTTTTTGCAGCCACAATGTAAATCTTTTCCATTTTCCACCTCGCAAAATTCTGAATATACATTCATTTTTTTAATTATACACCAACGTAAGGCCGTTGTCAAGAGTTTTAAAAATTTTTTTTGACAAATAAATCCATCGGATAATTGATAAAGCAAGCTCCACGGCGGAAACAAGCATCGGTATGACAAGCACTCGTCGGTTTTTTTCGTCTGTAATACTTATCAGCCGTTTTTTATGGAACATAAGTCTTTTTGTATGCGCAAAAACGACCGCAATGAGTATTATTGCCGATCAACACATTAACTAATCAAGGAGGATTATCCGAAAGTAAAGGCTTATATGATATAGCGAAGATAATATGGAGCTCAAACTCGTCAGATGTCACCGATCTAATCGAATATAATTATATAAAGCGAAGGTGCTTTATGAAGCTCAAACTCGTCAGATGTTACCAAAAATAACCGAATTAATATGATAGAACGAAGGTTTTATGAAGCAGAATGGATATGTCGAAGATATCTATGTGAATTTAAAAAGGAGATTAGCGCAAAATGAGTATGTATACTACCCTCTTCTACTTGTTCTGAAGTGGTAATTATTAGGCAATGCGATAATAGAATGCGATAACGCATGGGTATCGCATACGGGTTGTTATCCCAAAAAAAACATTAAACTCATTTTGTTTGCTTGACAGTGAACGCATAAGTGTGTTATATTGACTTGAGAGTGGGCAATTATCGTGTTGCCTAATGGATTACAAGGCGTCGTACGGGAGTATTTGCCGTCATGCACTAAAGAACTCTAGCTGCATGAAAGTGGATTTTGCACATTAAGGATTTTGATGCACTGTCGGGTGAAAGGATTACCGTCGTCGACCGTTAAGGAGAAAACAGAGATGAAGTTGAAGAAAAAAGTGTGGATTCCCATCGTCGCGGTATTGGCTGTTGCCGTTATCGTGTTGCTTTGGATGTTTATCGCATCCCGAACAATCAAGATAACTACTGTCGACGATTTAATGAATGTCAACGATAATCTAGACAGGCATTACTCGTTGGAGGCGGATTTGGACCTCGGCGGAATGGAGTGGACGCCTATCGGCAACCGAGAAGAGGCGTTTTCGGGTATTTTCGATGGCAACGGTCACACGATCGGCAATTTTAAAATTACAGGTACACAAGTATTTGCAGGCTTGTTCGGATATTCTACGGGTACCATTGCCGATTTAACGGTGAATAAAGGTACTATCGAAACGGTCGGAGATACCGATGATATGTACGGCGGTTTGTTTGTTGCGTTGAGCGGCAACGGGTCCAATTATTCGAACATTAATGTTTCGGGAAGCGTTTCGGTTACCAATAACGGCGGCGAAGCTTATGCGGCAATATTTGCGGGTTTTTCAAACTATGGCAATATTTCGGATATCGATGCCGAAGGTAAAGTTGCTGCGTTAGGAAACGATTCGGCATATGCGGGAGGCATATACGGAGCGGTCTTTCATGGTATGAATGATAATATCGACTATGAAGGTGACGTTACTGCCACCAGTCTGGTCGGTGCGGTTTATGCCGGCGGATTTGCGGGAAAAACAGCGGCGGAGAGCATTTTGGGAATCGGTATAGAAAAATCGCACGTAAGCAATGCAAAAATTGTTGCTACGATTAACGGTGTACAAAAAAGCTCGACCGACTCCAAGGTGTATATCGGCGGAATGGTCGGATATAACAACTGGACGCACTTAAGCAATTGTACCGTTGAATTCAGAATTACTACTGTTCAGACCAACTCTCCCGTTTACGTCGGCGGATGCGTGGGCTGCGACAGAAAAAGCACCTTTACGAATGTTTCCGTTGTCGGCAATATCGAGTTGGAAGGACTTGCCGAAGAGGATGTTAAGGACAATGTCGCTAATTATCAGTATGACATTCACGTCGGAGGATTTTTGGGCAGAGCCGACTACAGCGAAGCAACAGCTTGCTCGCAAAAGGGAAATATAGAAATAGATGTTGCGTTGGGACAGGTTTATTCGGGCGGCTTCGTCGGAATGACCAACTCGGCGAAATATGACGATTGTGATGTTGACGGCATTTTCTCTATTTCAAATGCAAGCACCGAGACTTCGAAAGACAAATTTGATTATATTCAGTGCGGAGGCTTCGGCGGATTGATAAACAACGGAAGCGCGGTTACCAATTCCACGATCAACGCTAATTTGATTCTTAATTCGACCTGCGTACAGGTATATGCCGGCGGTCTTGCAGGTGCTACCGACTATACGAATTATGAGAACAACGTCGTAAAGGGCGACATTACGGTTGCCAAGACAACGGGAACGGAGATTGTTGTTGTCGGCGGCTTTATCGGAGAGGAGCAGGATAACACAAAGGGTGCTGCTTCCACTCTTAATTGCAATTCCTACACTGGAAACATAAACGTCGACAGTAACGCTGTCGTATACGTTGCGGGTGGCGTTGCAAGCTCGGGATTTTCCACAAGCGACACTAACGGAATGACGATGTCGAACACCTTCGTCGACGCTTTGATTACATCTGTCGGAAGCCGAGTATATTCTGCGGGTGTTTTGGCTTACTCAAACCACTCAACCCTAAAGAATATCGTTGCAAACGTCGATGTCGTTACAAGATGCAGCAAGGGTATCTATTCGGGCGGTATTGTCGGATATATGAGAAATACCGAGGTGAATGGTGCTTTTTATATCGGTAAAAATGCCGGTATCACTTTGAATACAGAGGACGGAGCCGATGCATTCGTCGACTATATGGGCGGAATTGCAGGACACGGCGATGCCGGATGCGAGGTTGTCGGCTGTTTATCCATGGGCGAGGTTCACGGCGTTATGTCTGTGGGAGCGGTTGTCGGATCCAGATACGAAGGTACAACCGAAAACGTATTCTACGGTGCGGCTGCCAATATCGCAGGTATGGGAACCTATGCGACGTCGGACCTGATGGTCGGAGATGACGCTTCGGCATGGTTTATTGAGGGTATGAAGCTGGACAGCGAGGAATGGGACTTTATTGATGGCAAGTATCCTTCGATTATCGGATTGAAATACACTCTTAATGTTCAAACCTCCAATTATTCGGAGGGAACAATAGGCAATCCCTATCAGGTAACAAGCCTTTACGATTTGGGCTATAACGTTGCGTCCAAGCTTATCAATGATATCGATATGTCGGGCGTTGATTGGACGCCTATCGGAACGCAAACTGCTCCGTTTAACGGCAGCTTGGATTGCGACAACCATACTTTATCCAACTTTTCCTACACCGGCGACACGCTTGCGGGCTTGTTCGGATACTTCAGCGGTGAAATCAGAAACCTCAATATCGACGGATTCGATGTGGAGGTTGCGGGCGGATATGCGGGTGCGATCGCTGCGGAAAGCTACGGAAGCATCAATAACGTTAACGCTAAAAACGTTGATGTCAGAGGCAAGGGCAATATAGGTGCTTTGGTCGGCTATAACTCGGGTTATATCATTGACAGTGAGGTCAGCGGAAGCGTTTATTGCGAGGGCGAAGCCACCATGGACGGTACCAAGATTTGTAGCGCGGGTGGATTGGCAGGCGAAGCCAACGACTTGAACGTGAGCGGAGTTGTTGTGGACGTTCAGGTGCTTATCGAAAACGCGTTCAAGGTCAAGGACGGAATAGGAACTACCGCTATCGGCGGACTTGCGGGTTTGGCGGTTAAGGTAAATGTAAAGGATTCGGTTGTAAACGGCAAATTGCAATATGCCGTTGCCAGCGATTCCACTTGTTATATCGGCGGCTTTGTCGGATATACCAACAGTATATATATTGAGGAAAGCGCGTTTTTGGGAGGCTTCGAAGCCAATATCAAGACGGCGATGAAGGCTGTTTATGCCGGCGGACTTGCGGGACAGTCGGCTACCTTTACCGAAATCCAAAACTCCTATGTTAATACTGATATCGAGGTCATGTACAACGATTCCGTTTCCAGAACGGCATACGTAGGCGGAGCAATCGGACAGACTTCCGAGATTATTGTTGATGGATTTTACTACGCAGGCAACATACTTGCCGAAAGCAATACGAGCGCTCTTTACGTTGCGGGCATCACAAACAGCGGAAACGGAAGTATCGCTAATTCCTTTGTTTTGGGTACAATCAACCTAAGCGACTCTATTGCATTTAGCATTGCACAGGGAGGCGCGTTGACAAGTGCGCAGTTTGCGGGCGATGTTACTAATTCTTATTACACCGATGTGTCCAATTTGACGGGACTTGGCGTGCTTGTTACGGCGGATAAATTGAAGAGCGGAAGCTGGTATGAGTTCCTTGACAGCAATATATGGAATTGTGCCGATTCAGATCTTCCTGTTTTGAAGTCCTTGAAGATTGCTTCAAAAGCTGTGGAATACGAATATGCGTTGGGATCCATCGGAAATCCGATTGAGTTGGATGCGGACGATTTGTCGGGTATCCAAATGTACAAGGCTTATAAGATAACCGAAAATATTGACTTCGGCGGTAAGGTGTGGACGTCTATCGGAACGGCATCTGCTCCGTTTGTGGGATATATTAACGGAAATAGAAACACAATAAGGAATTTCGTTATCGAGGATACTAGTGCGACAGGAACGGCTGTCGGTATGTTTGGATACTTGGCGGGCAGTGTTGTCAACCTTAATATCGAAAATGCTTCGATTTCGACCACAAAGCAAAACAGCGGTATAATTGCGGGCATTTTGTACGGAAATCTTGAAAATGTGAACATAACGGGCGTTGAGATTCTCGCCGCCGGCAAGAATGCGGGCTTAATTGCGGGAACATTTGAAGGAACAGTCCTTAATGTCACGATTAACGGTTCTATCGGCGCAGGCGAGTCTGTCGGTGCGTTGGCGGGAATCGTTTCGGGCGGCAATGTTACGGGATTGAACGCGAATGTCGATATCACCTTGGCAACAAGCAAGACTGCAAGCTTCGGTGCTGTCGCTTCGGAAATCGCAAATACAAGCTTTAGTAAATGTTCTGTTACGGGTTCTTTGAATATCGATGCAACCGAGGCGAGCCTTAATGTAGGCGGTTTCTTCGGAAAGGCGAGTAGCTCGGTATTTACCAACTGTTCTACGGCTGTGAAAATCAACATAGATTTGACAAGAAATGAAGGTATGACATTCGAATCCTTGTTGGGTGACATGAAGATCGATGCAGATGCAGCTAAGAAGATGACGTCTATCGAATTGAAGCTTGCAGGATTTTCGGGCGTTCAGAGTAACACTACTTTGTACAATATTTATTCCGCATCAGAGATTGTTCTTGATGTTGTAACAACCGAGGAAGGACAAATTGACTTTGTCGAGGAAGATTATGAATTGATTTACGACAAAGCTTCGGTTATCAACACAGGCAACACGATCAATACAGGATATCACTTCGGCAAGATCACGCGTGAGCTAAAGATTCAAACGGGCGGTATTGTTGCGACAGATATCAACGGTGCCATTCAGTATACCTTGAGTGCGACCGACGTAACAATCACCTTCGACGGATACGAATTGACCGAGGACGACTCTCTTATCAGCAAAAACAGAGTTTATAAGATAAACGTGCTTCCCGAAGCCATCCAAGCGGCTATAGACAAGAACATTGCCGATGGAAAAGAAGACGAACTTGAGCATAAGGCGTATATTCACCTTATTGACAGCGTTAGCGTAAATGCAGCCAAGACGGCAGCATCAATCGGCGGTATGTACTTTGCCTTGTTTGAATACGAAGGACAAACAATCTCGGTTCCCTATATTCTCGAGGAAGGCACGGAGGTTAAGGCTACTGACTATAAAGCAACTTCAGTTACCCTTACTCAGCTTAATACCTCATCGTTCTATACTTCCTCTATGAAGTGGAGCGATACAGTTTGGGACTTCACCGATTTGGATTTCGAGGCGGATAAATTCCCTCATTTGATAATCGACTAACGTTTACTTGTAATCGATAATTGATACTAACCGCTTAAATAAGCGTTTTGTGCAAAAAATTAAAGCGGCGTTTCTGCATAGGAAGCGTCGCTTTTTCTGTATACTCTGTTTAATTTTAAATACTAATTCACTCGCCAAAATGCAGAAATTAGTCGTTGCTTAGCAAAAGGAGGAAAGAATGTCGCGTTTTTTTAGCATTCGGCGGTTCGCCGAAAACGAAAGCGGTTTTTATCGTCAAAGGAATCGGATTCGACTTAATCCGAAATATCCAACTCGGGGCGGCTTCTCAATGCGCCCTTTGTATTCATATTTTCAAAGCCGCTTTGGCGCAAAGCCTCGTAAAGGACCAAAGCGACACTGTTGCTTAGATTGAGCGAGCGAGTCTCGTTGATCATCGGGATTCTAAGGCAATCGTCGTAGTTGTTCGCCAGTAAATCCTCGGGCAGCCCCTTTGTTTCCCTCCCGAACACCAGAAAAGCGCCGTCGGGAAAATGGACGTCCGAGTATACGCGCTTACCCTTGGTCGTCAAATAGTAAAATTGCGATTTAGGATATAGCTTACGCAGCTCGTTGAAGCTGTCGTAATAATGAATCTCCGCTTCCGACCAATAGTCTAAGCCTGCGCGTTTAAGCTGTTTATCCTCGGTGGAAAAGCCCAAAGGGCGAACCAGATGCAACGCAGTTTGCGTAGCAACGCAGGTTCGAACGATATTTCCCGTATTTTGTGGAATTTCGGGTTCAACAAGCACAATATTGTATTTCATTTTTCTCCGTATTCAGTTCAAAGCCGCCTGTTTTCATCAGTGCTGACCTGATTGATACTATTTCGCTTTCATTCTCAACGGCTATTTGTCTTTATTAATTTGAGTCGATTATATTTTCAACGGCTTTTGACCTTTATTAGCATGATACGTTCAATTTTCAACGGCTTTTGACCTAATTATCAAAAGCAGCCGTATAACGCCGCATGACATATATTTGGTGAGATTATAACACTTTCCGACACGCAAGTCAATCGTTGCGCATATACTGCGCTTATAATCCGACACAGTCGGGTAGGATACTTCGGGTGCTAACCCTTGTGCTGTAACTATTGTCCTTGTATCCCGAAAGCGAGTCTGATACATACTATGATATCGGGAGGGAAATTTATTTTCACAAAACCGATGACTTTGCATGAGGGGAATTTCTCTTTATAATACCGACGGCGTATAAGGTCTAATTCATTATACTATACAGGATGAGAAGCTGCTCTTTATATACAACAAGGCGTATAAGGGCAGATTCATGCCAAGATACAGACTTGAAGATGTTCTTTACATTAAGCATCGACAGCGAGCAAGATTGAGTTCATAACTTGACAGTGGGGCGATGTGTTTATGGCAACAAAAACAAAAAAGCAACAATTGCTTTACATTTACGATTTGCGGTGATATACTATAAGCAATAGTGGGCTATTGTCGAAATTGCCGAGCGACAGGGGGGAAAGAGTGTCGAATTTTTTCGCTTATTTAAGCAGAATGAAGTTTATTAACAGATGGAGTTTGATGAGAAGCGTCGTTTGTGAGAACATTATGGAACACTCCGAGCAGGTTGCAATACTTGCTCATGGATTGTGCGTTATCGGCAATGTTTATTTTGGAAAAAATTACAATGCCGACAGGGCTGTAACTCTTGCTGTATTTCATGATGCAAGCGAGGTCATAACAGGTGATATGCCGACTCCGATCAAGTACAGTAATTCTGAAATAACGGCTGCATATAAAAATATCGAAAACATAGCGTCAGGAAAGCTGATAGGTATGCTCCCCGAGCAAATGCAAGGCAGTTATAATGAAATAGCCTCCGACCGACAGAGCGGAGAAGCAAGAATGGTCAAGTGCGCGGATAAGCTTGCCGCCTACATCAAGTGCTTGGAAGAAAGAGCGACGGGCAACAAGGAGTTTTTGCTGGCGGAAAGCAGCATAAAAGCCGAGCTTTTTGGCTATAAATCATTGGAGTTGGACTATTTTATGGAACACTTCATTGCACCATACAGTTTGACTTTGGACGAACTGAATAAGTAAGCCCGATACGCAAATACCCACCTAACGACTAAGGGGCAACCGCGTAGGTGGGAGCAAAGATAAAATCAGGGTGTTTTTCGGAAAATTGCTTGTGAGTTAAATACTTTGTAAGGAAATCAAGGTAAAACTCGGGTGCATTTCGAATGGTATGGTAATAATTAATAACCGCGAAATGGAATTATCGCATTATTTTTGTGCATTCTCGGAAGAATGTCTTGTTCTTTAGGTAAGCTGCGCAAGGGAGCTATGGTAAAATTAGACGATAGTATTGTTCTCGAATTTAGAAATGTCGGTTTCATTTATCCGTATGACAGCGTTTACACGCTGGACAAACTGCGGTTTTGCGTGAATATCGGTGAAAAAGTGCAGTTGGTTTTGGGACGGCAGGGCGGAAAGACTACGGTTGCAAGGATGATATGCGGCTTGCTTAAGCCAAGCGAAGGCGATATTCTTTACAGAGGGGAAAAATTATCGGACTGTCCTTTTCCGAAAAGAAAAATCGGCGTTCTATTGGAGGGAAATACCTTTTCGAGGGGAAGTGTTTATTCCAACATCGAATACGCAGTCGCCTTGCGCAACAGGGGGAAGAACATAAAGGCGATAACTAAAAACGCGATTACGGAAAACGGTTTGGACGAATACGCGAATTCAAAGGTGAAAGAGCTGTCCGCGCTTTTAAGAATCAAAGTGGCATTGGCACGGCTAAGTACTCGCGAATTGGATTTACTGGTTATGGATGACGTGTGCAAGGAAAACCTTGAGCAAGCAATTCAAATAGAGCTGCTCGTAGAGGATTTCGTCCGAAAGCGCAAATGCGCCCTATTGATGTTAACATAGGCAAAAGGGATGCGAAGCGAGCTAGATTTGCAAAACACAAAAGCACAAATGCGCTTCATTGAAGTTAATATGGGCAAAAGGAAGCGAAGTGAGCAAAATCTGCCAAGCGGAAATGCAAGAATGTGCCTTTACGGTATTGAAACAGGTTGTGAATATCAATACAAAATATGAAAGCAAGGCTATTGCTTAGGAGGATATTATCTAAGTGGATGAAAAAAAGAAGGATAATCTAGATGCTTTTTTCAGTGACGAGCTAAAGAACAAAGATGACTCCGATATGGCATCGGACTTCGGTGCCGACAAAGGATACTCGTTTGAAAAGAGAGAAGGAGAGAGCGACGGCTCATACCAAAGCGACGAACGTGCAAACGGGTCGAATGAGAACGACAGCAATACGATCGGTGACGAACGAACGAGTGGCGGCTCGTCCTCATATTCGTCGCACACTCAAAGCAACTCCAACGCAAGGATGGGCGGCTATACCAAGGATGTAAAGAAGGACAGCAAATCATTACTTGTGGTTTTGGTTGCCTTGCTCTTGGTGTTGAGCTTTGTTTTCGGTGTGGTTGTAAGTCGGTTTTTCAATTCAACAAACGAAACTGACAGCCTATATGAGGAAGTTTTCGAGTTCTTGGACGGCAATTATCTTTACGGCTTCGATGCGGACAACCCCTTGGGATACCTATTGGACGGCTACACCTATATCCTAAGCCCTTACGACTACTATGCCAACTATATGGTTGTAGATATTCCCACAAAGATATTCGGAATAACATACAATAAATCGGATGATTTAAGTGATGGTTTGGACATTGTCAGTGTAAGCTTGAACAGTCCTATGGACAAAGCGGGTGTGCTTGCCGGTGACAAGCTTACGGTTTTGAACGGCTACAACGTGAGCGGAATGACAATCGACGAGGTTATCTCGGTATTTTCCGATAACACCACGATTACCGTAACGGTGGTTAGGAATACGCGCAACGCCGATGATGTTACGGTACCGATCGGAGCGGTCGAAAAGGATTACGTCGAAAGCAAGTACGTCGAATATTACTTCCGCGATGCAAACGGCAACGTTATTACAAACTTCAACGTGCAAACCAGTTTGGCGGTGAAGGGTTACGATGCAAACGACACGTCGATTTATCCGCATTACGATGCATACGGTTTGGATTTATTGAGCGAAAATGTCGGTTTTATTAAGCTCCACCAATTTTGGTATACAACTGCCGAGTCAGAAAGCGATGACATTACGCCTTCCGATTTTAAAGGAGCTATGGACTTATTCAAAGCTGCGTATTCCGGCGAGGGCAAGCTTGTATTGGATTTGACCGATAACGGCGGAGGCTACAATTCCTACTGCTACGCCGTTGCAAGCTATTTTATTTACGACGGATTGCCAAATGAGAATTTAACGGTTTGTCGTTTGGTTTATGCCGATAAGAGCGAAACGCCCGAAGACGTAAATAGCGTTTATGCCGATTATTTCGATGAGTACTCCGCAAGCGAGAACATCGCGGTATTGACTAACGGAAACAGCGCGAGTGCGAGTGAAATGCTTTTAGGCTGTATGTTGGTTTATAAAACGGCGGTGCAGGTCGGTTCTACCACCTATGGAAAGGGCGTATCGCAAAGCATTGTCAAGCTGAGAGAGGCAACCACGCAGTACAACGGGCAAACAGTCAACTCATATTACGCATTAAAGTACACCTTCGCGTTCTTCTATACGCCGGATTTACCCGGCCGTAAGGATTACAAATACAACGACTATTGCAATCAAATGGACAAGGACGGCAACGGGACGGTCTCCGAAGCCGAAGCGGCTAACGGCGGATTCCGCCCCGATGAGGATAATACGGCTTACGACATATACGACATGATGGACATTGCAAACAAACTGTTGACCAAATAACTATACTGCGATCGCACGCCGAAGATCATCGACAGAAAAGGAAGCATAGCTACAAACCGACATAACAAATTACGTATATAGTTTATGTATATTAAGGTAAGATGTAAAATCTCACGCCAAGCTTTTGACTAAAGCCAACGCGGAATATGTCGCGTCAAGGTCGCATAGAAGCACTATATAGGGTTGTTCATTATATAGTGAAAGGTAGTGCGGCGAGTTACAGTTGTATTGAACGCTAATACGAAGCAATTGTCGAATTATTCGTGGAATAAGTCGCATCATATACGCAAATAAAGCTAGAAATACGCATTAGAAGCAGACGAAAGACAGGGAGAAATGGCAAAGCAATCTTTATGGCAAAGGATAAAGAGCTTTTTTAAAAGGTTGTTCAAGCATCCTATTAAGACGCTCAAGTGGACGTTAATAAGGCTTTACGCCAAGCTGAGAAAGGGCGGAAAAAGGCTGATACTGATATTTGTTATCGTATGGCTAATTTTCGCGAGTCCTACTATCGTAGGCTATTTACTCTATTTTCTTACAAAGAATGCGTGGCATTTAACGTATGCCAACGCTTGGTTCGGCTTTTGGATGTTTGCGCCGGGTACGCCTATGTTGCCTCTTTGCGCGGTTATTGCCATTGCCATTAATACGACTATATCCAAGATATTTAAGGTTAAGTCAAGAAAGGCAGCCGTTGCCGGCTACGCACCCGATGCAAGGTCTACAAAACCTGCGATCGGAATCTTCGGAGGCACTTTCGATCCGCCACACAATTCTCATGTCGAGCTTGTAAGGCGCGCGACAGTCAAGCTTGGGTTGAGCAAAACTTTGGTTATTCCCAACGGCGATGCTCCACATAAGCTGTTTGAAACAGACAAAATGCACAGACTTGCGATGACAGAGCTTGCGTTTGCGGATTTGCCCGTCAAGGTCAGTTTGGATGAAGTGCTTCGCGAGGGTAAAAGCTATACAGCCGATACCGTCAAGGAATTGGCAGAAAAGTACTCCAAATACGAATTGATACTGATTTTGGGCGGTGACAGCCTTTTAAGCTTCGACAACTGGTATCATCCCGAGGAGATCGCTCGCTATGTGAGCTTTGCGGTCGCGGTGAGGGGCGGAAGCATAAGAGATAAAATCAGAGAAATCAAGAAGAAATACAATGCCATCGTGTATGAACTGGAACCCGTTGCGGCAATAAGCTCGACAGAAATACGAATGGCGGTGGAAATGGGTATCGACAAGAGCGATTGCGTGAACCCAAAGGTCTATCGCTATATCGAAAGAAACAAATTGTACTCCAAGTACAGCGAGCTTTGCGAGAAGCTTAGGTGGTATTTGGACGAAGAAAGATATATGCATACCTATTACGTCGTCCTGAAAGGAATAGAATATGCCGAAGCCTTGGGAGAGGATAGGGATAGCGTTATTCGTGCCTGCTTGCTCCACGATTGCGCCAAGCAAATTGCCGAGAATGAGAGCGGATGCTATAAAGCATACGAAAAGAAAGTCAGACACGCATTTGTCGGAGCCGATCTTGCGAAGAAGGAGTTCGGGGTTAACGATGAGGCAATACTTGATGCAATACGTTATCACACGACAGGTAGGGCGAATATGTCCCGATTGGAACAGATTGTCTACCTTGCCGATATTACTGAAAGGACGCGCGGACTGTTTGCAGTGGATATCGTGCGCACCTACGAGGCGCAAGGCTTCAACGAAGCGTTCAGGTTCGCTGTCGAAAAGAGTTGGGATTACCTAAATGAAAACATGGACAAAAAAGACATCTGCGCCTTATCCAAGGAAGCCTATGATTTCTATTGCAAGGACGAGATATAACGCCCGAAGCGCGTTAAATTACCCTTTCGCACTATCCTCGGGCTGATTCCGCACGGCTTTGCTCATCGGTTAAATGCAAGTATTTGTCCCAAACGAGCCTTGCTATCCGATACATCGCCTCAAAATAAACAACTTTTGAAAGTACGGACACAAATCAACCTTTGTCGAGCGATGAATTATCGATACTTATCCGCTCGCTATATTAAGTAAAAGTTACTTATAAAATTATACTATACGGAGAGAATATGGAAACTAAAGTTTTGGTAGACAGTATTTGCAAGGCTATGCAAGCCAAGCAGGCGTACGATATTAATATTATCGACATTGACAAGATGTCGAATATTGCAAGCTATTTTGTGGTATGCTCGGCAAAATCCACCGTTCAGGTTAAGGCAATTGCAGAGGAAATCGAGTTTCAATTAGAAAAAGCGGGCGATAAGGCGATTAGAAAGGAGTGGAGCAGTCAGCCGCATTGGATTGTTTTGGACTATAACGATGTAATTGCGCACATTTTCCACGAGGAAACTCGAAACACATATCAGCTAGATAAGCTTTGGTCAAACGGAAGCAATTTATCTGCATTCAACGAAGAGCCTACGGAGTTATCAAATTTAGAAAAAAATGAATAAAGTTGATATTTATACGGACGGTGCTTGTTCGGGAAACCCCGGAGTAGGTGGTTGGGGCGTTGTCTTGATATATAAAACCGCTCAAAAGGAGTTAAGCGGTTATGACAAGCAAACTACCAACAACCGAATGGAGATGTTTGCGGTCATACAGGCTTTGCGTGCTCTTAAAAAGAGTTGTGAGGTAACGCTGTACACTGATTCGGCGTATGTTGCCGACGCTTTCAATAAGAAATGGTTGGAGGCTTGGCAGAAGAACGGCTGGAAAACTTCGGGAAACGCCGATGTGAAGAACGTGGATTTATGGAAGGCGTTACTCTACGAATTGAATATGCACGAGGTTACCTTCGTTAAGGTAAAAGGACACGCCGATAACGAGTTCAATAATCGATGTGATTGCTTGGCACGCGCGGAAATCGATAAATGCAGATCCGACGGCTGAACAGATGGCAAAGCAATGTATCCTGACAGGTTCTACAAGGATGCTCTTTCATCGGAACAAATGGCAAAGCAATGTATTCGAGAAGCCACGACGAGTATACTTTTGCACCGAAATAGGTAGCAAAGCGAAATATTTTGGTAGGAATGACTAGTATACTTTTTCATCGGAACGAGTAGAAAGGCTTTGTATTCTGACTGGTTCTACTAGTATACTTTTTCACCGAAACAGGTATAAAAGCTATGTATTCGAGCGGCGCGCTTTTACGCAACAACATATGCAAAGGCTCAAAAGCCCGTTTATTACAGCCATGCCGTCGTGTAAAAGTGGCTTTGTTGTCGCCGTCGGTTCTGCCTAAGTATTCATAAAAATAAATATGTTGTTTTTTTATAAATCAGATTATCATAATTATTACTTCGTTGGCGCGATTTCGTATATTTTAATGTATACTTACTTCGTTTAGTTAAACAAATAGCATTGCAATACATAATCTTTTTAAAAACTTGCAAAAGTATATTGACAAACTTAAAATTATGTATTATAATACGGATATTCAAAGGTCGGACAATCATACGCAATGAAAGAGGCGGTGCCTCTTATGCGACTTTTTAGGTTGTTTGTGGTTGTGATGTAATCGGACATTCGACATTTCGTATCCAATCGGATTTGCATTGCATATCGACAAGTTCGGGCTTTGAAATGATATTTTGGCGTTGGCAGACCACCGCGATTTGATTGTATTTTCTCGCCGTTTCGGCGTTGCATATAAAGGGCAGAGGCTCGATGTTTCATTAAGACAACTGCTTACTCTTTTTAGGGTAGGTGGGTTGTGCTGTATTTATCTGAAACAATATAACAACTGAAAAGGAGAAGATATGGGTTCTAAACTACTGAAATATATACTCAAGCGGTTTATATTGATGATAGTGACTATTTGGCTGATAATCACTATTACGTTTTTTGTAATGCAAGCCACGCCTGGTGGGCCGTTCAACTCGGAAAAGGCTATTTCTGAGGAGCAGATGGCTGCGATGGAGGCGAAATTTGGCTTAGACAAGCCGCTGATGCAGCAGTACGGCATATATTTGCTCAACGTTGTTCAACTTGAATTTGGAAGCTCGATAAAGATGCGAGGTCGTACGGTAATTGAGATTATCGGCGACGGATTCAAAACAAGCGGTAAAATCGGTCTGATTGCTGCTGTGCTTGCGATTGTATCGGGTGTATTTTTCGGCGCGCTTGCCGCCGTTAACAGAGGGAGATGGGGTGATAAAATAATCCAGGTGTTGTCCACCGCTTTTGTCGCCACGCCCTCTTTTATTATATCTACAATTCTGCTCTTGATTTTCTGTGTCCAATGGCAGGTTTTTCCTGCCAACGGACAGACTGCCGCCGGATTGATTCTTCCTATTTTTACTCTTTCGCTTTATCCGATGGCATACATAACCAGGTTGGAAAGGTCGAGCTTGCTGGACGTTTTGGGGCAGGACTACATAAGAACTGCGCGCGCAAAGGGCGTGTCCAAGAAAAAGGTTTTGTTTAAGCATGCATTGAAAAACGCATTAATACCGGTTATTACTTACGCCGGACCTATGGTTGCCTATATTGTCACGGGCAGCTTGGTTGTGGAAAAGATTTTCGGTGTTGCGGGTTTGGGCGACAAGCTGATCAATGGTATTACGGCAAGGGATTATCCTGTGATTATGGGATTGACCATATTTTTGGCAGTTTTGATTGTTGTTGCAACCTTTATATGCGATATGTTGTATAAGGTTGTCGATCCGAGAATCGAGTTTAAATAAGAGGTGGATTATGGAAAAGAAATTCGATGTAAACGTTAATCCGCGTAAAAGACCTTTTAGTATGCAGCTCGATTTAAGCAAATTCGAACCTGCCTCGGACGCGGAAAAGGCTCAGCAAGACAGGATGAAGCCCAGCACTACTTTCTTTAAGGACGGTATTAAAAGGCTTAGTTCGAACGTTATTGCGATGATATGCTTCGCCGTAATTGTTGTAATTGCGTTGATGGCTATAATTATACCCGAGGTGTGGCCCTACCACTACGAGGAGCAGTTGGGTTTGGGTGACAAGTGGGGTTCGGTCGATGCAACCTACAAGAATTTGAAACCGTTCCAATACGGTCAAACCGAGTTGGACAAGATTGCCGCAGGCGAGGAGGTCTTCCCGCACGTTTTCGGAACGGACTCCTTGGGCAGAGATTACTTTGCCCGTGTTATTTTCGGAGCGAGAGTAAGCCTGGCTATCGGACTGTTTGCAAGCTTGATTGTATTGGTTATCGGAATGATATACGGATCCATTTCGGGCTATGCGGGAGGTAAGGTCGACCTTGTTATGATGAGAATTGTCGACATTATTTACTCGCTTCCCGATATGCTGATGATTATACTATTGGCGACTGTTTTGAACGCTTCGGGACTTAAGGACGCGATAATGGGAACGGTGCTTGCCGACATCGGCATTAATATGTTGAGCATCTTTATTGTTTTCGGTTTGTTGTATTGGGTTGGAATGGCGCGACTTATCCGCGGACAGGTTTTGAGCATTAAACAGCAGGAATATGTGCTTGCCGCTCAGTCGGTCGGTGCAAGTACGGGCAGAATCATCAAAAAACATTTGCTTCCCAACTGTATGAGCGTTATTATTATCAGCACGGCTTTACAGATTCCGAGTGCGATATTCACCGAAAGCTTTTTGAGCTTTTTGGGCTTGGGCGTAGAGGCGCCGATGCCCTCGCTGGGTTCGTTGGCTTCGGAGGCTTTGGGCGGAATTAATTCCTTCGCGTATTTACTTTGGTTCCCTGCGTTGACGATATTCCTCATTGTATTGTCGTTTAACCTATTCGGAAACGGACTGCGCGATGCGTTCGATCCAAAGCTTAGGAATTAGGAGGGCAAGATGAGCATACTTGAAGTTAGAGATTTACATACCTCCTTTTTCACCAAGGCGGGCGAGGTAAAGGCGGTCAACGGTGTATCCTTCGATGTTGACAGAGGAAAGGTATTGGGTATCGTCGGCGAATCGGGCAGCGGAAAGAGCGTTACTGCCTACTCCATTTTGCAGATATTGACCTATCCGGGCAAAATCGTATCGGGAAGCGTTAAGCTTCACGGCGAGGAGTTGGTCGGTTGCAGCGAGGATACCATAAGAAAGGTTCGCGGAAATCGAATCAGTATTATATTCCAAGATCCCATGACAAGCTTGAATCCCGTTTATACGGTCGGAAATCAGCTTATGGAAGCGATTATGCTACATACCGACCGCGATAAGGACGAGGCTTTTGACAGGGCGGTGGAAATGCTCGACCTTGTTGGCATTAACGAGCCGCATAAGAGGGTCAAGCAATACCCCTATGAGCTTTCCGGAGGTATGCGTCAGCGTGTAATGATTGCGATGGCTCTTGCGTGCGAGCCGGATATTCTGATTGCCGATGAGCCTACGACGGCTCTCGACGTTACAATACAGGCGCAGATACTCGAGCTTATGCAGAAATTGCAGAGAGAGCTGGGTATGGCGATTATTATGATCACACACGACCTGGGCGTTATCGCGAGTATGTGCGATGATGTTATCGTAATGTATGCGGGCAAGGTTTGCGAAAAGGGAACTGCGGACGATATATTTTACAGTCCCAAGCATGAATATACCAAGGGCTTGATAAAGTCCATTCCTTATGGAAGCAAGAAGAAAGGCAAGCTGATTCCTATTGCGGGATCTCCCGTGGATGTTTTGAATTTGCCGAGCGGTTGCGCGTTTTCGCCCAGATGCAATTGTGCGATGAAGGTTTGCTTGGACACGCCTCCGATAAGAAACAACTTTTCCCCTACGCACTATGCCTCCTGTTGGCAAAGCACCTACGAAGCCATTAAAAAAGGTGACGTTACCCTCGAACAGGTTCAAGAGGAATTAAATTCAGAGGAGTGCCGCCAAGCCGACAGTCCGTTCGAAGGAGGGGAAGCAGATGAGTGAGAGTTTGGATAAGCTTAACAAAGACGTTTGCACGAACGAGCAAGCCGACGAAAACTACCTTATCGAGGTCAGGAACCTCAAGGAATATTTTGATGTCAATACGGGATTTTTTACGACCACTAAGCTAAAAGCGGTGGACGACATCAGCTTTAGGATTAAGGAAGGCGAAACGCTGGGACTCGTTGGAGAGTCTGGCTGCGGAAAAACCACCGCGGGTCGTACGCTGTTGCATCTGTACAAGCCTACCTCGGGTGAGATTCTGTACAGAGGAAAGCCGATTAAAAGCAAGAAAGAGATACGAGAATTTCGCACAAATGCGACGATGGTTTTTCAGGATCCTTATTCGTCGCTCAACCCCAGAATGACGGTTGCCGACATCATCGGTGAGCCTCTCGACGTCCACAAGATTTACGCTACAAAGAAGGAGCGAAACGATCGAATTGCCGAGCTTATGGGATTTGTCGGATTGAGTAGCGAACACGCATCGAGATATGCGCACGAGTTTTCGGGTGGTCAGCGTCAAAGAATCGGCATTGCGCGTGCTTTGGCTGTCAATCCCGAGTTTATCGTGTGCGATGAGCCTGTGTCCGCTTTGGACGTGAGTATTCAGGCGCAGGTAATCAATATGTTCGACGACCTGCAAAAGCGTTTGAACCTTACCTATTTGTTTATTGCCCATGACCTTTTGGTCGTGAGGTACATAAGCGATAATATTGCCGTAATGTATTTAGGTAAAATTGTGGAAATCGGAACTGCCGACGAGGTGTGTGACAATCCGCTTCATCCCTATTCGAGGTCGCTGTTGTCTGCTGTTCCCGCGCCCGATCCAAAAACCGCGAGGAGCAACAAGCGTATCGTGCTCGAGGGTGATATTCCAAGTCCGTTGAAGGCTCCGTCAGGCTGTACCTTCCGCACTCGTTGCAGATACGCTACGGACATTTGTGCACAAAGCTGTCCGTCGCTCGAACTTCAGCCCAACGGAAGCTATGTGGCTTGCCATAACTTGGAAGAGGTGTTGCGCGATTCAAGCGACGTTAACAGTGCGGCGTACCATGAATATTCCAACGCTAAAAACGGATACGGCGATGCAAAGAATGCCTTAGACGAAGAGTTGGACAAACTTAAAAAATCACAAAATAACAACGCCGAGGTATAAAAGCATCTTTGCGGTATCGGTGAGCGATGACAAACAGGCTCAGTAAATAGTTAATCAAACTCAAAAGTTTGCATAACGGCGATGCTTGGGTGTGTTTGGAGGTTTAGCTTATCGGGAAAAAGGTGTAATTGCACTATATAACGGAGCTTAGTATGAGTATTCGGGTGTAGTCTACGGCGGTTGTACGTTAAAATAATGATTGGGACACTCGTTGAGTGTTTACATAAAATAACAGGAGGAAAAGATATGAAAAAACTACTATCCATTTTGCTTGCAACTTTGTTGCTTTCGGTAACTTTGTTGTCCTTGGCCGCGTGCGGTGGTAAAAACGAGCCTCAGTATAACAGAGGTATTGTTGGAGATTTCGACGCATCGCAAGTTGCTGCCTATTCGATTGACCTAACCGACATTGAGGGTTATACCTTTAAGGTTGTGGACGGAACGTGGGCGGAAACGTTTGACGCTGCATCTGCGCTTGCTATGAAGGAAACCAATGCCACCAAGAGATTTGCCATTCTTCATAAGTTGGAAGACTTATTGATGGAAACAGGCTGCTTGGTACCATTGTACTTCTACACAGATATCTATATGGCGGATAAAGATATCGAAGGATTCTATTCTTCTCCGTTCGGCTATAAGTACTTTATGTACACAAAGTTGGCAGGCGCAACCGATGAGCTTCAGGTTTGCTTATCGTCCGAGCCTTCCACAATCGACCCCGCTTTAAACAGCTCGGTTGACGGTGCTACAACGGTTATCCACGTTTTCAGCGGACTAGTTAAGTACGGTCTGAACAATGCCGGCTTGCTTGAGCACCAAGCGGATTTAATTGAGGCTATTCCCGAAGCGAAGGTTGATGAAAATACGGGTGTTGCCACATATGAATTCGTATTGAAAGACAATTTGAAATGGTCTGACGGAACGGCTTTGACCGCGGAAGACTTCGTTTATGCTTGGGAAAGAGCGATTGCTCCCGAAACCGGTGCAGACTATGCTTACATGTTTGATCCTCTGTTGTTTGACGACGGATTGCACATTTCGGCTAGTGCCGACGGAAAGACCTTTACGGTTGAATGTCCGCAGATCTGCCCTTACTTCATGGATCTTTGTGCATTCCCGACATTTATGCCCGTTCAAAAGGCTACAATTGATACTAATGGAGAGGCTTGGGCTACAAACGCAGCTACCTATATCGGAAACGGTCCGTACGTAATGACTTCTTGGACTCATGGTAGCAACTTCGTGCTTGAAAAGAACCCATATTATCACGATGCAAGTGCAATTACGATGGACAAAATCGTATTCAACCTTAGCAGTGATGACTCCAATATGCTTGCCAACTTCAAGAGCGGCGACTGGGATTTCATCGACAGTGTACCTAATGCCGAAATTCCTACGTTGAAAGCGGAATATCCCGATGAGTTCTGCGTTACAGGACAACTCGGAACATACTACATCATATTCAACAACAACAAGAACCTTCTGCCCGCCGATTCCGGAATCACCGATCCCGTTGCAATCGTAAAGGCAAACAACGAAATCAGAAGAGCAATTGCCTTGATGTTCGACAGAAACTACATTGTTGAGGAAATCGGACAGGCTGAGCAAAAGCCTGCAAGCTCCTTTGTAGCTGCCGGTGTTACTAACCCCGATGGAACACAGTTCTGTGAGACCGCGGGCGGCAACAGCTATGCGGGATACTTCAATACGGCAAAAACCGCGTACGCAGGAAATGTTAAGCAAGCAGTTGAAACCTTAAAGAAATATTTCACTTGGGATGAGGAGAATGAAGTTTTCCTTAACGTTCCCGTATTTGACTATCTGTACAATACAGGATCCGGTCACAAGGCTATCGCAGAGTACATGCAGGCTTGCTTCGCGCAATTCGGTATCAAGATGACGATTGCCAATCAGGAATGGAACGTATTCCTTGAGACAAGAAAGAACGGTGAGTTCACGCTTGCAAGAAACGGATGGTTGATGGACTACAACGATCCTAACAACATGCTTGAAATGTGGCTTTCTCATTCAGGTAACAACGACGCTCAATTCGGCAAATAAGCCGTATTGATTTGCTGTATCACAAGTTGATAAATATGTTTTTAGATTGTATTTCGCAACAGAGATGTGTGGTTGATATAGCGTTGCTTGACTAAGCAAATCGCCTCGACTGGAGTAGTATACTTAGAATAGAGTTGTCAAACACCCTAAAATCTAATAGAATAAAAGAAGAGGAAGGAAGGCAGAATTATGACAACTTACAGTAGAGAATTCAAAGAACAAGCAATCAAGTTATCC
>JAQVMT010000037.1 GCA_028703495.1 Clostridia bacterium | reverse complement strand
GTTCGTAAGATGACCGATGATTATGAGATAGTCAAAGGCGCAACTGAAAGTATGTTCGGAACAATGAAAGAAGGTCTTTCAAATGTTCTTGTAGCCGCTTTTCAAGGCGATACGAAGAAAATGAAAGATACGTGGAACGATTTCATTCAAACTCTTAAAAATACGTTCTTGAAAATGATAGCCGACTTGATAACGAAAAAACTACTTTCTGGCATGTTCGGCGGCATGATAGGTGAAGATAAAAAGAATATCGCAGATAAAGGCGCAGAAGCAATAAAAGGTTTGAAAGACGTATCGTTCGGCGGCTCAAATAATGCGGCAAATATACTCGGCATAGCTCAGATTGGAAATCCCGTATTCGGTGGCGGCTTCTTCGGTGGTTTATCTGGCGGCACGCAGGCTACGACCGGAGCGACAGTAGCGGCCGCGCAAGGCGAAGATTTAGCGTCCGGCTTTGATAATGCAATGACTGACATGATATCATCAGAAAAAGAAGCACTTGCCTCTTCAATGGAAGGACTCTCAAACGATTTCAGTATGCTCGGCGACGATTCTATTGGTCTTGGTGACAGCATGAATCAGACGATAGAACAAATGTCGGCGTCGGCTACACTCGAACAGGCGTTTATGAGCCTCGCGACGGCCGCAGATAGCGCCGCATTCGCTCTTCAAAATATGAGCGGCGGCAGTTCTGGCGAAGGTGGCGGAGGCTTCTTTGATATGTTATTTGGAGGTGGTGCAGATGGTGGTGGAAGTTCAAGTTTAGAGTCAGCCGCTCTTGATTGGTCAGATATTGGTTTAGCAGATGGCGGTATAGTTTCAGCGCCTACACTCGCGCTTATAGGCGAAGGCCAGAATAACGAAGCCGTAGTTCCTATGCCAAATGGTAAAGGAATTCCTGTAGATATGAAAAATAATAATACTGCTCAATCACAGGCAATCGAAGTAACAGTCGTTAATTTAATCAATGACGATGCAATCAACGCCGCTATAACACGTAAGCCTAACACTGTAATAAATGTTATAGATTCGAATATAAATTCAAACGGCTCGACGGCAAGACTAATCGATAATAGAAAACGTAGATAAATATAAATATTCTCGGCGAACGCCTCGCTGACGGCCTAAACATCGTAGCCTGCTTACCTCGGAGCAGGCTATTTTTTTACGATTATTTTCATTGACAGCCGGCCGTCTATAATATATAATACAGGTATTTAAAGGAGCAAATTATGTCTGACAGAATATTAAACTCAATAGGTGTTCGATATGATTATGGTTGGGCTGTTTCAGTCAACTTTAGAACTGATGTTTCACAGCTCGGCGGCGGCGGCGAACAGCGACGCGCTCGTTGGGAATTTCCATTGAGAAGGTTTAAAATACCTTACAATAATAAATATATTACAAATTTGAAGAAACTCATTCAGTTCTTCATTGACCATAAAGGTCAATACGAGTCGTTTTATTTTCACGATACAACGAGCCGGCAGACGGAAACTATCGCCTCGACGTATAAACAGGGCGACCCTGTTACAAAAATATTTCTGATACATAAGCCGGTCGTAAATGCGACAGAATATCCGATAGTTCTTAGAACGAGTTCGGATATATCACTTTATAATGTTATCGTAAAAATCGATGGTATAGTAAAACCAAACAATCAAATGAGTATTGCGCCTCTGACTGGCGAAATAAGTTTTACTTCGAATCAGCCGAATGCTTCGCAGGAAATAACAGTCGAATATGATTATTTAACTCGCGTTCGTTTCGCGACTGATATTGCCGAATTTACAGAAAATACTTTTAATGTCGGAAGTTCCTCAATCGAACTGGCCGAAGAACGAGCATAAAAGGATTATAAAATATGAGAGTTTCAGCATCAGCATTAAATCATTTCACAGAAGATAAAATCTTCAAACCCTGTCATTTATATGAGCTTTCACTATGCGCTTTGCATGTTACTTCAGAAAGCAATACATCGACTACAACTATTCGTGTTGACAATATAGACCTATGTTTTGTAGGTATGATATTAGCCTTCGGCTATTTCGACGAAGATACTAATTCATATTTTGTTGTAACGCACGAAGTTACGAACGTAAGTCCTGTATTGAGCCAGTTGACTTTTGCTTCGCCAGTAAGCGTTGTTAAAAATCAAATCATCGTTGAAACGCTTTATAATGAAACACCTATGCCAGTTATCAGAATAGGCGCACTGAATACGGTTCATAATTATCTTGAATTCAATCACGCTTTTTTCGGTACATTCTCTGGTAAACTTTTATTTACAGATTTTGATATACCGATAATAATAAACGCAGAACGGCCTATATTTCAACATTTACCAGAAGTATATGGTGTTCAATATGGGCCTACGATATATGTACCATTTCCTATAGGCCATAAAGAAGTGTCTATCGAAACAAACGGTCGTATGAATACCGCTGAAATATCGGCCGGCAATATAAATCAAGAACTCGGCGCGATAGCATTTCAGCATAACAGTTTCAGAAAAAGAGAGGTTGCCATAAAAACAGCCTTTCTTGAATTCGGTACGGTAGCCTCTCTCGGCCATTTAATGCAAAAAGACGCGACAACATACGTCATGCCGTCACGAACACAGTCTAATCAGCCTGTATTGAATCTTAATGAAGGCTTCTTCGATTGCATTTATGCGAATAATTCAGACGTAATGACCGAATTCTTCGGCTCAGTAAATAATATAAATATCGACGATGAACAGGTAAACGTCAATGCGATAGTCGCTACTGATGATACCGAAAACGTAAGAATACCGACAAGAGAATATACGAGAACACATTGCCCCTTCACATATAAGAGTTGGCGTTGCCGCTTTCGTAGTCATATGCTTTTAAATATTGCGTTAAACGACAGCGCTCTTACTATGGAATGTAAAACAACTGATAAATTTTATTACTTCCGAGATATGACGAAAGGTAATACTACTGCTGATAACGAAACATATGTTATTCAGGTCGATAACGAACAAATAGTAATAAATGCTTTTTTAACAGCGAACACGAAAAGTAATGAAGAGATACGCGCAATGAAAAAAGATTTGCCGGCAGATTATGAGGCGCAGAACACGGTTTTCACGCTTCAGATACTTCAGCGCGGCGCTAACGGCACAGTGGCCGCTAATCACGCACAAAACGCTACGGTAGACATCGTTTATTGCCGCAAAACAGAGCACGATTGCATGTTACACGGCCACGATGCTTTCTTCGGCGCATTTCCTTCAATACCAAAAAATAGAAGTTATGGGGCAGGTTATTAATGCTAAATATTGAAGACGATAAATATAAAAAATTAATGAGTTATGTTGGAATACCTTTCAATAATGGCTCATTAATGAAAGAGAACGGCCTTGATTGTCTTACGTTCATAATAGTTGTTTTACAGGAAGTGTTTGGCAAATACGGCCTCTCTAACAAAATCATAAATAACGAAAATCTTCGCTATCCAGAAGATTGGTTTAAAGATGAAGCTATGTGGACTTTATATTCAGACAGAATAAAAGATTACTGCGATACTTTCGAATATATCGAAGGAAAATCAGAACCACAGTTATACGACATACTGTTCTTCTCGCATTATAATGACCCTAAAAGGCTCACACATGTAGGCATGTATATAGGTAATAATAAATTCGTTCATTGCATGTTTAAAAAAGGCGTAACGGTTTCTAACTTGATATACATGCGCTCTAAACTTTTATTCTACGGCAGAGAGAAAAAGGAGAATAATTAATGGGCCAGATAGCAGGATTTTTTAAAGCGATAATGAGTCTGTTCAAAGGCGGCGGCAACTGGGTTTTCGCCGTTCTTATGATTATATCGTTATTCTCCAAGAAGAAAAAACAAACCGAAGAAACAAAAACATCAACATATAACTCGCCTACGTATTCATGGGATAACATATCGAATACATCTGACGTAGATATTCCTTTGCCTATAATATTTGGAAAACATAAAGTCGGCGGCAATATAATCAATACGCATATCGAAACAAAAATATCGACAACAACTGTAGCCGATGAACGCAAGCCGGCACAGCTCTTATATGACCCTGCTAATAATAAAATGGAATATTCAGTAGGCATAGCAACGCCGATAGGCGGCGTAAGCCGTTTTGATGTTGTCATAGATTACGCTTATTCATTAAGCGGCGCGATGTACGATACGAGAAGATATCCTTTAACAAAAGGTTTAGTAGCGATAGTTCGAGCCAGTGTGTATAAAGCTGACGGCACTTTCATACTCGATAAAGTTTTCAACATCACACCTTCTTTCACGGCTACTACGTTAAGCGTTGAAAAACTCGATAATACTTACATTAACGGCTATAAAGTAGTTTTGCAGTACGAGCCTATCGTAATAAAACAGAACACGGTCGGCTATGTCCAACCGATAGATAATTTCGGCGTCGTAATAGTAAAAACAGTTTATATTTATAACAAAGAAGTTAGCACTGGCACTGGCAATGAAACATCGGCTCAAACTCTTTATATGGATATAGGTTTGTCAGTCGGCCAGATAAAAGCCATTGATTCTATGACTGTAAACGAACAGCCGGTAGTAGGTTTTACGGCTATAAATACAGACGGAAAACAAGAAATACGTATTCAGCATAAATATAAAATAGGCCATGATTTACTCGTCGAAGAAAATATAAACGATGATATAAAAGGCCAGTCTTCGGTATTCAATGAAAATAAAATCATATCGAAGATTACGGCGATATTGATATCAGAGAATGCCGCCATAGGCGCTACGCAGATAAAAGTCGCTGACAATAACGTGTTTCAAGTCGGAGATTATATAAATATTGCTAATATTCAAACATGCACCGTTACAGGAAAAGTAGGCAACGATACAGTTCAATTTACGCCGGCTCTTACGGGTAATGTTGGTGGAGGTCAAGTTTTTTGTTGGGTTAAAGGAACTACATGGGATTGGAATACTGCGCCAGAAAATAAAGGTTTGAATTACGATGTAGTTTATTATACGAAATTCGATTACGTCGATGCGCTTGACTTAGGCGTAAACGCGCCTAATGGCGTTTATTCGATAAACGATGATGGTAATATGGCCGCATTAAACGTAAAATATAAAGTTTATGTTGGTCACAAAGAATTATTTGACGTAAACCCGTTACTTGATATAACACAGGCCGGTAATCATTTCTATGCTCGCGAACAAGAAATAACAGGCGCACGTAGAGGCCGCATATGGTATAACCTAAAACTCGATAAGACTGACTTAGAAGCCTCTATAACAGGCAAAAGACAGTATAAAATTCTCATAAGAAAAATAACACCTGATGCTATAGATACGAAATTTCAGTACGACTTACAGCTCGCATACGTCGAAGAAATTAAGAACAAAGATTTATATTATAATGGCCTTGCTTATGCAACGCTTATCATGCCGGCTGACCCGCGCTTAAACGGCGGTACGCCTAATTTTACTTTTACAGTCGAAGGTGTAAGAACGCCGAAGTTATTGCACAGTTCACTTGCCATAAATAAAGCCACATCGACAGTAAATTTAATCGACGTATATAATCCGACAAATATTGAAAATATTATTACGGCTACTGGCCCTGCTGTAATGAATACCTTAGCACTTCCAGGGTATCTTAACATCGATGAATGCGAAGATATACTGTATAACTACGACTTAGCAAATTTTAATTACAAGAATATCGTAACAGCGCACTTCAAAGTTAAAGGTTTATGGTATAAGAGATTTTGTTTATATGTCAATCGCTCTGTATCGCCCTTCCCTCCGCCTTATTATGGCACGTTTATTATTCTTAACGCCGAAAATATTGCGAAGTTGAAAGCAAATACGATAGCGAATATGACGGCTTCGGAACTCGCCTTTAACGCAGACGCGCTCGCGCAGTTCGCTAAATTAGAGCAGTATTTCTTATCTGATATAGCATGGCAAGAACTCAATCAAGATTTGCAAGATATACCAGACGATGTTATTTATTATTCATGGTCTGATAATCCTTCGCATATCATATTATACTTACTGACGAACGAAGAAAACGGTCTTAACGTACCGCTTCATTTAATCGATATCGACTCTTTCAGAATCGCGGCGGCGCATTACGATGAAATGATAGACGACCCTCTTAATAAAGGCCGTAAAATGAAACGCTGTGAACTCAATTTCGTCATAGATACGGTCGCCGATGTTCGTCAGCATCTTGATAAGATATTATCGACGTGCCATTCATCGTTATTCGAAAGTAACGGTAAAATAAAACTTCTCGTCGATGAAGCGCAAGAGCCGGTCGTAACGCTTGACGAAGAC
>JAQVMT010000036.1 GCA_028703495.1 Clostridia bacterium | reverse complement strand
TTGACAATGAGGTGCTTTGGTAGCAAGGTATCCGTCTTTTTTCAGAACGTAATGTTCATATAATTTATAACGGCGTTTTTTGAGCCTTCTTTCGCTCGGATAATCTTGCCGGGTAAGTTAATGCAATCCACTGTTATCAAAATCAAGTGTTTTCAGCAATTTCTCATCCTATCTGTAAAATTCTTGGATCAGCTTTATGTATTCGTTGACTTGCCGTGCATTGGGTGAAAAAAACTCGAAGGTTTGACCGTTGCATTTTTCATAGCGCACACCGTCAATGACGTAAGATTTGCGGAATCTGCAATCGGCACCACGGCAGTAATTGCATTTTGCATAATCGCCTGTGAAGGTCTCCTTTATGTAGTCAGGGCATTTGCCGATATACTCGCCATGTTTATCAATGCCGCTCAAGAACAATCTCAGAAAAATGCCGTTAGAGCGAAAATAGATGCGCGCATATACCTTATCCGACTTAACCTTTTGCTTTCTGTAAATCATCATGTATTTGCCGTAGCATATACCGTCGACGATTTCGTTATTGCAGGTATAGCCTATTGCTTCCATAGCCTCATTATAACGCACTACAAAATCCTTTGCGTCAGTCGACCAGTCGGAATAAGCAAGGGCTTGCAGCTGTCGGGTAAGGGGTATAGGGCTTCTTAGCAACGTATCAAAGAACACCTTGGATAAATACTCGGTAGGGATTGCTTGTTTTGTCTCGATTTTAAGCATTCCCATCGGGGTTATCTTATAGTCGGGCAACTCGTACATAGAGTCTTTAATTGCCTTTGCCTCGACATTTATGTGATTCTTGAAGGGAATAAGCCTCACGAATTTGTCTTGATAGTAGAAGCTTGGCAACTTTGCCCAAATTTTCTCTTCAACAGGTACACCGACACTGTCTAACAATAAAATGCGTAGTTGCTCAAACAGGTTTTTGATGTCACTTGAATAGCCGCTCAATATTTCCTCAAACATTTTTTAATCCTCTTGTTATACCTGCGTATAAATCTTAAAAACAAATTGGCAGGATCCCTCGCAATTTGTATTCAGCGGCGATGACGGTATGCTTATCAGCTTTAGCTTGACGCCTAACGCGTTTTGGTAGTGATATCTAAAGTGTCCGGCACAGCAACCGCAATAGGTCGGAGATACTGTAAATGGCTGGGAAAGCTTTTTGATTGTGCCGCAGGAGCAGGTATTTCTGCCCTTGTGAACACCGTTTTGGAATCCCCAATAGGTTACGGTTATCGTGTTGTTGACGCTGTCTAATACCGGTCTCATCATATATGGAACAGTGGATAACAGTTCTACCTTTTCGGCAAGAGTCTTGTCCGCATACTTTACGGCAAAAGCCTTGCAATTAGCGTCACGTTCTCCTGTTTTGCAGCAGCCCTGTTGCTCCATAACGGACAGGCATTGCTCTTTTGTCAATAGCTCGTCCATCTTGTCAATGACTGCAATTATTTTCTTGGGGTCGTTGCTGTCGGCATCGAAATCCATCTGACTCATAATATCTGCCGCAATCTTTTGTTTCTTCATCGTGTCTTTTATTTTCTTTAGGGTGGGCATATTTGTTTCTTCTTTTACACGCATATTTTCATAATTGTGCTTTTTTTGTTAGCCTTATTGGTCAAGGGTGATGCGGATTACGCAACGACTACTGCCCTGTATTACGCTTTCTAGTAGCTCTGTACGGACAGTCTTGCCGGTAACCGAAGCAAACAGCTCCTCGGCATAGCCTAACGAACACATACACCAATCAGTCGGCAAGCTTCCCTTTACGTCCTTCAAAAACGGACAGTAGCACTTTGGATAGGTCAACAGTATGCTGTCATTGTCCGCCGAAAAATAAGCGCCGAAGACATTTGCTTTCTGTACGAACTGTTCTATCGTCTCGCTCTCTTTGAAGCATTTTTTAAGCTCCTTTACACTATCGGGCGAGGGCTTGCAATGACAACCTTTTCTTATCGCTGCTACCGTCTCATTGTCAAAATGCTCGTGAAGCTTAGCGCATGAAGCGCACGCCCACAATCTCCTTTTGCTCTCGGTGGGGGACTTGTACAATGGCAGCTCCGATAAAATGGCATCTGCTTTTTGCTCGCCGCACACTTTTGAAACACTCTCATATAAACGTATTGCTTGTCTATTCTTCTGTTCGCTCATCGCTTTCTCCTTTAAATTATACTTATTGTCCGTTGCCAAGACTATTTAGGTAAATCACCATGGGCAACGCTAGGAAGCTTAAATATGTACACTACTCTTCATCCTTTATTACACTGAACATATAGCCCGTACCGTCATTGTCGCATCCGTTTAAGAATACCTCTGCAGTCCAATACTTTTCGGGATATGGAATACATACGTTTTGAGCCAAAATAATGTTTCTCGTTACGTCGTACATTGCATTCATGTCATACCCCTCGTGAGAGTGCATTGCCGCAATATCGCCCGTAAACTTTGCAAGGGCGAACTGTGAAATAAAGGGGAAGCCCACAGTCTTTGGTGCCTCGGGAACAAAATCAAAAGCCACATAGCCGTCTGGTACGGGCGCGTTTTGCTTCATTATGCGTCCCCAGATACCACGCCAAGCACCCGGCACATCCACGTTTGCACCGCCGTGATGCATTAAAAAAAGGTCATAATTGAAACCCGAACGATATTCTTTCATTTGGTCGAGTTCTTTCATTTTTGCCATTCTCTTGTCAACGTTAAAATACTCTTCACCCTCAAAGCCTACGAAGCGGAAAGCATCCATCCGGCAATATTCGAAGCTTGCGACTTCAAAGCCTTTTTGTTGCCGCTTGACGTATTCGGGCATAAACAATGTCCACTGAACGGAAGCGTCGCACTCTTTCAGTACGTTTATGTAGCCGAAGATGTTAACACTGTCTACTCCTACTATACCGGTTCTTTCGCCGGCTATAAGCTTTCTTATGTTCTTGTCCGACATTTCGTCGAAGTCGGTAAACATTGTTTTGACAGCATTTTGCAGGTAATCTGGTATGTTAAGCCCGAACAATTGCTCGTCGAACCTGTCCAAGGCGGTATATGCGGCGTTATTAACAACTCTTTTTTCCTTGATTTGTTTTAGATAAGTCCTCAACAGTTGGTTCTGTTCCTTGAATCTACCTAGAATGCCAACCATCAGAATCTCTTTGTTATCTTCAAGCTTTTCCTTGGTCCATTCGCTGTCGTCAAGAATCCAGTCTGTGAGATTGTCAAAGGTTGTAGGGTTATGCCTCCTTGCATCTATTGCCCAACGCACAACCGCATCGTACCGTTGCTTATCGGTGCGAGTATCTTGGTATTGAGTGTTTAGATTACTCCAATAGAAATCGCTTATAGATTTGTTTGCCATGCTGTATCCTCCTTTGATACTCAATTGAATTTTCAGAGGAGAAAAGTATTTGAGCTTTCCGCTTTGTTTAGCTGTTTGTGACGGATTGAAGCCGTAAAAGCGGTAGAACGCCTTACAAAAGCTTTCCGGACTGTCGTATCGATATTTCAATGCAGCATCAATAACCTTGTTGTTTTTCTTCATGTCCTGTCCTGCTTCGCTTAGCCTGCGATATCGAATATAATCGCCTACGGTAATGCCGATAACCAAACTGAATATTCTTTGGAAATTGGAAGACGAAACGTAGACTTTACTGCAAATGTCGTCTATCGAAAAATCGTTAGTCAAATTCCCTTCGATATACTCGATTGAATCATTGATGATACTTAGCCATTCCATATAGTATCTCCTCTTATGACGGCATTATATAATACTTATGCGACAAAGTCCTGTCTGCAAATGCTTTTGTGTGTCCTTTTTACGGCGGCTTATATAAGATCTTTACTTCAAGTCAATAGCTTCAATATTCTTCTTTCCAAGCGTTATCTCTGCATCAAAATACCCTTCATACACTGCGTTTCGTTATGCGTAACAAAGACAAGGAGGATAATAACAGCAAACAAGCTTACAACGAATACGCGTAGACATTTTGAAAATCGCTGCCGACGATTAAATTGTCGTGTAAAAGCGCGCCCTTGTTGTACTGTCCGGTAGGAATCTCCACTCTGCCTTGCAGTTCAAGCGTTTGCTTGTTCCATAAGTATATACCGTTGTTGGCGATTACCAACATATCCCGATATATACCGATGATTCGCGTCATACCCTTCACGGCGTGATTTGCGGCACGTACGACGTTAAGTATCTTTGCATCTATCGCCTTTATCGTCGTATCCTGCGATACCGTATATAAGATACCGTCGTCGTAAACAATGATGTAAATGTTTTTCCTGCACGGTCTGATTTTCCTTAGCATCCGCATATCGGTTTTATCTGTTTCAACCAAACCGCCGCCCACGGTTCCCGTATATATGAGATTGCCCACTATGGAATGTTCCCAAGAGCTTTCTTCACATATATCAAACATTTTTACCGATAGCGTTTCGACATTTAGAACCGCCATTCTGCCGTTGCGAACGTTGATATATGCATTGTGCTCATCACATAGTACAACACCTAAATCGGAAGACAAATCCTGCCCGAGCCGCATTATATCCACCACGTGCAGATCAGTCTTATCGATAACAAGCAAATCGCAGAAATCGGTTGCTATGAGATACTTGCCGCAGACCGCAAAATTTCTTGACTTCCCGTCCTTTGCAAAAACCACATTTTGCCCAACAAGGCTCATATCGGCGAGATTGTACTTAAAAAAAGACCTCTTAGCGCGAATATACAGATACCCCCCGTCAATCGCCATATTTAGTCCGTCGTTTTCAATTTCAATAATTTTTGTTGCCGTCATATTCGCACCTCCTTGTACGACAAAATTATTGCTTGTCATCCCCACCGTGTCATTTTGCTCCTACCTTTTCGGCAAGTAGCGTATAAAAGGTAACCCACTTGCTCTTTTTGCCTGCCTTTTCCTTGGGAAGATAGGATTTTGTCAGCGTTTGACAAAGTATCATTCTACCGTCTTCTGTTTTATTGGCATCTAAAAAGTTCCACGCTTGTTTCAGCCTTTCATCATTGCCGTAGCCTAGCGCAGCAAAGCTTTCCACAACATTATGTATACCGACCCTCATAGGCTCAAAGGGATGGAAGGTCGTTGTCACACTTTCTAATACGATTGTGCCGCCTTAAAGGTGCAATCGAAAAGAGCATACGGTTTCCGACTTTATTTACGCGCTCATGCCGATGCGCCTCGACGCTGTCGGTCAATTTATACTGTATAATATCATACTCTGACAACAAAAGCAAGAAAAAGCGAAATCAAAATTGTAAAAGATTTAATGCTGTGTATCCTCTAAAGAGAGCGACGTTTTAAGATAAATCCCATTAAATATCAGCATTACCACGGCGATATGCAAAATAAATAAGGTGTTCCATGCGAATGCACTCACAATCGCAATTACACCGTCATGTCCGCTCATCATTACAAATCGATTTGTGCCTGTCGTAATCGTCATAATACCTGTTCTTTATTCCGGCGGCAGAATTATATCCGTCGGACAATGCCTGTCGCCCGTGAGTAAATTGTTTGCGAAACAGTTTGTGCCGTTCTCACCGGAGATACTTTTGTAACGGACACGCTCGTTTATGGTTTACATTGACACAAGCGAATCGGCGGAAACGGTGACATTCGGCGTAATCATGGCATTGAGCGTTGCCCCGGTAACCTCCTGTTTGCTTGCGTCAATGTGCTTCTTTCCGAGTCGAGCGTCAAGGGCAAGCAAATTAACTCCGCTGACATCGGCAAAGTCCGACCGAACCTTTCGTATCGCCGCGTCAAGCTGTGCGCCCGTGTATGTTAATTTTGCCATTTTGTTTGTGACCTCCTTTTCGGCATAGAAAAAGAGCAGCCACGGCGGGTTGCTCTTGAATTGGTTTATTTAGGTTAGCTCGATTAACTGGTCGTTATATGAAGGTTGTTACTCAATTTATCAAATTGAAATCCACCAGCACACCCCGTATTTGTCAATAATAGTCGCACAACATTTGCTCCAAGGTACTTCATGAATAGCGTTAATAACAACACCATCTTTGCTTAGTATATGAAACGCATTTAAAACCGCTTTCTCGCTTCCCATTTCAAATACATTGAACGTCATTGTTTCCCATTTCATTTTATGGACTGTGCTAATATCACAAGGATTCTTTGCTTCGGCTAATGCTAAAAAACCTTCACCGTTTACAGATAATTCGCAGTGCTCATAGGCGGTTTCAATATCGTTTTTTATTTCGAATGTTACTTCCGCCCCAAAAGCCCTGCAATACATTTCTGCTGCTTCTAAACTATTTTTCACATAAGCCTGAGTATAGTTCTTCATTCCTACGCTCCTTCAAGCCCCTCTCGCTGCTTTAAGTGCCAGCATTTTCGTTGCATCACAAAGCTGCTGTTCGGTCAGTATCCGACAGTTTAACCATCCGCCTTCACCGCAGGGGTATTTTCGGTCGATACACTCCTTTGCGTAATCCGTAAGGTCAGGATAAAGCTGCTCACACTGTGCGTTTGTCAAGCGAAGCATAACAGTGAAAGAACCATTTTCGGCAAACACATCACAAATATGTCTGCTTTTCTTTGCATATTTCACACCCCAGCCATAACTGTTGCCGTACGGAAACCTTAACTCGGCTACTAAGCCTAGTTTACTTTGCAAATAGTCATTAAGCCTTAAAAGCAAACTCTTGCTCTCACCGCAATAGTCCGAAAATTCGTCCATTGTCGGCTGGTGTT
>JAQVMT010000023.1 GCA_028703495.1 Clostridia bacterium | reverse complement strand
CACGACGCTCTTCCGATCTGCTCGTAATATTGCTGTTATTTATAACGGCATTGTACAAATTGTCATCAAGCACATCGGAAGCTACCACGCACAAGGTTTTATCTAGCTTGAAGTGATTTACGGGAATATAGTTTTCGTATGCCGTTCTTGAAGTGTTACTTGCGTAATAGTAATATCCGACATCGGCGTATTGGGGATTGGTTAAAAAGTGGTTATATTGGAACAACTCAAAGGATGCCGAATAATCACCGACAGCCAAATCCAAGTCCACCCAATAGTTGGTTTCTTTGTAGTTTGTGTTGGTTATATACTTGCTATCTGTGGTGTTTTGCGCGATATTGGTATCCACAGCCTTAACCGTGTAGGTCAAAGCTCCGTCCGCGTAGCTTCCGATAACCATCAAGCATTGTGTTCTGCTCGGCATAACGTACTTATTGATGTCGTCATCGGTTAAATAGTAAGGCGCATACGGATAATAAGTCCCGTTCGAAGCCGCAATTGAATACCCTGTCAGAACCTTGTTTGAATGCTTTAAAGTATTATCCGAATTAAGAATAGCGGATCTGCTGCCTGTGACAGCAGCTATTTGTACATTATTTGCGTCTATTAACATATTGTTACTGACCGTCCAACCGAAATCGCTCCAATTGTCGCCTCTTACGGTGTAAATCGTGTAATAGTTGCTCGCATCCTTGGTCAGCTTGACATAGCTTTGGTAAAGTGTCGAGGAATCGGAGGATCCGTACGCGTTGAGTGCGTTATAGCTTTGGATATATGTACCGATTGTGGAGGTAAAGGAAGCATTGCTCATAGTGCCCAAGCCCTCGCCCGCATACATATAGAAATCACCCGTCGTTGCGTTACGCGCGTTAAGCGTATCCAGCTGTTCGGTAATCGCATTCTGATATACCTTACAGAATATCGAAACCTCGCCGTACTTTGTGTGATAGCTCGGGAAATATTCCAGGGTTAGTTTAATAATCGTTCCGTCTGTCAAAGCCGAGGGATCCGCTATTGCATTTCCATTTGTTTCAGTCCAAGTTGCAACAACCGTTCGGAAAGTCTTTTCCTTATCCGTAAAGTCGTCGGTCAATGCGAATTTGTTAAATATTTCGGCAGCATTGAACACGCTGTTTCCCGCGATGTTGATTTGAGTCAAGCCGTTTGCAAACAGTTCGTTGTTAACCTCACTAGCATATACGGGGAAGGGCATGCTCTCCGTACCGGAACCGTATAAATATCTACCATTGATTCGGTAAGCTTCTATGTCGTCGTAATTTTCGTCGGCATCGTTAACTACCGTATATTCCATAGGAATAACACGCGCAGTCGTAACAGGATCGCCATCCCTCGTGCCGTCGAACAGTCCGACAAGATACATTGTCCTCGTTCCCGCAGTCGCCGTATCTAGGTTAAGCACAAGGAAGTAAGGATCGGTAATCCTAGGAAACACAGTAATACTTGAAGAGAACCCTACAAATGACACATTATCACTTTTCGCATCATTCCTGATAAAGTATGCCGAATTGATTAATTGCTGTACTGTGTGCTCATTACCCAGACTAATTAGTCTGGCTGTGACGTACGATTCTAGCTTGCTAACCAACTTTTCATTACTGTATGTCGTTGTCCCATCCACTGATAAGCCGCTATCTGAAAGTGTAAACTCACTCGGATTTGATGAACTTTCGCCGTAATAAGTCAAGCTCTTTGTGATAAGAGGCAGATCCTTGGGCGTTTGTTCTCCGTTGACGTTGTAGTTGTAGTTGAGCACATAATCGCCTTCACCATATATGGATGAAGGATTGCTACCTACCGTGAAGTATGCGGGGACATTGCTGAAATCATATCTATACTGTGCCGCCTGTCCGCCCGTGGTATTCTCGCTAAACACATAGGATTGCGCACCGACCTCGATTTGCTCTGTCTTTTTGAGAATAGTAACCACGTTGCTTGAGTCCGTATAATCCACAAGCTTAACCGTTACCGACAATTTACCGTCCGTAATGGCATCGGCGTATGCCGCAAGCGATGTGGAGTCGATCGAGCCATACTCAAATGTATTGAAATATTGCAAGCCCGAATACTTTTGCAAAAGTGCATCATATGCGTTCTCGTTGGTCTTGTCATCGTGCATATAGTAGAATGTCGCCGTCTTGTTCTCCTGAATTCCCGATTCGGACATCGTACCCACAATGCAGTACTTGCCTGCATTTGTGTCTGTTCCTGCTTTTATACTGTAAGCATAGGCTCTGGTAAACTGCGTCTTGGAGCTATTCTGTGTACGCGTGCTTCCGCTTATGGGCGATTTGTCCGCAGCAGTCGAAGCGCCGAATGTATACGTAAAGGACAATGCCGTGCTTGCACCGCTTCCCGAAAGCAGAGGGGCAGAGGTATAAGTGCGGGCTCCCGTCAAAGCGTTCGCATTATTGTAAAGAGCCGTAATTTTGGTAACGGCATCGGCAAGCGTGGTATATCTCTCGTCACTTGAACCGATGGTTTTGCTGACGATCATACCCGAAGCATCCGCAAGATCGATTTCGATCGAACTCGATCCGATCTCGATAACGTATTTCATATTGGAGCTTAGCTGAGCAACCGCGCTGTCGTTGTTTTGGTACATCTGTCTTGCTGCGTTGTTGAACGTCAAAACAGCATTTTCATAGCCGATAGTTAGGCTGTCCACCTGCTTGTAGGTAATCTTTGTGGTGGCAAGCAAACCCTCACTGTCGAACATCTTGACCGAAACAGTAATGGTATCGTCAATGTTGTTGTTGGAATACCTGATCTTATAGGTCTCGGCAACAACCATCTCACCCACATCGTATCCCGCGTATTCGGAATCGGCTTGGTTAACGATAACCTTCGGATCGATGGAAACGTTCTGTTGAAGGTAAATCGTTCCGTCGCTCGACGTCATCTGATCACCATAGGAAACCAAGGTCGTAACGTCGGCAATAGCTAACGATCTCATAGCCTTGACTTCTTCAATCGCACTTCCCAAAGAGCGTTCCAAGTACTCACTGAAAGACCTTGCAGCTTGGGCGGCGGCAATTTCCTCCGCACTTGCATCGGCGGCAAGAGCATCGGGGCGGAAGATTCTCATAACGCTGAAATCTCTCACCACAAAGCCGTTAACGCTTTCGACCTCGGCAAATGCACCCTCCTCAACGAATCTAACCGTGATCGGAAGAACCACAACACTGTTTATAGTTTTAACGCCCTGTGCCGCATAAGCAGGAATCGAAACAATACCATCGGAAAATACAATGTGGTCAATCGTATTTGCAGTCGCCAACGTTCCCTTAAAGGAACCAAAGTCATTTATATATAACGTTTTGTTCGGATCAAACTTAGCAATGTGTGTCTTAAGAGCGTTCTTTTGAGATTCACTCAAGCCCTTGAGCGAATCCAAGTATATTTGCGCCTTTTCTCTTAATGCGCTATCGGTTGCATCGTTATTCGTAATTGCAAAAATTGAGTTGTAGTCCGCAACGCCGGATATGCTCTTCAAGGAAGAAAGCAACGTTGCAAGCTCGCTTCCGCCTGCATCCAAAAACAGATAACCGGGGATAATCTCGTCAATCGTAAGATAGTCATCGGTATCTGCGTAGGCATTGCCCGTAATTCTGCTTAACGCACCGATTTCATCGGCGGTCAAAAGCTGTATTTCCTTCTTCGCGGCGTTATACCAATAGTGGTATCCGTCCGAAGCGGTTTTGGGTATAAAATTATAACTGGGATTGTCCGCCGAAACAACATTCCTCACATCGGCAGCAGTTAAATAATCAGGTATCTCGGCACTGAAATATGTATTAAGGATTGTATTCATGTTCTTACAATCCGCTTTGTCCGATGTTAATCTCGCCTTCTGTATTGCATTACTGATTGTCGGAATCAATATCGCCGCAAGTATTCCGATAATAACAATGACAATCATTAACTCAATAAGGGTAAAACCCTTCTTTGCTCTCCTTACTTTATTCATCTCTTCCTCCTTAGCCTTTTTGACAATTAATATACACAACCCGCCCCCCACCGACGCGCCATGCATTGAGTTTTATTAAAAGGTAACAGATATCCGTCACCCCTTATCGTGGAAAGTTTAACATATTCAACATTGTGTGTCAAGAAATTTAAGACGATTTTCGCAAAATTTTGAATTATTTCGGAATATATGAAATAAAATTGCGGTTGACTACGTACCATAATTTATTTTTTATAAGACTATGTCATCTAGTAATGCTTGGGGTATTAATCCAATCTGCACACAAACGACATTCCGTTAAAACCATGTCATGTTGCGATTCTTGAAGTATTCCCAATTTACACATATACGACATTCCGACAAGACCATATCGTTTGTAAATCTTTGGGCATTCCTGATTTACAGATTAACGACATGTAATAGAAAAGGAGTTTAATGCAGATTGAGTCGACATTCGAGCTTTATGCGTTGTGGAGCCACCCAAAAACAAGAAAACGAATCGTGAAGCTCTCAAAGCTTTATCCTCTGCTATACCGAAAAGGTGTAAATCGGTATAAGTCTAACACCTTTCCCGAGGGCTGTCAATAATTCATAAAGAAATTTCGGATAATTTTGTATGTTTTTCGGATTTTATGAAAAAATATACGGCTTTGTTACGTACCATAAAAATTATACATTCCACAATTTCTGATACATATACATAAAAAGTGCTAAACAATCCAAATTATATATATACACAAAAGAGAAAATAATATTAAACATTCCACATCTTAATAAATAATACAATAGATAAACGAAAATGATTAATTAGGCTCAATAAAAATGCCTAAGGCAACGGTTTAAAAACTCCGATATTCGAATTCAACAGGATTGTGGCTGTCGCGCCTACGACCGCTCCCGACAATATTCCCAAGGCTGTAAGCGGCAAGGCATAAGCCAAAACCTCTCGGGTTTGAGTGACGATTGCATACATTACGCATTGAGTAAGATTGTGGATAACCGCACCGACTACGCTTACGCATAAAATACTTATCCTATCCTTAAAAAAGCTCCTCAAAAGTGCGCATACTGCAAGCGAAAGAACGCCCGCACTCATGCTGTAAAGCAAGGTGCTTGCGTTTCCGAAGAAGCTACCTATAATAATCTTGATTATGAGCACGACAAACGCTTCCGCCGTGCCAAAACCGTAAAGCACAAGCATCGTTATTATATTGCTCACCCCGACTTTGGCTCCGGGAATAAACAGCGGAGGGAAAAAACTTTCAATAATAAACGCAATCAAAGCAATCGACGTCAGCAACGCCAATCTCGCGATGTTTTTCGAATTAAGCCTCAAAAACCGCACCTCCTTTATCCTTATTAAGTAGAATCTAGTGCTAATTCGCTAATTCACAAAAACGGCGTTGTCGGAGAGTAGCATAAAACGCCCAAAAACCCGCGTTGTAGGGAATTAGTATAAAGTACCCAAAAGTCCGCACTGCCGAGAGTTAGTGTAAATACCCAAAAGTCCGCACTGCCGAGGGTTAGTATAAATACCCAAAAGTCCGCACTGCCGAGAGTTAGTATAAATACCCAAAAAAGATCGTGCGCATTTCTTCTGCGTGCTGCGTTTTTGTAAATAATATTTCCAAAATCCGCTCATCAAAGTACTTAATCAGGCATTACTTGGATTTACTTTGCACATTCTACTTGCCTTTATGTAGTGCATGTCTTGACAAGCAAACGCTAGCCACTCGGAATAATCATCTCCGAATCGCCCGTGCCGATAACCTTATTTATATAAGGTGCGCAAGCCTCGGCAAGCAAACGCTAGCCGCTCGGAATAATCATCTCCGAATCGCCCGTGCCGATAACCTTGATTGAATGAGGTGCGCAAATAATCACATCGCCTGTGTTTTCCACCGCATCGAAGTTGTTGACGCATTCGGCTGTTTGCGAGCAGTCTGCTTCCATCATTTTTGTGTAGTTATCACCGATAAACAACACGTTTTTGCCGTCGGGCGTTTCAACGGTAATTAGAAGTCCGCCTTCGGACTCTGTTTGCGTGACATACTCCCCGTCGGCGTAAATGCAACCGCTGTCGAAATCGTATTCGTATATCAATTCGCCCCTGTAAAATATTTCGATTCCCTTCAAGCTCTCACTTTTTCGAAAAAAAAGCGTGAAACACAGCGCAACCAACAAAAGAGCTAGCACTGCATACACGACAATATCCGATTTTCGAAAATACTTATATTTCATAAAGCGTTATCTTTGCATTTAATGGTAATCCTCACCGAATTAATACATAAAAGCTACTTGTACTCACGCACTTATATCCGCAGGAAAAAGCAACTTCACTTCTTCCGTCCGCCTAACAATTCATCTGCCGTTTTACCGAGCCGTAATGAACACCGCAAAGGAAAGCTTCACGTATATAGTCCGCCAAATAATTCATCTGCCGTTTTACCGAGCCGTAATCAATTACACACGAAAAAGCCGTTTACATCGTGTAATTCGAGATTGGTCGTAATCTCGTAATGCCCGCTACTTGGGTTGAATCTCACCAAAGAATATTGTAGCCCGCGGTTGTCTAGGTAATCGATCGCACCCTCACCCATAACCATAAGCGCGGTAGTAAGCGCATCGCCCTCCGCCGCGTTTTGTGTAACAACCGTAACCATAACGTTACAGTTGTCAATCGGAAAGCCGTCCTTTCCTATGATGTGGCAGTATCTTTCGCCGCCAAGCTCAAAATACCTTTCGTAATCACCGCTGGTGGAAACACACGCCGAGCTTACTCCGAATTTAGCGTAGTACGCCCCATCCACAAGCTCTTTTCGGGGATTAATCAACCCGATATTAAATGAATCGACCGACTTCGGCGGTTCGAGCGCGATGATACTGCTTCCGCCCAAGGACAAATACCCTTTTGCAGTATCGGTAAGCATTTCTTTGATGACGTCAAGTGCATAGCCCTTTGCAATCGCGCCGAGCTCTAACCTATTATACAGTACTGCACCGTTAAACTCCACACCCTCGCCCGATTTTTTAAGGTAATACTTCCCATCGCTTTGATAGGCTTCCACCAAATCCGCACTCGAGATTTTTTTAAGTGCAGTCACGCTTTGGCACACTTTGTCGCCAAATATGACGTTTTTACTGTTACTTATGCAAAAACCGTCGGAGTTAACCGCATCGTCGTATACGTAACTCCACCCGTCCGAGCATAGCGTACCGATTCTTGCGGTGTCTATGCTGCTTGAGCAAAGTCCGTCAAAACCGCTTCTTGCTCTCAATAAGCTTTGATTGCTTATATCGGACGTCAAATCGTCCTTGTAGCTGATTGCATAGTCCGACTCGTAGGGCAAAAAGTCCCAATATTCTGTCAGCCAATACATACAGGGATTAAACGCACCATTCGTGCATGAAAATAACTGCTTGCATAAAACCACAAGGTTATAGGTTACTTCGTCAACCTCGACGCTTTCGCCCGACAAGGCTTTATTGTATCTTGCGATATCGCTTTCGGGAAAAGCCGCCGAATCCGCGCTTAGTTTTGCTTCCAAGCCGAAAGCGGTTTGCGTTATGTCCTCCAAGTCATCGCAGTCATACAGCATTATGTCCAAATATGTGCCGAAAACATATGCCTGAACGGACAGCGGCAGGCTTGGGCTGCAACAGCAAAAAACCGACAGAATCGGCACAAGCACAACAATCAACAATATTTGTATCGATTTTTTCATATAAACCACATAGCTTTACCGAATCACTCGGCAGAAAGCTTAACCGTAGGTTTTGCGTTAAGCGTCATATCCGCAAAAGGCGCGCCGTTGGCGGCTTTAAAATAACCGTTGCTTGCAATCATTACCGCATTGTCCGTACAAAGCGATTTTTGCGGAAGGAACACGCGGACACCGCGTTTTTCACCTTCCTCTTCCATTCTGCGCCGAAGCAGAGAGTTTGCGCCTACGCCGCCTGCAACGGCAATTTTATCCAACCCCTTTTCTTTTGCAAGCTCAAAAGCTCTGTAAACCAGCCCTTCCACCGCGAAATGATTGAAGCTTGCACACATATTCTCGATATTTACGTTATCGCCCTTTTGTTTAAGCGAATTTACCGTGTTTAGCACGGCAGTTTTGATGCCCGAATAGGAGAAATTGCCCTCGGAGTTGATATTCGGAAGCTTATAGCTTACCTCGCCCTTGACGGCAAGTCTGTCAATCTCGACACCGCCAGGGTATGGAAGCCCCAACGTTCTCGCCACCTTGTCGAATGCCTCGCCGACAGCATCGTCTAACGTTGTTGCAAGAATCTTTATCTTTAGATAGTCGTCCACTTCGGCAACCGCGGTATGTCCGCCGCTTGCCAAAAGACAAATATAAGGCGGCTCCAGCTCCTTATGAGTAACGTAATTCGCGCAGATATGCCCCTCGATGTGGTTTACGGGCATAAGCGGAATGTTCGCGCTCAAGCTCAACGCCTTTGCAAAGCTTAAGCCCACAAGCAACGCCCCCACAAGTCCCGCTCCGTAGGTTACCGCCACGCAGTCTATGTCCTTGACCGTCATATTTGCATCGCAAAGTGCCTGCCTTACCACCCCGTCGATAGCCTCGATGTGGTTTCTTCCTGCAATTTCTGGAACAACGCCCCCGTACAGCCTGTGTATATCGATTTGACTGGAAATAACGTTGGAAAGCATCTGCCTGCCGTTAACCACTACGGCGGCGGCGGTTTCATCGCACGAGCTTTCTATTCCCAAAACTTTATATTCTTTCATCTTTTATCTTTTTTTATACGGGATTGCGCGCAGAAGCTGCCTATCCCGTCGTTTAATGAGGTATCCTCCGTTTCTCGACAAATGCTTTGCCTCGTATCCGCTTATATAAGTCAAGGTTCCCCTTGAGCTAAATTGCATATATTATAGAGTATTGCACTATCACTCGACAAATACTTTGCCTCGTTTCCGCTTATATAAGTCAAGGTTCTCCTTGAGCTAATTTGCATATATTATAGAGTATTGCACTATCACTCGACAAATACTTTGCCTCGTTTCCGCCAATATAAGTCAAGGTTCCCCTTGAGCTAATTTGCTTTTATAAGGAAATCCTCGATGAAGGCTTGAATATCGCCGTCCATAACCGCGTTTACGTTGCTGTTTTCGTAACCCGTGCGGTGGTCCTTGACCAAGGTGTACGGACAGAACACATACGAGCGGATTTGACTGCCCCACTCTATTTTTTTGATGTCGCCCTTAATGCTTAGGGCTTCTTCCATCTGCGCTCTTTCCTTTAGCTCGACAAGCTTGCCGCGAAGCATACTCATAGCCTGCGCCTTGTTTTGGATCTGACTCCTTTCGTTTTGGCAGGCAACGACGATTCCGGTAGGAATATGCGTGATCCTTATTGCAGACTCGGTTTTGTTTACGTGCTGACCGCCCGCTCCGCCGCTTCGGTAGGTGTCGATTTTCAGATCCTTATCGTTAATGTCAACGTCGATGTCCTCGTCGATTTCGGGCATAACCTCCAACGAAGCAAAGCTAGTATGTCTGCGCTTATTGGAATCGAAAGGACTTATTCGAACAAGCCTATGCACGCCCTTTTCGGCTTTGAGGTAGCCGTAAGCGTACTCGCCCACCACCTTGAAGGTAACCGACTTGATGCCGGCTTCGTCGCCGTCGAGCATATCGAGAAGCACAACCTTAAAGCCGTTGCGTTCGGCGTAACGAGTATACATTCTGTAAAGCATACTCACCCAATCCTGCGCTTCGGTGCCGCCGGCTCCTGCGTGCAAGGTCAAAATCGCGTCGTATTCGTCGTACTTTCCGCGCAAAAGCGTCTCTAAATGCAATTGATTTATACTGTCTTCCAAGGCTGTCAGCTCATCAACCGCCTCGGCAAGCATCTGCTCGTCGTCCTCGCAAAGCTCCATAAGCTCACTTGCGCTATGCAAGCCCTTATTGAGAGAATCCAAATGCTTCAACTGGTTTTCAATGTGCTTTGCACGCTTGTTCACCCTTTGGGCAGTCGCCTGATCCTCCCAAAAGCAGTCCACGGCTTGCTGTTTTTTCAGCTCGGCAAGCTCCTCACCTAACTTATCCAAGTCAAAGTGAATCGCCTACCCCTTTTAATTTAGATTGCAAATCTTTGACTTTATATCTGATTTCGTCAATTTGAATCATATTATCACCATCCTTTATTCAAATATTTTGTTTGTTATTGCCGTCGGTTATTTATGCATATCTTTCGCACCTCTCGGCAATATTAAGAATATAACTTATATGCGCTTTAAGCAATATTGCTTGCGTTTTTTTCGCCCTCTGTCGTTTGTGCTTTTCTTAACTCGAAGAGTTCTTGACAATTGATCGGCTCCTTGTTTATCTTCATTCCTCCCTCAAGCTTTCACCGTCAATCGTTTGTGCTTTTCTTTTTTCGTTCCTCGCGGCGTTTTTTGAGCTCGATATCCCTCATTTCCTGATATTCTTTTCTTCCGCAACAATTTTTATACAACTCGTTGCTTCCGCAAGGACAGGGCTTATTGAAATCCTTGTCGGGATTTATTTTGCTCAACTCCGCGCGGTCGGTTACCGCACTTTTGGGGGGCTTGCGGAAAATGAGCAGACGCACGGTCGTGTACTTTATATCGTCCTGCATCTCGGAATAAAGCCGATAGCCCTCTGCCTTGTACATTTGTTGCGGATCCTTTTGAGCGTAAGCCTGAAGGCGGACGCTGCTTTTAAGCTGATCCATAACATCGATGTGATCCATCCATTTGCGTGTGATAACCTGCGTCACGAAGAATCTTTCGACGTCGCTGAAATTGATGCCTTTTTCCTCGTTTTCCTTTTTGGTTATCTCCAAAAACTCCAATACCAAGTCTTTGTATTCTTTTTTAAGGTCGGACAGCTTGCTCTTTTTGTCCTCCTCCTTCAAAAACAGGTCGCCCGTGGGTAAATGCTGCCACAAAATCAGATTTGCGCGTTTTAAGTCCCAATCCTTGAGGTTGTCGCTGCCCTTCCCCGCAAGCTCGAACGCCTTGTCTACATATACGTCTACGAAATCGAGAATATCCTCGTGTACATCCTCGTCGTTGAGTGCCTTGCGCCTTTCGGCGTAAATGAGATTTCTTTGAACGTTAACCACGTCGTCATACTCCAAAACGCTCTTTCTGGAGCCGAAGTTCATCGCTTCCACGCTCTTTTGCGCTCTTTCCACTACGCTTGTAAACATTTTGTTGACAATAGGCTGATCCTCGGGAATTTTGAAGGTTTCAAGAAGGGACTTGATCCTGTCGCCGCCGAATACTCTTGCCAAGTCGTCCTCAAGACTAATAAAGAAAACGCTGGAACCGGGATCTCCCTGACGACCGCTTCTGCCCCTCAACTGATTGTCGATACGTCTGCTCTCGTGGCGTTCGGTGCCGATGATGTGAAGTCCGCCCAAGCTGACCACTTCCTGCTTTTCCTTATCGGTTTCACTCTTGAATTCCTCAAGGTATTTTCTGAATACACCCTGAAGCTTAGCCGTTTCCTCGTCGCCCTCGAAGTAGCTGTCCGCCGTTTCGATCTGCTCCTCGGTGTAATTTTCCCTGCGCATTCTTTCCTTTGCCGAAAACTCGGGGTTACCGCCCAAAAGAATATCCGTTCCTCTGCCTGCCATATTTGTTGCGATGGTAACCGCTCCCAGTTTGCCTGCCTGTGCAACAATCTCTGCTTCCCTCATGTGGTTTTTGGCATTCAAAGTGTTGTGAGCGATCTTGGCTTTTGTAAGCTCCCGACTTAACTCCTCGGACTTTTCCACGCTGATTGTACCGATTAGTATAGGTCTTTGCTCGGCGTGAACCTTTTTTATGTCCTCGACGATGGCTCTGTTTTTAGCATTAAGCGTCTTATAGAGGACGTCGTCATAGTCCTCTCTTATCAGCGGCTTATTTGTAGGCACTTCTATAACGTCGATGTTGTAGATGGACATAAACTCGTCCTCCTCTGTTTTCGCCGTTCCCGTCATACCGCTAAGCTTTTTGTAAAGCCTGAACAAATTCTGATAGCTTATGGAAGCAAGCGTTTTATTCTCCTCTTGAATACGCACACCCTCTTTTGCCTCGATCGCCTGATGAAGTCCGTTGGAAAAGCGTCTGCCCTCCATCTTTCTTCCCGTAAACTCGTCAACGATTATGACCTGCCCCTTCTCCACGATGTAGTCCCTGTCGCGCATCATGGTAACTCTTGCCCTCAACGCCTGATTTACGTAGTGATTAAGCTCGGTATTTTCGATGTCGCCCAAGTTGTCAACCTTGTAATACCTTTCGGCTTTGGCAACCCCGCTTTCCAAAAGTCTTACGGCTTTAAACTTTTCCTCGTACTCATAATCTTCGGGGGTAAGCGTGCAAATGAACCTGTTCGCCTCGAAATAGTGCGGTGCGGTCGTTTCTCCCTTTCCCGAGATAATCAGGGGCGTTCTCGCCTCATCGATAAGAATACTGTCCACCTCGTCGATGATAGTGAAATTCAAATCCCTTTGCACAAGGTCGCTCTTGTAAATTTGCATATTATCGCGCAAAAAATCAAAACCGAACTCACTGTTGGTGCCGTAGGTTATGTCGCAGTTATATGCCTCCTGCTTCTGCTCCTTGTTCTGCTTTGTGTGAATAACACCCACCGAAAGCCCCAAAAACTTGTGAATTTTTCCCATCCACTCGGCGTCACGATGCGCCAAATAGTCGTTTACGGTTACGATATGCACGCCCTTTCCCGTCAAAGCGTTCAGGTACGCAGGCAAAGTACTTACAAGCGTCTTGCCCTCGCCCGTTGACATCTGACAGATTCTGCCCTGATGAAGCACGATTCCGCCGATCAGCTGCACATAGTAGTGCTTTTGCTTGATTACCCGAAAGCTTGCCTCTCTGACTGTCGCAAAAGCCTCGACCAAAATATCCTCCAGGGTTTCGCCGTTTGCCAGTCTTGCTTTAAACTCCGCAGTTTTGGCTTTCAACTCCGCATCCGAAAGCCGCGAATACTCCTCGGACAGGGCTTCGATTTTGTCCGCCACCTTTTTAATAGGCTTGAGCTGTCTGTCGTTATACGATAAAAATAATCCCATTTCTTTCTCCGATTTAATACACTGTGTTGTAACGCCTTCTTGAAGCCGTTATTTGTTTATTCTCACTTTTGCGACCGTCGAGGCATAGGCAAGTCCGTACACCTTGGCGGCTCCTGCTTTTAATGGCTCTTGCGCACTCGCTACCGTTATTTGTTTATTCTCACTTTTGCGACCGTCGAGGCGTAGGTAAGTCCGTACACCTTGGCGGCTCCTGCTTTTTTCAGGGCTCTTGCGCACTCGTTAATTGTAGCGCCCGTGGTTTTGATGTCGTCAATGACCAAAACGCTTAGGTTTTCGACGCCGCTTTGAGCCTTCATAACGCCCTTGAGGTTTTTCATTCTGTCCGCCGCGCCCTTGCCGACCTGATCGGAGGTGTCCTTGATTTTCTTCAAGCCATCAAACAGAGGCAAGCCCGTCAAAATACAAAACTCACATGCGATAATTTCGCTTTGATTATAGCGCCTTTCCTTCAAAGATCTTTCGGTCATCGGGACGTAGGCGACTGCATCTACTTCCATATCGGTCAAGTTGAACTTGCGCTCCATCAGCTTGGCAAAGCACTTGCCGAACTCTCTGTGATTGCCGAACTTGAATTTGTGGAGCAGAATTCGCGCAAACTCATCGTAAACGACGGCGGAGCGGATATATTCGTAGAAAACCTCGTCCGAGCCGCAAATACCGCAGTAGCTCTCCTCTCCCTCTATTTTACTGCCGCATCGCAAACAGATCTTGGAATCGTTGAGCGTAAGCAGCTTAAAACACTCGGGACAAATGTAGTATTCGTATTCGTCAAAAAGCTCCTCACCGCACACGCAACAGGTGAGCGAAGGCGGGAAAAAGACGTCGCTTATCTTCTCTTTGATGCTTCTTTCCACGGTTTTAAGCATATTTTTCCTCCGTTATACGAGAATTATCGCTTGACAAACGTTATGCAATATCCACCGTTCTAAGCATATTGTCCCACTGTTTGCGATATCCGTCGTGTTCTGTTCTTTGTGCACCTGTATGAACACATCGCAATGCTTGCGGTATGGCTTCGCATTTATGGTATAATTCAAGGTTGTATTCATCTGCATACATTGGCGAATATGCTTCGCCTATTATACGCTAAATGTTTTACACTTTAAATCCGTACAAAGTTTCGCTTTTTTGCTGTTCGGATTGTAGCATTTCGCAAAGCATTGTGTTTCGCTCCACTATATAATTGGTTTTGACCATTCGCATAAGGTGCTTTTTATAGTCGCCGACAAGCACGACTACATTTTTTGCACGTGTAACGGCGGTGTACAACAGATTTTTGTTGATAATCGAGGGTGGTCCCGACGAAAGCGCGATAACGACAGCTTCGAACTCACTGCCCTGACTTTTGTGAATGGTCACGGCGTAGGCAAGCATCAAATTTGTCGCGTCAGCCACGTTGTAATCCACGATTCTGCCGTCCTCGAAGGTTACCTGAAGTCCTGCGCCGCCGTAAACAGCGGTAATAAAGCCTACGTCGCCGTTAAAGACGCCTTCGCCCGACTCGATCGCACCGTTTTCGGCTTCGCGCTGCCACTCCATTTGGTAGTCGTTTTGGGTTTGCATGACCTTATCGCCCACCCTGTAGGTGGTATTGCCCGAGGTAAACGTCCTTCGGCTGTCCGAACAAGGGTTGAGCCTCTCCTGCAACAGCTTGTTTATACGCTCGACTCCGCCGCCGCCCGCCTTCATAGGCGCAAGCACCTGAATACCTTGCGGAGCGACGTTGACGAAGCTAGGCAGTCGTTTTGCGACCAGTCCGCAGACTTCCTCGGCAATATCCTCGCCGTCCGTGCGTGAAATAAAGAAAAAGTCCTTGCTTTGGTTATTGATAGTAGGCATTTCGCCTCGGTTTATCCTGTGCGCGTTGCTGACAATCAGACTATCGTTGGACTGACGGTAGATATAGGACAAGCTGCACACGGGAATTACGCCGCTTTTGATGATGTCGGCAAGCACGTTTCCCGCACCCACGCTGGGAAGCTGATCCTTGTCGCCGACAAGCACGATTCGCGCACCCGCCTTGAGAGCCTTTAGGAGCGCGTTAAACACAAATGCGTCCACCATACTCATCTCATCCACGATAACGACGTCCGCATCCAGCGGATTATGCTCGTTTCTAGTAAAGAAAATGCCGTTTTTGAAGGATAAATCCAAAACGCGGTGAATGGTCTTTGCCTCCTCGCCGGTCGCCTCCTGCATTCGCTTTGCCGCCCTTCCCGTAGGCGTAACGCATTGCACATCGAGCTTAAGGGTGTGGAAAATATAGCAGATACATTTGATAATCGTGGTCTTTCCCGTTCCCGGACCGCCGGTTATCACCGAAACCCCGTTTTCGATAGCCGACTTAATCGCCTTCTTTTGGTCGATGTGAAAGGAGATTTGGTTAAGCTCCTCGAAGTGCGTAATAAGAATGTCCTCGATCTTCGCTCCAGCGATCGCAGTGTATTTAGTAAAAACCAGCTTGTAAGCAATGTTCTTTTCGATGTTGAAGTACTTGGAAAGGCAAAGACAGGCTTTGTCCTCACGCTCAAAGCGTTTAATAGACTGTTCAAGCGACAATACGTCCAGCACGACCTTGAGCTTTTCTTCGGGTACGTCCAGTTTGAGAAGGCTTTTGACCGATTCGGCGACCGAATCCTCGTAAATAAAGGTGTTGCCGCCCCTGTCTGCGCTTTCTCTCATACAGTACACGACGGCGGACTTGACTCGGTAATCGCTATCGATTGGGATTCCCATGCTCATCGCGATCTTGTCCGCGGTGATAAAGCCCACGCCCTCCACGTCGTCCACCAAAACATAGGGATTTTGCTTTACGACGGCTTCGGTATTTCCCTTGTAGACTTCATACACCCTAAGTGCGAGATTGAGCGAAATATTGTAGCCTTGCAAAAACATAATCTGCTGTTGCATTTCTCGGGCTTTGGCAAACTGCTCGGCAATGGATTTTGCCTTTTTTGCCGAGATACCCTTTACCTCGGCAAGCCTGTTCGGCTCCTCGGCGATAATTCTCAACGTGTCCTGCCTGAACTTGGTCGCGATAGCCTTGGCTGTAACCGGTCCCAAGCCCTTGATGAGCCCGCTCGAAAGATACTTTACCACGCCCTCGACCGTCTTGGGAGTTTGTATCACGCAACCGCTTACGGCAAACTGCTGCCCGAATTTGTTGTGAAAGGTGTATTCGCCCTCAAGCTCCAGCTCCTCACCCTCTGCCACAATCGGCAAATTCCCCACGCAAATAATCCTTTTGTTTGAAGAAACGACCTCCGCCACGGTGTAACCGTTTTCGGAGTTATGAAAAATTATCGACCTTAACGTCCCTTCAAGCTTCATTTATAGCCTCGTTTCCCTTTTTGATGTATGCTTAATATGCCTTATCGATATATCCCTTGCTTCCTTGCGCGGCTGCACCTTGTCCAATGGATTGACGTACTATATTTCTTTATTCGTCTCTTGCGGTTTCGCCTTCTCGCACGGTTGCACCTTGTCCCAAAGATTGTAGCGTTCGCTGTGCATAACTGCATCGGTCATACGGTTTTTCGCGAAGGGAATGTCCTTTTGGATATTCTTGATCAACTGCTTCATATACTCACGTTGGGTGTTTTTGTCGGCGGGGCAGGGGTTGAAGGCAATTGGCAGATCCTTTGAAAATGCCCGAATATTCTTCTCCTCGATGTAAATCATCGGACGAATGAGCGTTATTTCGGTTCGATCCATAAAACTCACGGGCGCGAAGGTGGAAAGTCTTCCCTCGAAGAACATACTTAAGAAGAAGGTTTCGATAACATCGTCGGCGTGGTGTCCCAAAGCAAGCTTTTTGTAGCCCAAGCTCAAGAGCTTTGTGTTCAACGCTCCGCGCCGCATTTTGGAACAGAGCGAGCAAGGGTTGCTTTCCTTTCTTATCTCGAATAAAATTTGGGCAATGTCGGTTTTTTCGACCACCAACTCCACACCCAAGCCTCCGCAATACGCCTCTACCGCCGAATAATCCGCGCCCTCAAAGCCCATATCGATGGTAATTCCAATCAACTCGAACCTTTGCGGAGAAAACCGTTGGTATGCTTTTAGTAAGGTCAACAAGGTCAGACTGTCCTTGCCGCCGCTTACGCCGACCGCAATCCTATCGCCGTCCTCAATCATATTGTAATCGTTTATCGCACGCCTTAGAGGCGAAAGCATTTCCTGTGTGTTCATATATTCCTTTGTTGAAGCCGTTTGCACAAGCCTCGTTTTTTATGTCTTTTCCCGAGTGTAAACGACATCGCACTATTACCGCTTTATTCGCTCATATACTGTTGCATAAATTGCATTTTGCACAAGCCTCGGTATCAAAAGCCTATTCGCCGTCAATAATTACTTTGTAAATATCACGCTTAATTCCGCATTGCCTTATGCATCGCATTATACCTAGGCTAAAACGGAAACGCAGTTATTTGAAAAAGGAGAAATAATGGCGGTCATTTTAGATTACGCTTTTGTGCTTTTGGGGAGCTTCACTCTCGGCTATATTTGGTGCAGGTATTATTTCGATACTTGGATCAGCTTGCTTTTGGCTGTGCTGATTTCGGTTGTGTCAAACTGCCTTGTCCGAATTCTATTTAAAAAGAGGCTTATGCGCAGAAGAACCAAAAAGCTCTCCCCCGCCGCTCAATCGCGCTTGAAAAACACTCTTATCGCCCTAGACGCTCCCGCGGATTATTTTGCCCGTATTTTTGCAGACAACGGGTACGCCGTCTATAAGCAAAAACAAGGTTTTACTGCCGAAATAGACGATCAAAAGACCTACGTCCGCACACACTTCAAGTTCAAGGCCCTAGATGCCGACACGTTGGTGGAAATAACCAAGACGGGAAAAACGCTTCGTGCCTATCGCTCGGTCGTATTTTTTACCGACATCGACAAAAACTCGTTCATGGCAACCGACCTATACAAAGACTATCTCTCACTTTTCGACATAAACGCCACCGCGCTGTTTTTATCCAAAAACGATGCCCTGCCCGCAGTCAAAAAAGAGGGCGTAACGCCCGTAAAACGCCTGCTTTTTGCCGCTCTCAAACGCGAACGCGCCAAGCTCTACTTCGTAAGTGGTTTTTTCCTTGCGATTATGGGCTTGATTTCCTTTATGCCAATCTACTATGCAGTAGTTGCCTCTTTGTTAATTTGCCTCTCGATGTACTCTTACTTCAACCGCAAATATAACGTGGAAAAAGATTCGTTGCTTTGATTCTTCAAAAGCGTTCGAAACCTCTTTAACTCCTTCGTAAAACGAGAATTTGCATAGCTTACTTGCCGTTGCTATTTCGTTAGAACGGAAATTTGTGTAGCTTCCTTGCCGTTGCTATTTCGTTAAAACGAGAATTTGCGTAGGTATCTTGCCTTGCTTGCGTAGATGTGCCCTAGATTTACTTAAGCAAATGCTCGAAGCCTTTTTTGTCGGTGCGCTTGTACAGGGTTATTTTTCTGCCCAAGCACTGAATCAATTCGCACTCGGCGGCTTGCGCGATACGTTCGCCCGTTTCCTTTGCCGATTCCGAGCAGCTCTTTTGCAAGCCGACCTTGATCAGCTCGTTATTATACAAACAAAGCTTCACCTCGTCGATTACACCCTCGTCGACGCCCTCTTTTCCCACAAACACCAGGGGTGTTAGAGTGTTCGCCTTGCTCCTCAATTCGCTTCTATCCTTTGCACTTATCATAATTATCCTCTCTTTTTGCCATGCGCCTCAATGCGCGTAAATTGCAGTTTGTTCCTCGTGTCGATGGCTTGCCCGATACTAATTCGCGTTTCATTACCGAATTATTTGCATTCTGTACAAAAAATCCGCCGACAAGTGGGCTTACTCGGTAAATTCGAATTCGATGTCACCCATTAAAACAGTATCGCCGTCCTTTGCGCCCTGACGTACCAACTCATCGATAACGCCGACCGTGCGCAAAACTCTGTGCATATAGCGCAAGCTGTCGTAATCGTCCACCAATATTAAACGCGAAAGGTTAGTAACCAAACCGCCCTCGACCACGAAAACGTCGTCCTCGCGGTAGACGTTATAGCCGGTTTTGTCGGCTTCCTCAAATTCGTAAGGCTCGAATTCCAACGGCTGCAGCTTAGGCAAGGTCTTGAGCTTTTTATAAATTGCGTCCAACAATGCGCCGATATTCTCGTGGATCGCCGCCATTACGGGAATTACTACATAATCGGGGTATTTTTCGCAAAACCTTTGCAGATTTTCTTGCGCATTTGCTCCGTCCATTTTGTTGGCGCACACAATCTGCGGCAGCTTGCCCAACACCTCGGAGTACTCCTTAAGCTCTTTATTTATCTTCGCGAAGTCCTCCAAGGGATCTCTATCCTCATATCCCGCCATATCCAAAACATGAACGATCATTCGCGTTCTTTCTATGTGCTGAAGAAACCGATGACCCAAGCCCTCGCCGAGGCTGGCGTTCTCGATAAGACCGGGGATATCTGCGACGATAAAGGTATCATGATATAGGGAAACGACACCCAAATTGGGATTGAGCGTTGTAAACGGATAGTCCGCGATTTTAGGCTTTGCATTGCTGATAACAGAAAGCAACGTACTTTTGCCGACATTGGGAAATCCCACAAGACCGACGTCCGCGATGGTTTTAAGCTCCAGCTCGACTTCCTTGATCTCGGATTTTTCGCCCAAGGTGCAGAACTTGGGAGTCTGTCTGCGGCTGTTGGCAAAGCGTGCATTTCCCTTGCCGCCTCTGCCACCCTTTTGAATAACGACACTGTCGCCCGCCTTGAACAAATCCGCCATTATCCTGCCTGTTTCGGCATCCTTAATCACCGTGCCCACAGGAACCTTGATAACCACGTCAACACCTGCTTTGCCGTAGCAGTTGTTGGACGCTCCGTTTTCGCCCGAGGTCGCCGTATACTTCCTCTGATAGACAAAGTCGTTAAGAGTATTCCTATCCTCGGTCGCCAAAAAGACCACGTCGCCGCCACGCCCTCCGTCACCGCCGTCGGGACCTCCGCGGTTGATATACTTTTCGGTATGAAAGGAAACGACTCCGTCGCCTCCGTCACCCGACTTGATTTTAATTTTTATTCTATCCGTAAACATTCTTTTCTTTCCTCGTTCTTCGAAGTCTAATTTCCCGTCCGATCTTGCTTTCGCTCTCGGCTCCGCCTTCTATTCTACCCGTTAGGACATTGTCCTAACCCTTATACACCCTTTTCGGACGTTTCCGCATAATATGCGCAGTACTTTGTAAGCTTGCATGCTTTGCAGTCGGGGCTTTGCGACCTGCAAACGTATCTGCCGTGCAGAAGCAAATAATGATGACAAACGTTCCAAAGGTCTTTATCTATCGCCTTTTGAAGCTGAAGCTCCACACCCTCGGGCGTGTTGGCAGCAGCCAAGCCCAACCGCCTCGACACCCTGAAAACATGGGTGTCCACCGCTATGGCAGCACCGCCGAAGCCGACCGCATACACCACGTTAGCGGTTTTTCTGCCGACTCCGCTAAGCTTGGCAAGCTCCTCCTGCGTGGAAGGAACGCCGCCCAATGCCATAATTTGCGCGCTCGCCTCCAAAATGTGCTTGGCTTTCATTTTGAAAAAGCCACACGAATGTATCAGTTCCTCCAACTCCTCTGGGCTTAACAAAAGCATCTTTTGCGGCGTGGGCGCAACCTGAAACAGCTTTTCGGTTACGAGGTTTACGCGTTTGTCCGTGCATTGCGCACTCAAAATTACCGCAACAAGCAATTGATAAACCGAATCAAATCTCAACTCACTCCTCGGGTTCGGAAACTCCTCCTCCAACAACCCGATAATTGCTTTCGTATTTTCTGTCATTCGTACACCCTCGATTGAGCAATTTACCAAGCACACGCATTTTCAATCAACCCACAATTTGGTCGACCGAGCAACGAAGCCGTGCTTTCGTATTTTCTGTCATTCGTACACCCTCGATTGAGCAATTTGCCAAGCATGCGCATTTTCAATCAACTCGCAGTCTGGTCGACCGAGCAAATAGGTGCGCAACATCGGTCGAAATCAACGTTATGCGAACAAAAACCCGAACTAACGGATACCAACCCAATATATTATTATACACTAATGCTAAATCTTTGACAAGTGATTAAGCGCAACTATTCAAATCAGCCCAACTGCTTTATTGATGTGGAGTGACATTTAATTTTGCGACAATTTGTTTTCCACTTTTATATAAATGCTTAATCAATGAAACCGCTTATCTTAGCATATAAGCTAACTGCATAATCCTCTTATTCTTGCATAAAAACTCATCGCATAAATCCACTTATTCTTAGCATAAAAGCTTATTACAAAATACGCTTATTCTTAGCATAAAAGCTCATTACAAAATACGCTTATTCTTAGCAAAAAAGCTAACTGCAATAAATCCTCTTTTTGAATGAAAGCTTTAACGGTAGTCCGTAGCCGATTGACGGAATTTTCGGAGTAATATGTGGTTTTCTTCCCAAATTTCCGCTCGCTAATGCATAAAAATATGATGCTTCTTGCATTATTAATTGCAGATTTAATATTTGGGCTTATAATAGTATTGTCCAAGGACAATAACGCGAAAGGAGGACTTGCGATGAACATATTAGAAGCAATATTTGATACGGCGTACCTTGCGCTGATAATTACGTTTGGAGTTATGTTAATACAAAGATCTCCGTCTAAAGGCGGATATAGAGTGGTCGGTGCGGCGGCGGTAGTGTTGGGCGTAGGCGATTGTTTTCATCTTTTGCCTCGACTGTATTTTATGTTCTTTCCGTCGGGTATCGCCTTTGTTTTTGCAAACTGGGGAAACCTTGCTAACGCGCTTGCCCTGACTGTTTTTTATGTTTTGCTTTTTTATTTTTGGCGAAGGCGCACAAGGACATACAACACTTATTTGGATATCGGCGTGTGGGCGCTCGTAACCGCGCGACTCGTGCTTTGCATTTTGCCTCAAAACGCTTGGGGAAGTGCCTCCATGCCGCTTATGTGGACTGTCTTACGCAATATCCCCCTGCTTTTGCTTTGCGTTTTGCTTATAGTGCTGTTTGCGAAAACGCGCAAAATTAGCGACAAGCTTTGGTATTTTTCCATACTGATCGGCGTTTCCATACTTATACATTCGGCGGTGGTGCTCTTTTCCGATACCGTTTCGAGTTTGGAGCTGCTGATGCTTCTCAAGCCCTTCATTTACGTTTGGATTGCCATCGCCTGCTTTAAACGCATGCAAGCCGAAAACAAGTTCCCCTTCTAACCTAATCCACAAACCGATTAACGTTTAAACCACATAATCGGGCATTGCTTAGTATTAAAAGGTTATGTATTTAAAGTTGTTGACAATTTGCAATCTATAATATAAAATAAATACGCAATTAAATGGCTGTGCCAATTGTGAAAGCGGTTGAAGAATCGTATCGGTCGGGCAAACGGATTATACCTATTTCCCGACGAGGGGAGATAATATGAAGTGTCCGTACTGCAAATGCTTAGATTCCAAGGTCATTGACTCGCGGCAGTCCGAAAACGGCGAGGAAATCCGCCGCCGTAGAGAGTGTATAGCTTGCGGTAAACGTTTCACGACCTATGAAACAATTGAAACAACACCGTTGTTTGTCATCAAGAATAACGGAAACCGACAGAAATTCGATAGAAACAAGATAAAACAGGGAATTATGCTGGCTTGCGCCAACCGTCCCGTTCCTATGTCCGACATCGATACAATCGTAAGCAACGTTGAAAGCAAAATCGTCAACTCCCTTCGCGCCGAGGTGTCCAGTAAGGAAATCGGCAATATGGTAATGGAGGAGTTGAAAAAGGTCGACGAGGTTTCTTATATTCGCTTTGCAAGCGTCTATCGGCAGTTTAAGGACACTAAAGCCTTTCTCAACGAAATGATAGGGTTGCTCAATAACGACGAGGACGACGGAAAGAAGCATTGATTATGCGCAAGATACACTATAATTTACTTATTTCGTCAAGGTCGTACCAAAACAAGCGCAAATATTCTCCAAAATGAGGACAAACATTGAAAATGAGCAATAAAAACAAAAGTAACTTATCTAACAATAAAAAGAGCCGTCCCTACAAGCTTCAACAAAAGTTGCGCGCTTCCGCCGATTCGACAGATAAGCCGAATCCCGAACAGACCGCCGTAACAAACGAAGATGAATACGCGAACGCTTTAAAAAACACTGCGGAGTGCGTTAACGTCAAACAAATTTCTGCTATTCAAGGCGCAAACGACAGCGCAAACGCTTCGAGCATCAACGCTTCAAATGAAGATAAGTCCAAACAAAACTCCACTCACGAAGGCGCAAACGACAGCGCAAACCGATTAGATAAGGTCAAGCTCACTCCTACAAAAAATGAAAATGCGGATAATCACAATAAAAAAGCCGCAAAGAAACACACCCAAAACAAGGCGGAAGCAAGAAACCGCCGCAAAACGGTTATTGTTGTTGTCGTTGCGGTTGTGATTATTATGACTTTGGCGGGTATTATCATCGGTTTGGTGGTATCCGGAGGCAACAAATACGACGAACTCAACGTAAGCTTTGCCGAATTGGCGGACAGCTCCACGGGGAGATTTATCGTACCCGTTGTCAAAGGCAATATTTCCAACGGTATTGTCCGTTTTAACAGACTTTTCAAGACAGAGGACGATCTGCGTTTGGCATCCAACAACGAATATATCTATCTTTATGCCTTTACCGCTGCGGTCGGCGATATCAACTCGCTTGCCGTGGAAAGCTCCTTCGGCAGTACCGAGCAGCTCAAGCTCGGCGCACTGACCGATTATGAAGCAATTTCGGATGCGGACGGCGGGATCATATGCTACTTCACCGAAGAAATAGTACCCGCACAAACCGATAGCGACGGGAAAGTCACTATTGCCGAGAAAATAATTATTTACGTTCACATAACGCGCACATTCGTCAATGCAGACGGTGCCACCGTTTATCAATACTTCAAGATGTACGCGCGAACACTGAACGAGGAAGCCAAGGTCCTAAGCCTAAAAGAAAACCTAACGGAAATTGCCGAAGCCATTCCCTTCGAACCGACTCGGTAGAATTCGAAAACTTCAATAGTGCAATTATAAAGGGCATTTCAAAAATACGAAATGCCCTTTTAATTACGATTACATATAGCCGAAAACCGCATATATACGATTATCCGCCGATAATCATTGTCCATGTTGCGGGGAAAAACATAAAGATCACAATAACGGCAACCATTGCATAAAACAATAGTCTTATCAAAATGTTGCGTTTGATCGTGGCTTCGAATCCGACGATTCCCACAAGAATCAACGGAGCATATACCTTGGCGATCTGCAATACGTCATACAAAGTGCCACGAGGTATAAATTGCCAGTTTGCATCGATAATCAGGCATATGTATAAGGCAAGCGTCAAAAACGCGAGCAGTTCACCCAAAACATCGAAAAACTTCTCCAATCCTTCATTTCTCATAATCAACCCTCCTTTTGTTTATTATAAACCGAAGGTTAAATTACGTCAAGCAATATGGACAAATTCTCCTCTTTTTCTTGTTTTACAAAAATATAGAATTATGTAAAGCTCAAACCAAACCGCTTCCGCTTGCCTTTCGATACCTTTTCATAATATGGTTCTGCAATGCCGTCGCATAGTTATACACGATAATTCGCATTTTATCGTTTCCGTATAATTCTGCTTTCGGCACAAAGCACTCCGCTCTCGTGCAATTAGGTTTCTTTGCTGCTTATATACTTTCTTGCCACCGAAATTCAGTCCTTTTTGCTGAAAAACTTTCTTGACGCTGCGATTTTCGGTTCCTTTTCGCTTATAAACTCTCTTATCGCCGATGATATTGTTCGTTTTCTAATAAACTTTCTTGCCGCCGAAATCAGTCCTTTCGCTAATAAATTCTCCTTTCGCCAATATTCAGTTTCTTTTTGCTAATAAACTTTCTTACCGCCGATAATAAGGCTCTTTGCAAAATTATTGCCGAAGTGGTAGGATAGAAAATTTACGTTATCGCAATCGAGCAGAAGCAGATCGGCTCTTTTGCCTACCTCCAGACTTCCTCTGTCGGAAAGGTTCAAGGCTTTTGCGGCGTTTGCGGTAAGTGCGCAAAGCGTTTCGTTTACCGTAAGTTTCATATAGATTGTGGAAAGTGCGATCAACAAGGGTATGCTGTTTGAAAAGCAGCTGCCGGGATTCAGGTCACTTGCCAATGCCACACAGCAACCGCCGTCCACCATACCGCGCGCATTAGCAAAGCTTTCGCAAAGAGAAAATGCCGTTAACGGCAACAATGTCGCAACGGTGTCGCTTCGGCTCAACGCCTCAATTCCCTCCGCGCCCGTGTGTAACAAATGATCGGCGGATACACAGCCCAGTTTTGCGGCAAGAGCGGCACTGGACATATCCATCATCTCATCGGCGTGCATTTTAGGCTTTAAGCCGTATTGTTTGCCGCATTCGAGTATTTTAATGGTCTGTTCGTGGGAAAACACTCCTTTTTCGCAAAAAACATCGCAAAACTCCGCATACCGAGGGTTATCCGCGCATCTGCTTGCGATCCGAGGCAAAACGCACTCGACCAAAAACTCCGCATAGGCATCCACGTTTTTTCCGTATTCGTCGGGTGTGGCGTGCGCTCCCATAAATGTCGAAACAATGCTAATGTCCTCGGTCTTGCGCAAGCTTTCGATTACATCGAGTTGCTTGATTTCGTTGTCGCAATCCAATCCGTAACCGCTCTTAATTTCCACCGTTCCCACGCCGTAGCGCATACATTCACATAACAGCTTCCGCGATTTGGCAGACAGCTCGGCTTCCGAAGTCGCTCTCGTTGCACGAACGGTTGCGTTTATGCCGCCGCCGCTTTGCATTATCTCCATATAGTCGGCTCCGTTAAGGCGCATATTGAATTCATTTTCGCGATAACCGCCAAACACAAGATGAGTGTGGCTGTCGATAAACGCAGGCATTAGCACACAGTCCGTGCAATCCACCGTACTGTCGGATATGCGCAAAGCCTCCTCCTGCTGTCCGACAAAGCAAATCCGTTCGCCGTCGGTAACTATGGCATTACCCTTTGGCAGAATGCCTATGTCGTTCATAGCTAAGCCCTTTCTCGCGCCACCGCGCATAGTAACGATTTGACTAGCGTTAAGATAAGCGATTTTACTCATATCCTCTCCGATCGGCGGGTTTATTAGCCGAAATACTCATTTAGCTTAAGTATCATATAGTTCTGTTTGATAATAACTGCGCGTTTCTTAATCACATCGTGGTTGCCGTCCGCGCTGGTTGACCAAAAAGTGTTATCCTCGTCCGAGCTTGTATCCAAATAAACATAGATCGCGCCTTGACTGTTGTACGCATCGGTCGGAAGGAGACTCACGGGAAGCAAATTCTCCTCCTGTGTGTTGTTCAATGTCGACGAAACAGGCGAATAAGCGGCATCGTAGGCTGCAGTTATCGTATGCGTCGTTCCCGCAACCAAGTCGAAGGAGTACAGCGAAGTCGTGCTTGCCTCCTTGAATGATGCATGCTCCAAGCTTCTCGCCGTGTAAAAAAGTGTAGCATTGTCCACATAGCTAACTCCGCCGTTTAGCGGAAGGGAGTGCTCCCCCGCAAGCTCGTTATACGTCGGATATTGATATTCGGAAAAGGCAAGCTCATATACAAGGTCGTCCCCGATGGACTTGGTTTCAACGGTATAGTCGTTATATTCGGGACTGTACCCTTCGTCGGTGCGAATCAAAATCGCTCCGAACGCAACCGTTTTTGAATACAGCGTCTTGTCAGGATTGTAGAAGTGCGACAACGTCTTGACACTGTTTTTGAAGGTAATCGTGCCGTCGCCGTTTTGCGTACAGCGCATCGCATCGTCGAGAATACTATGGTATTCTGCTACGGTTTTAAAGTACGCGCTTACGTCAGTGTAATAGGTTTCATACACCACCAGCTCGGTCTCCAACACATACAGCGACAGTGTTTGGTCAAAATGAAGCTTCACGGTATATTCGCCGTCTACTTCGGACGGCACGGCAATAGTACCGCTCACCACATTGAAGGAATAACTGCCGTCTCGCGACACCGTGTAGGAATAGCTTTCACTATCCTCCCAGCATTTGACCTTGTAAACGGTAACGGTTTTGTTGGAACAGCCGCTCAGGCACAACGCAATCGCCAAAACAATCACAATAAATATTTTTCCTTTCATAAATCTCCTTGCGCATGCGGACTCGCCGCAATCGATACCTTTTGAGTATACCCGAAAAACCGCCTTTCGTCAATCATAATTAAGGAAAAACCAAATCGCACGTTCACAATCTCCGTATGTCCGCTCGAAAATCTCATGTGAAACAAAAATTGTCTTGCTGTAGTTTCACTTCAATACATCGGCAAACTAGCTTCCACAACTTTATATATATGCACCTCCAACATGCTTTTCATCTCGTGTCCAACTTTTGGAGTGCACAGCATTTCCACTGCGGAACTTACTTTGGCAATTAACTGTCGAAAAAAGCCGGTAGGGAATTACCGAAAAACGGAAAAAACAGTTTACAGATCAAAAAAAATGTGATATAATCAGCAGGCTGAATTGATTGGGTTTAAGCTTAGGTTGGCGCGACGCGTTAAGAAAACGCCACGGTGCGGCGTTTTTAGCCAAAGCGGGGAGCGAGTGCGACCGGGAAGAGCCTTGGGCTCTACCAACGGCAATTCGTCGACAACCCGAGAAGGGTTTGCAAATATTAAGTTGATACATTTTATCGTGGGGGCATAGCTCAGTTGGCGCGACGCGTTAAGAAAACGCCACGGTGCGGCGTTTTTAGCCAAAGCGGGGAGCGAGTGCGACCGGGAAGAGCCTTGGGCTCTACCAACGGCAATTCGTCGACAACCCGAGAAGGGTTTGCAAATATTAAGTTGATACATTTTATCGTGGGGGCATAGCTCAGTTGGTAGAGCGCTTGAATGGCATTCAAGAGGTCAGGGGTTCGATTCCCCTTGTCTCCACCAGGAAGAAAGCCGCTCCATTTCAGAGAATGTCACATGGGGACAACGAAAGCGATTCTCGGATGGCAAGGTAAGCGTCGGCTACTCTCAATTTCTCGGTTTTGATAAGGGCGAGGACGGAAACCTCAAGGTAGTGCCGGAGCAAGCCGAAACGGTACGGCTCATCTACAAGATGTTCCTCGAGGGAAAAACCACACAGGGTATTGCTAATTACCTCATGGAATACGGCATTCTCAGCCCTGCCGGTAAAAAAACATGGCGGTCATCCACGGTTGCCAGTATCCTCACCAACGAGAAATATAAGGGCGATGCGCTGCTCCAGAAACGGTTTACAGTTGACTTTTTAACGAAAGAATTGCGGATAAATAACGGCGAGGTGCCGCAGTATTATGTAGAAGGTTCGCATGAAGCCATTATTGCTTCTGAGGAATTTGAAGCGGTGCAAGAATAAATGGCACGGCGCAAGGAACTGGGCAGAGCTTACAGCGACAAGGCTTTTCACAGTAAAATCATCTGCGGAGACTGTGGCGGTTTCTACGGCCGAAAGGTCTGGCATTCCACGGATGAATATAGAAGCGTGATATTTCAGTGCAATCAGAAGTTCAAAAATGAGAACAGATGCCAAACTCCGACGCTCACCGAGGACGAAATCAAGCAACGTTTCCTTACTGCCTACAATGACTTGATGGGCAATCGCTCCACCGTGCTTGCTGATTGTGAGCTTATCCGGCAGTCGCTCTGCGACACTACGGCACTTGATGCCGAAATGCAACAGGAACAAGATGAAATGGCGGTCGTGTCCGAGCTCATGCAGGCGCATATAAAAAAGAATGCGTCCGTAGCCCAGTCGCAGGAAGCCTACGCACTT
>JAQVMT010000035.1 GCA_028703495.1 Clostridia bacterium | reverse complement strand
CTGCTGTCCGGGCGTAAGACTTTTCAAAACCTCCTCGCCGACAGCCTTCTCCGTAACCTTATTGATAAAATCCTTGGCGACGGAAACATTCACGTCCGCCTCTAATAGAGCAATCCTAACCTCGCGCATCGCCTGCTTAATTTCAAGTTCGGTCAGATGCCCTTTATTTGTCAATTTACTGAAAACGTGATTTATTTTATCGCTTAATCCCGAAAATAAAGCCATAACTACCTCTCTTTGCCACTTACGCCCTATAACAAATCGGATACGGCGTTCTTGTACTCCTCAACGCTCATTTCTCCTAGCTCGAGCTTATGAAGCAAAGCCCGCAACGCGTTCTTTCTCTCGGTTAATTCGAGAGCATCCTCGTACTTGTTTAAAAGTTTTTCGGTGTTTTGCAAACTGTCCCTTACAGCCTGCTTGGAAATAGACATTCCATCGGCAATTTCGTTCAACGACAAATCCGAATTCACATATAAATCAAAGGTTTCCGATTGTTTATCGGTCAAAAGCTTCTTATACTCATCGAAAAGAACACTCAATCTTAATCTCTCGGATCTGTCCATATCTCACCTGCCGTAAAGCTTAACGGCTTTACCTTGCGTATTATAATACATAAGCCCCTTTACGTCAAGCATTTTTCACGCAAGATTTTAATTTTTTACTAAGCACTTCATGCTTAAGCATTTTGGTTGCGTTTTTTGGGTGAATAAACCAAAAGGCACCGACAGCAATGCTCGATCTCGAAGCGGGTTAGCCTTTATACAATAATACGACGGAAATATAAGCAACAGCGGATTATACTTTTCGTTTTATACTCTTAACCAAAAACACAAAACAAAATACATCAGCGGATTATACTTCTAGTTTAATACTCTTATCCAAAAACACGAAAAAAACAACAGTCGGTATATTGAACAAAAAAAGAGCGGCTGCCTCCGCTCCGATTGTATCGATAAATCGTTAATAAGTTTAACTAATCCACTCGCCAAAACGCTGAAATTAGGCTTAACAAAACACTCGCCAAAACGCTGAATTTAGGCTTTTAATAAAACACTCGGTATAAACAGTTAAATAAACTATGCTTCGGGTTTGGGTTGGAATCTGCCTTCGATGTTCACGAAGAAAAAGCGTGTAACCTCCTGCGCGTACTCCCTTTTGCGATCCTTGCGATGATTATCACCCAAAATTCCGTATAAAACCGAAAGAAAGCTTTGCGAGATAATCCTGCTCATCTTGCCATAGTGAACGATAATATTATCGGACGCCAAATGCGACTCCAACTCCTTCTTTATTTTACGGGTGAAAGCATCGCCGACGAGGTCGTTAAACTTTTCAACGGACTCGGCATCCGACTTGTTCACAATCATAAACAGTACATCATTCGTCAATACTCTGTCAATGAAGCCGCACACCGCTTCGTTTAATGGTAAATCATCGGTTAAAAAAGCACTCTTCAAATACGATCCGACATCGTCGTACAACGGCTTTACCACCGTGTTAAACAGTGCGGACTTGTTGGCATAGTAACGATAGATATTGCCCAAACTTATTCCCGCGTTGTGCGCGATATTGCTGATTGAAGCGTCCGAATAACCATTCTGCGAGAACTCGGCAATAGCAGAAAAAATAATTTTGTTTCTGACTGTAGCTTTCAAATACTGCATAATTCAATTGCACAGGGGTTCAATCCCGCACTTCCTCCGTTGGGTAATACAACGCCCGATTCAGATATACTCAAATTTGCCTCTGTTTTAATCTCGGTTCAAGCAGCACCCGTAAAGCGCGACAGAACCTCAAAATTCTTTTTGCTTAAGCTGTAAATATCAACACGCCCTTTGCAAGAGGCAAGAATATGGTAATTTTTCCGAAAAACATGCGCGTATCAGCATTATTGTATCGAGATTACAACAAGTTTAACATACTTAACAATGTTTTTGCAATCAAATTAGCGGCTTTTTGTTATTTTTTTATAAGTAATTGCTTTATTGCGCAAATTGTATTATACTTGTATGCGGTATGTTCCCGTTTCTTTCGGATAATAAGATAACGAATACACCTAATGTTTGCGTTTCTTTCGAATAAAGATAACGAATATGCCGAGGAGTAATGTACGGGCAGTAATATTCTGCCAAATCGGAGCTACATTACCTATGTTTGATATGTACATATTGCCAACAAACAGATGGTCGGATTTCTTCAACGCGCCCACACAACACGAGATTCTCGCGCGAATCGAGCTTAACGCGGAAAAGTTTTCCCTCTACGTTATTTATCCGCCATATGAAGCTATCTTCAAATGCTTTTTCTTAACCGACAAGCCCGATGTCACGGTTGTCATTTTGGGGCAGGATCCCTATCACAATCCCGATCAGGCAATCGGTCTAAGCTTCGGCGTGCCGCAAGGTATCAAAGCACCGCCCAGCTTGAAAAATATCTTTAAGGAGCTTTCTCTTGAAGGCTTCTGCCCCGATACTTTCAACACGGACCTTGCAACTTGGGCGAAACAGGGAGTTCTTCTGCTTAATTCGATCCTTTCGGTTTCCCGCAATAATCCCCTGTCGCATAAGGATTTGGGGTGGCAAACGCTTACCGACAACGTCTTAATCGAGCTTAATAACAGCTCAAGTCCGATTGTGTTTATGCTTTGGGGAGCGTATGCCCAATCCAAAAAAGTCCTCGTGACCAACCCGATGCACCTGGTTTTGTGCGCTCCGCACCCCAGTCCGCTTTCGGCTCACAGAGGGTTTTTGGGTTGCAACCATTTTCGGCTTTGCAACGAATACCTGACCTCTCACGACCTTCCCGCCATCAATTGGTAGGCGTTGAAGAGCATATTTTAAGCAATACTCCCAAGCACGAATAGTATTCGCGTGCATTAAGAAGTGCTAATCGACTACCCCTGTACTCTCAAGGACATTGTGGCTTCGGTATGCGACGAAGTAGAGCAAGCGATGGCTCGTCACTAAATACAATCATACCGATTCGGTCGTGCATTTTACACCATCATTAATAGGCGTGCTATTAGACGGAAGTGTTCATTCGCGGTTATTGTTTTTCTTTCTTATTCCGCAAAGCTTGATGATTAGAAAGATAAACGCGATCGCAACGAAGATGACCAGCATTCCCTTCCATGCAAGATTGAGCGACAGCATAACCTTTTCTTTGTAGCTTAGAGAATTCAACTCCTCGAGCTTTTGTGCGTTTGGGTCGACCTTAGTATCGTCCTGTTCCTCTCCGTCGGATTCCGAATTGTTTCCGTTATCGACATCCGCATAAGTTCCCGCATTGCTTAATACATCCGAATACGAGCCTGCCGTATCTGCACATTGGGCATACTTTATACCGTAAGCAAGGTTCGCATTCGTCTCTACGTTATGCAGAATTTCGTAGGAGATGCAAGCAGTGTCGGCACATAGAGCATCGGATTTTGCAGTGTAAGCGTATTCGTTTAGCGAATTAGATGCGGATTGGTTTTCGGAGCAAACACACCAAAGTACGCTCACCGCAAACGCGAGAGTAAACATAACCGCGCAAAGGAGAAATAAATTTAGCACCGTTTCCTTCATATTTTTTTTCATTTCTATTAACATAACCTCCGTCACAAATACTTCTTGGGAAGAAGTCGCATCAGGCGCACGCAGTTGCAAGGTGTGCCGCTGTATTCTTTCAAAACTCTCGACTAATTTAATATAAGGCTCAAAAGCGCGCCCCCTGCGATTACCGAGGCAATCTGACCGCTTACGTTGGCTGCGGTTGCGTGCATAAGCAAGTGATTTTGCGGATCAGCCTCCAATCCGAGTTTTTGCACCACTCTTGCACTCATCGGAAAAGCTGATATGCCCGCGGCTCCTATCATCGGATTGATTTTCTTCTTAGAGAACAAATTAATGAACTTGGCGAAAAGCACGCCTCCGATCGTGTCGAAGAAAAATGCAAATAAACCAAGCCCCATAATCATTAAGGTTTGAAGCGATACGAAAGCTTCCGCCTGCATGGAAAAAGCAATCGTTATTCCCAAGAGCAAGGTAATAAGGTTGGTCAGTGTTTGATTTGCCGTCTCGGTTAAACGCGAAAGCACTCCGCACTCCCTTATCAGATTACCAAACATCAAACACCCCACAAGCGCAACCGATTCGGGCGCAAGCAATCCCGCAATTACCGTAACGATAATCGGGAAAAGAATTTTCGTGGACTTTTTTACCGAGTCGGGTCTGTACTCCATCCTGATTCTTCTTTCTTTTTGCGTCGTCACAAGCTTTATCGCCACTGGTTGAATTATCGGCACCAAAGCCATGTAAGAGTACGCAACAACCGCAATCGCACCCGTGTATTGCGACCCCAAACGCTGTGAAACCAAAATCGCCGTAGGTCCATCGGCGGCTCCGATGATTCCAACGCTTGCGGCATCTGCGATGGTAAAATAATCACCGCACAAAGCCGTAAAAATTACCACAACAAAAATACCGACCTGCGCGGCGGCTCCAAAGAAAATCAGCTTGGGATTGGACAGCAGTGGACCAAAATCTATCATTGCTCCTATACCTATAAACAGCAACAAGGGCATAGCTTCGCTAGCCTCGATTCCCACCTCGTAAAGCCACTGAATAATGCCGTTGTCGCCAAGTACTCCCGAGCCGGGAAGATTCACCAAAATCGCGCCGAAGCCCATTGGAAGCAACAACGATGGCTCAATTTCCTTCTTGATGGCAAGAAATATTAAAACGGCACCCACAATCCACATAACAAGCATCTTAAAGCCGCTACCCGTGAATAGGGCAAGTATGCCTTCATACAAAAATTCCATAAACACTCTCCGAAAAGCGATATTTATCTTACATCCGATCAAATCAATCTTCTTTTGATCGTAATTGAAACTGGTTTGTCCAATCTCCACCAATAGCATTATATACTATTCAATAATGAATGTATAGCCATTTTACACTGCTAATAAAAAAAATTTAAGCTCTTTTTCTTTTTTGGACAATCCCTTTCAGTCCGAGTATCCGAACTTACTCGATGCTTGAGATACGGCTTGTCTATTGTCGGCCCTCCATATCATATTAATTTGACGAAATTTATTTAACCGATGTACTATATCGGTTACCTTTGTAAATCCGGCATATACTATAAGTAGCCTATAAAAACAAATTAGCATCCATTTTCGACAGTTGTAAAAGCTTATGCAGTAGCGATACACCGACAATTTGCGAAATTATATGCGGATTTGTATTAGCGTTGGATTAAATGAGTATCTGCTTTAATTATGAAACAGTATTGCGACACAAATAGCAATAATCGGATTGCCTTGGCAGCTAACATCGCAACGCCATAACATTCGTATGAAGCTGCGATGGGAAAACGCAGGCAAAAAAGGGATATAACTTTGGAATGGGATACTTCAACTACCACGCGACGGCGAAACGCTTAATAGAAAGCGGAAAGTTGATCGATTATTACTTTACACAAAAGCACAACCGAATAAGCCCGGCTCTCGTTTTGGTTTTCAACGACTTTACTCATCCCGTGATGCCAATCCGAGCGGAACGCTGGCAGGAATATCTACCTCTTTTGGAGAAGTTCGACAAAATGCGATAGCCGTAGCATATGAAAAAAAATTAACACCGATTATGTATCGAAACCTCCCGAAGCCGATAAGCTTCTATTGCTTTTTCTTGTGAATAAAGCAAAAAAGCCGCAAGCTACTGCGACTTTTTATGTTTTTATTCATTTATTGCAATCCTTTTCGATAGAATCACAGCAAAAATCAATATCTTCATCAACTACTAATTAATTCCTATTCTTCCTACGACGAGTGGGTTTTAGGATAGATTTACCATCGACACCGTTGTAATTTACCGAATCGGATGCGGATTGGCATCTAAACGCAATACTTCGATTGCGGAGAATATAAACGACTACTTACAGAGCCGCATGGTCTCACGCGCAATAACAAGCTCCTCGTTGGTGGGAATTACGAAAACCTTAACATAGCTTTCTTCCTTGCTGATTTCCACGACTTGACCTCTGGGACAGTTGTAGTTCTTCTCGTCGTCAAGCTCGACTCCCAAGCATTGCAAGCTTCCGCAAGCCATTTCTCTGACGTAGGGAGTGTTTTCGCCTACTCCCGCGGTAAATACAATAGCATCAACGCCGTTCATAGCCGCAGTATACTCGCCGATGTATTTTTTCACTCTGTAAGCGAAGATTTCAACGGCTAGCTTGTTTCTGGGATTATCGAAGGCGTCCTTTTCGGTAAGGTCACGGAAATCGCTGCTTGTGCCACTGATTCCCAACATACCCGACTTTTTATTGAGATACTGCACCATTTCGGAAATAGTGAAGTGATGCTTGTTCATAAGATACTCGATAGCGGCGGGATCGATGTTTCCGCTTCTCGTTCCCATAGGCAGTCCTTCCAAAGGAGTGAAGCCCATACTGGTTTCCACACTTTTTCCGCACTCGACGGCAGCAATACTTGAACCGTTGCCCAAGTGGCAGGTGATAATTTTCAGCTCCTCGATCGGCTTTCCCATAGCTTCGGCAGCCTGTCCAGCAACAAACATATGGCTTGTACCGTGAAAGCCGTATTTTCTCACCCTGTAATTCGTGTAATCCTCGTAAGGAATACCATATAGGAAAGCCTCGGGCTTCATCGTCGCGTGAAATGCGGTATCGAACACAACAACCTGTTTGACGTCGCCCATAACCGCGCGGCAAGCCTCGATTCCCATAATATTCGCGGGATTGTGCAAGGGCGCAAGCTCGATATTATCCCTGCAAACCTTGATAACCTCATCGGTTGCAATCACCGATGTGTTGTAATCCTCTCCGCCGTGTACCATTCTGTGTCCGACAGCGTCAATTTCGCTCATGCTCTTTAACACACCGCAATCGGCATCCGTCAAAGCCTTTAACACAAGCTCGATTGCCTCTTTATGAGTGGGCATATCTTGATTGAATACATACTCCTTTCCATTGGCTTTATGTGTCAATCTGCCGTTGTCGATTGTTATTCTTTCGCAAAGTCCCTTGGCGATGACCTTTTCGCCGTTCATATCGATAAGCTGATATTTCAAGCTCGAGCTTCCGGCGTTGATAACAAGTATTTTCATATAAATATTCCTCCAAATTTTCGTGCATACGCAGTTGCACAAAACCACAACCGCGCTCAATAAGGCAGCAACCCGATTATTTTCCGCTTCCCGCCTGCATCGCCGTAATTGCCACAACTGCAACTACGTCCTCGACCGAGCAGCCCCTGCTCAAATCGTTTACGGGCATAGCCATTCCCTGACAGATAGGGCCGTATGCGTTCGCACCGGCAAGTCTTTGAACAAGCTTGTATCCGATATTTCCCGCTTGTAAATCGGGGAATACAAGCACGTTGGCGTGTCCCGCAACCTTGGAGTCCGGCGCCTTCAGTTTGCCGACCTTTTCCACCAAAGCGGCATCAAGCTGCAGTTCGCCGTCAAGTGCGATATCGGGAGCCTTTTCCTTTGCAATACGCGTAGCTTCCACAACCTTGTCCACAAACTCATGCTTTGCGCTTCCCTTCGTGCTGAAGCTCAGCATAGCAACCTTTGGCTCTCCCTCGAAGAATATCTTCGCGCTCTCCGCCGAAGCGATGGCTATATCGGCAAGCTGAGCGGCATCGGGATTGGGCGTAACGGCACAATCGGCAAATATCATTAGTCCGTTGTCGCCGTAGGTATTGTCCTTAAGC
>JAQVMT010000007.1 GCA_028703495.1 Clostridia bacterium | reverse complement strand
TTCGTTTGCTTATTTAATTTTCAAGTTACGCATTGCTGCGGCGTTGCAGGTGTTCCCGCTCGTTCCGACAGCCTAACTATATTACCACATCCCTATTCCCTTGTCAAACGTTTTTTCGATCTTTTTTAAGATTTTTTACAAAATTTTGCTTATTATTTTTTGCTCCGATACCTATCGGTAAAACAAAAAATGTATGTGATTTCTACCAAAAATAAACGAGTACCATCGTCGATACTCGTTACTTTTAGTCTGCGATTTTCTAAACCTGAATTATGCATAAGTCACGTCTGCACTGACTTTGTGAGCCAACACCAAGTCCTCAAAGATGTCTTTGCCACGCGATAGTATACTTTGCTTCTAATACAGTGCATAAGGTCACTCATCAAACTCACGAACTTGCCGCCGTCGAAGCTAACGACGTTCCACCTACTGCAAACGCCTGCAAGTAGAAAATAGCCGCATTATTTGGCGTAAAGCGTTTTCATTTCACACCGTAATTATTCAAGGTGGCGTGGCTTCGATAAATGCAAAACATTACTTTTATTTGTTCATGCGCAAATGCTATATTGAGAAAGGTAAATCTGCTTATAAAAGCCGCCCTTTTCCATAAGCTCTTTGTGCGTTCCTGTTTCCACAATGTCTCCGTTGTTTATAACCAAAATCAAATCTGCATCTACAATCGTGGACAATCTGTGGGCGATAACAAAACTGGTCCTATCTTTCATAAGCTTATCCATAGCCTTTTGAATCAAGATCTCCGTTCTGGTATCGATGTTGCTCGTCGCCTCGTCCAAAATCAGTATTCTGCGGTTCGCCAAAAATGCTCTTGCAATTGTAAGCAACTGTTTTTGTCCCGCGCTCACGCTTGTAATGTCGTTATGCACAACCGTCTGGTAGCCGTCGCTCAACGTCCTTATGAAGTGATCGCAATAAGCAGCATCGCAGGCTGCCATAACCTCCTCATCGCTCGCTCCGTCCTTTCCGTAGGCAATGTTTTCCATGATCGTACCGTTAAACAACCAAGTATCTTGGAGCACCATCGAGAACTGCTCGCGCAGTTCTTCGCGGCTTACGTCCATAATGTCCTTGCCCTCGATCAATATTCTGCCTTTCTTAATGTCGTAAAATCGCATTAGCAAATTTACGATAGTGGTTTTTCCTCCTCCCGTAGGTCCGACGATAGCCACCTTTTGACCGCTTTTGACCTTAAAGCTCAAGTCCTTAATCAACGGCTTATCCGTATACGAAAACTCGATATGCTCGAATTCGACATTGCCGTCCACCTTGCCAAAATGCTCGGGATTGGTTTTTACGGTCATTTCCTCGGTATCGAAAACGTCGTAAACTCTCCTTGCCGAAGCCAACATTCTTTGGAAGTTGCTCAAAGTAAAGGCGATACTAGCCAACGGGTTGGCGAACAGCTTGGCATACATGATTACACTTACCACCGTTCCGACGGTCATACCCATAGTATTGTTAAGCGCGAAATAACCGCCCAAAACACAAATGACCACGAAACAGATGTTGTTCGCAAAGGTTATTACCGGTTCGACAATCTCCGAAAAGAAAACGCCCTTTCTTTCGGCTCCGACCATAGTATCAACGATTTCATCGTTCTTTTTGGCTTGCTCGCCCTCTTGGTTGTAGACCTTTATCGTACTAAATCCCGCGTAATGCTCCTCAACATGGGAGTAAAGCTTTCCAACGCTTCTTTGTCTTAATTGCAGGTGCTTTCTCGCCCTTGTGGCGATAAGCGCGGCAACCAATACCGAAACGGGTAGCGTTCCCAAGCAAATAGTCGCAAGAATCCAGTTCTTCATATACATAAGCACTGTTATCGCTGTGAGCTGGCAAATACCCATAATCGCCATGTTAATGAATGAGTGAATGGTATTACCCATTCTGCTTACATCGTTCATCATACGCGAGATCAACTCTCCGTAAGGCGTGGTATCGATATAGCTCACGGGTAGTTTCATTATCTTTTCGGACAGTCTTACTCTTAAGCCCGCGGTAAATCTTCGCGTAACCTTGGTGTTCAAAAGAATCATCTTTGCAACGTCGGCAAGTGCCTTCATGACGTAACAGCACGCCAAGAAAACGCACATGGAAACCAACGCGTTTACGTCAAAGACAGCGACCGCTCCCGTATAATAATTATTCAGTAAATCGGTTACTCTGCCGACAATTTCCGGCGCAATAAGCCAAACCGAAACGCTGATTATCGAAAGTAGCATTCCCACAATCAACGCCCACGCAATAGGCTTTGTATCCGCAAGTATTCGCTTAAGCACTTTGCCCGATGTATATTTTTTCTTTAATTGGGCGTCTCGTATATCCTTTTCCTTATCTGTCACTTAAATCACCTCCCACCTGGGAATTGTAGATGTCCCGATAAAGAGCGCAATTCTCCATCATATGCTTGTGATTGCCTTCTCCGACGATTTCGCCGTTATCGAAGGCGTAAATGTAGTCCGCACTCATTGCGGTGGAAATTCTTTGCGTTATGATCAACTGCGTCTTTCCCTTCAGCCTTTCATTGAGCTTTTTCCTCAATCTGCTTTCGGTCAAAAAGTCCAAAGCCGAGAAGCTGTCATCGAAGATGTAGAGCGATGCATCCTTTACAATGGCGCGTGCTATCGCAATCCTCTGCTTCTGTCCTCCCGAAAGATTAGCTCCGCCCTGCTCGATAGAATGATCGTAACCCTCCTCGAGTCCCTCAACGAAGTCCTTTATCTCGGCAATATCGCAAACCTCTTCTATTTCCTTATCGGTTGCATCCGGCTTGCCCATTCTGACGTTTTCCTTTATGGAGGCGGAGAATATTGTCGAACGCTGCAAAACCACCGATATATTATCCCGGATAGTCGCAGGCGTAAGCTCCGAATAACGTTTTCCGAAACTTAATTCACCAGACGTCGGTTGAAACAAAGACAACATAAGCTGCAAGCATGTGCTTTTGCCCGAGCCCGTTCCTCCGATAAACGCCACGGTTTTGCCCTTTTCGATTTTGAGATTTACGCCCTTTAAAACGTCCGCCTCACTGCCCTCGTAATGGTAAGTTACATTGCTCATAACCAAATCGCCGTCAAGCTTCTCTCCCGACGGAACGACGTCGTCTTTAGTCTCCAAATCCAAAACCTCGTTAATTCTGTTGCACTTGACCTTGATTCTCGGCAGAAACACAATGGCAAAGCTGAAAATCAAAATGCTGTTCATCATTATCGAAACGTATTGAGTGATCGCAAATACGTCACCCGCACTCAAACCGCTGTTGTTTGCGACCTTCATACCGCCGACATACATGATAATTACTATAATTATGTTCAATATAAGAAGCGCGATCGGATCGATTAGACCATCGATAATGTTTCCTTTGATGAACCAGTCGGACATTTTGTTGGTTGCACGTGCGATCTTGTCATGCTCTGTTCCCTCTCTGTTATACGCTCTGATTACGCGGATACCCGAAAGCCTGTCGCGAACCAATTGATTCTGATCGTCTTGATAACCATCCGACTTTGTCCATATCGCCATCAGCTTCTTCGCGATGAAAAATACGACAACCAACTCAATCGGGGCAAATGCCATAAGCGCCAAGCTTAAAGACACGTCCTTTTGCATACTCAAGATAATACCGCCGATCAGCATTATCGGAAGCGTAACCACGATTCTTATAAAGAAATATACGCTTTCTCCGACAACAAAAACGTCGTCGGTCGTTCTGGTCAAAAGCGCACTCGGTCCGATCTTGGCATATTGGCTGTAACTCATTCTGTCTGTTTTATTGTATACTCTCTTAATAAGGTCTCCCGTCATTCCCGATGCAATTCTGCAGCTGAAACGAGTGCAGACAACCTGACATAAAAATCCGACAACCACCACCGCAAGCATTATGCATCCGTTTTTCCATAGATATTGCATATTGCCCTTGTTGATACCATCGTCGATTATGTTGTTCATTATATTCGGAATCAGTAGCTCCGCAAAGGAGGAGATTCCGATAAGTATGCAAGCGGCAACCACCTGCCACTTGTACTTCACCATTCCTTTAAATATTATGTTTTTCATACTCTCCGTTTACTTAATAGTTTTTGCGCGTCGTGCTTTATTACCTTCAGATTTCACTCTCCCCAAATTAAAGGCTTGCATCGGTCACATAACCGTACTCCTTAAGCAAGTGCTTCATATAATAGACACCCCGCACCTCGCGCACATTGGAAAGCGAGCCGTACTATGACTCGCTTTAATACTACACAAAATCGGATTTACCTTGGCAATCTACTTCACAACCACTCACTCTCTACACCTTGGTAAGCTTATGTACTACCGCTCTTTTGTGTATTTCCACTTCGCCGCTGTACTCCAACTCCTCGATACGCGCATATCTGCCGATCTTGGCATCCTTACAGCACAGCTTCTTGCATTTTACAATTTCAATGTCCGCCGTCGTACACTCAATCGAGTTGATTACGGGCAACGAACCATACTCGTCGTTTCTGTCGTCGCATAGCCTAATTACTACTCTTTCGGCGTGTAGCTCATCGATTTTCGCGCTTCCGTCCAGCTTAAATTCCTCGCAGTTTACCTCGTTGGGACATTTGATGTCGCCGCTCACGTTAACAGTCTCACCGTCCACATTGGACGCTTTGAGCAGTCCGCTTACGCGAATGGAATTGCCCTTAAGCTTGCCTTCAACCTTCAATGCGCCGCTCGCAGACAGAAAATCAACCTTCATACTTTCCTCGACGGTCAATGCTCCGCTTACCGAAACCTTTTCCGCAACTAATTCGCCGATAACCCTTGCCGCACCGCTGCATCGAAATTCTTCCGCTTCCAAATTACTCTCGGCTTTGCAGGAACCACTCACCGAAACCTTCTTTGCCTTGACCGCACCCGTAAAGGTCATCACTCCCGAACAACTCAAATCCTCGTATTCGCCTTCGGGAATAGTCTTTACAAACCTTCCGACAAATTTATTTATGCCTTCCTTAATGTCATCCATATCATCCATAAAATCTTTATCCATTGTTAATTCCTCCTAATACACATAGAACCCGCGCATTAATGCGCTTTTACTAGATGCCGTAGCTTCCCAACAGGCTCAAAACAAGGCTTTTGCAGGCATCGTACCTAATTGCAACGCAATCGCAACTCGCTTCGGCAATGTCACATGCGGACACCACCCACTCTCCGCCGATAACGTATACGTTATTGCCGGTTAAGTCTACCTTAACAAGCTTCTCCGCCGACCTTATATCAATCCCGGCATCAACCACCTTGCTTATCATATATACCGCAACAAGATCGTTAAGCTCTAACCCATTCGAGCTGGAAAACAGTTGTAAAACATCTAAATTCAGCTCTCGAATTTTGCATAGCTCCACAATGGTATATGTACGCAAGCTTCCGTTGTTATTCAAAATGCTCCGTATCTCGTCAATCCGAAATTTGTCCTTCATTCGCCTTATCGCATCGATACGCTCGGTGATCAGCTCCTCGTCAAAATAGGTTTCCTGCCCCGACGGAACACTCACCTTGATAAACCATTCATCGGGTATCAGCTCCTCTCGCTTCCACCTGTAAAGCTGCCCATACGAAATATCCAACTTCTTGAGTAAATCCTTCTTCGATATCCTTCCCATATTAATTCATCCTCGTCTGCATCAAACCATACCCCCGATACATTGTCATAATAATAGTTTCGAACGCTCAAATATGCCGTTCCCTTAGCTCGTCGGCATAATATCACATTGTTACACTCCCTGTCAAGTGTTTTAAGCAACATTGTTACATTCTTTTTAATTATTTTAACAAAAATCTAAGAATAAAAGTTGAGGATTAACAATGTTTGGGAAAAAATGGTTGTATGTTAGAACTAGCTCTTGTTAATGCAAAGCTTCGAACTGTCCCTAAAGTTTCCTTATTAACACCGACGCAAGTATGCAAATTTAAAGACGTTACATTGATCTGATAATATGGATTTAGTTCGGGAACGGGCCAAAAGGCAGCGATAACGCGTGATATGCCAAATTAATGTAGTAAATTAAGCGTTTATAAAATAATTGACCAGATAAATTAAACAGTAGACAAAATCCGCAAAACATAGTAAAATTTAACCGAAGTCAGTGAGTTGGCGTCATTAAATGAGAAGTTCGCGCAACTAACTGACGTTGTATGGATTATTTTACTGAGTTACTTTGAATTTCGCAGGTATGGCGAGATTATTTTTCACGCCGATGAAGCTTGTGAAAGAGAAAGCGGACTAGTATTAGTATAAGACCGTTTAATTTAGGAGGAATGAGTATGCAAAGAATAGCACTGTTTGTAGACGTAGATAATACCGCCCTCGAGCTTGAAGAATTTACTTCGCTTATCGAGTGCGTTGCGGAAGAAGGCAATATTGCGTACGGCAAGCTTTACGGCGTTGTCGACCGCAAGAATCGGGAGATAATCGATTACGCAGTGGAAAAGGGCTACGACATCGCTCCTCCTATGAGAATAAAGAAAAGGGGCAGCCGTATTTATGACTCAAGAATTACCGTTGACGTAATGGATACGGTGTGCAATAACTCGAGTATAGACATCGTTGCAATTATTGCAGCACCAGCCGATATGATTCCCCTTTTTGCCAAGCTTCACGAGTACGGCATAGGAATAATGGCTCAAAATACCCTCGATGAACAGTCTATGTTCTTCGTGGATTACGAGATTAAGATGGAGGAGCCGCAAGAGAAGATTGAGGAGCACCCCCTTCCTCAAAAACTAATCGATGACATCGGTTTGATTGCGGGAGACATCCAGCCGCTCGAGGAAGATAATGCACATGAAGCTTCAAATGTAGCCGAAGAGGATGCGGAAATTCCCGAGGCTGACGAGGAACCCGCTAAGACCGATATAAAGGTCATTGAACCCGAGGCTGTTAATGAAACCAAACAAGCGGAGGTTACTGCTCAACCCGAGGAACCCGAAGTAGTCGATGAGATAGAGAAAGCCGAGGAACCCGAGGATACCGTTCAACCCGAAGAGCCCGAAGTAATTGCAGATGTTCCCGAGGCTATAGAAGAGCCCGAGAAGATCAATTCCAAGGTCGAGGAACCCGAAGCGGTTGCCGATCTTGATTCCTTCGACATATTGGCAAATGTGGAGAAGGAGCTGTTGAGTTTGGCTCATAAGGACAAGAAAGATTAAAACACCATATTCGCGTTAATTGCGTTGCGGGTTTTATATAGATTAAAACGTAATCGAAAGGCAGGATGCGTATTCGAGGCGAAGGTGTTGTCGTTAAATCACAATAAGCGACTTAAACGAAAGCACGTATTTTGCTTGCAAGAGGAAACGGTCGGATATTTACGACTTTTAAGGCTTGCATTTACGCCCCCTTGCGGAAGGTTACAACAATAGGAGGAAACAAATGGCAAAGGTTACATTTAATGAAGCTATTTGCAAGGCATGCGGTCTTTGTGTTGAGGCATGTCCGAAGAAGCTGCTTGTTATTGACAAAAGCAGGGTAAATGCGAAGGGTTACAACGTTGCGACAATTCCCGAGGACAAGCAGAGCGAGTGCGTCGGTTGCGCAAGCTGTGCCGTAATGTGTCCCGATTGCGTGATTACGGTAACCAGATAGGAGGTATTTATGAGTAAAAAAAAGTTAATGAAGGGTAACGAGGCTATTGCCGAGGCAGCCATTAGAGGCGGTTGCAGGTACTTCTTCGGATATCCCATAACGCCACAAAACGAGATACCCGAGTATATGAGCGCGCGTTTGCCCGAGGTGGGCGGTTGCTTTATTCAGAGTGAAAGTGAAGTCAGCGCAATCAATATGGTATACGGTGCGGCAAGTGCGGGCGCAAGAGCTATGACGAGCAGCAGCTCGCCCGGAATCAGCTTGAAGCAAGAGGGAATCAGCTATATCGCTACTGCGGAGCTTCCCTGCGTGGTTATCAACATGGTAAGAGGCGGTCCCGGTTTGGGAACGATTTTCTGCGCGCAAGGCGACTATTTCCAAGCGACCAAGGGCGGCGGACACGGCGACTATCATATGTTGGTTTACACTCCTTCCACCATTCAAGAGGCTGTCGACCTCGTATACGAGGCGTTCGACAAGGCAGATCAATACAGGGTTATCACCTACATATTGGGTGACGCAACAATCGGACAGATGATGGAACCTGTTTTGCTTCCCGAATTCAAGGATTTGGATAAGCTTCCCAAAAAAGAGTGGGCGACAACCGGCAGAACGGATACCGAACGCCATATCGTCAACACCCTGGAGATGAACCCCGACAAGCTTGAGGGTATGATAAAGCATATGTATCACACCTACGATGAGCTAAAGAAAAACGAAACGCGCTATGAAGAATACCTTTGCGACGATGCCGAGATTATCCTTTGCGCTTACGGCACGGTCAGCAGAATCGCAAGAACCGCCGTGAATAAGCTTAGAGCAGAAGGTATGAAGGTCGGACTGTTCCGCCCGATAACCGTTTATCCCTTCCCCGAGGAAGCTATCGGAAAGCTGAGCGAGCATAACTGCTTGAAAAAATTCCTCGTTACCGAGTTAAGCGAAGGTCAGATGATTGAAGACGTCAAGCTTGCCGTTAACGGAAGAAAGCCTGTGGAATTCTTCGGAAGGAACGGCGGAAACGTTATGACAAGCGAAGACCTTATGAGCGTTGTAAAAGGAGAGAAATAATGGAAAAGGTAGTATTTCAAAAATCTAATATGTTAACCGACGCTCCTTTACACTTCTGTCCCGGCTGTTCCCACGGAATCGCCAACAGACTTATCGCGGAGTGTATGGAAGAATTAAACATCGACAAAAAGAACATTGTCGGCATCGCACCCGTAGGCTGCGCCGTATTCAACTACAATTATTTCGACGTTGATATGATTGAAGCCGCTCACGGCAGAGCTCCCGCGGTCGCAACCGGACTTAAAAGAGTTTTGGGTAACGACAAATTCGTGTTTGTTTATCAGGGCGACGGTGACTTGGCGTCCATAGGCGCGGCTGAAATTATCCACGCTGCCGCAAGATGCGAGAATATCTCGGTTGTTTTCATCAATAACGGTATCTATGGTATGACGGGCGGTCAAATGGCTCCCACTTCATTACTCGGACAAAAGAGCACAACAAGCCAAAAAGGCAGAGATATAGGCAGAAACGGTTATCCCGTTAAGATGAGCGAGATGCTTGCACAGCTCGACGGAGCAACCTATATCGAAAGAGTAAGCACGCACGATGCCGCTAACGTAAGAAAAGCCAAACAGGCGATTAAAACCGCTTTCAAATGTCAATTGGAGAATAAGGGATTCTCGATGATCGAGGTCCTTTCGGCGTGCCCCACCAACTGGGGACTTACACCGGTTAAGGCTATGGAGCACATCAAAAACGATGTTATTCCCTATTATCCTTTGGGCGTATTTGCCGACAGGAGGAATGAGAAATGAGCAAAACTTTTGAATTGATCGCCGCCGGTTTCGGCGGACAAGGCGTACTTTCACTCGGTCAGATTGTCGCTTATTCTGCAATGTATCAGGGTATTCAAACAACCTGGCTTCCCAGCTATGGCCCCGAAATGAGAGGCGGCACCGCCAACTGCTCGGTCGTTGTCAGCGATGAACCCGTTGCCAACCCTATGATTAACCATCCTAATGTTTTGGTTGCTATGAACAGACCTTCTTTGGATAAGTTTGCATCCAAAGTCGTTTCCGGCGGTTATATTTTCATCAACAGCAGTCTTATCGACGAGAAAATCGACAGAACCGACGTAAACGTGTACTACGTTCCCACTCTTGATATTGCCACAAAGGTCGGCAACCCCAAGGGTATCAACGTGGTGATGCTCGGCGCGATGCTCGAGGTAACCAAAATGCTGGAAACCGATAAGGCAATTGAGGGCTTGGAGTATTTCTTCAGCAAAAAACCTCAGGTTATCGAAATCAACAAGCAAATGCTTGCCGCAGGTATGGATTATATCAAAAATAATTGACACAAAGAAGCTTAAGCTTTTATTGTGACTTTAAAAGGTATATTAAAACGCTCTCGCACACATCTATGGTACGAGAGCGTTTATTATCGATGCAAACCGGCTTAAAAATAATTAACCGTGAAAAGAAATATCAATCATGATACCTTACTTATCTGCTTTTAAGCGTAACCGTTATTATCTACATTTTGGATCAACGTTTATTTCCGGTATTTACTTATCCGTTTAATTCGGCAAGGAATCGTTCCTTGTCCCAAATCTCGATGCCGAGCTTTATAGCCTTGTCAAGCTTGCTTCCGGCTTCGGAACCTGCGACAACGACGTCGGTTTTGGCAGAAACCGCCGACATTACTTCGCCCCCTGCTTTTACAATCATTTGCGTGGCAACACCCCGCGGCAAGCCTTCCAGCGTGCCTGTAAGCACAATCTTTTTGCCGTTCAGCACTCCCGTAAGCAGGCGGTACTCGGGATTAATGCCGATGCTTTTCAGCTCCCCTATCAACTGCACATTATCGGAATTGGCGAAGAAATCAATTATTGAACCCGCAACGATGTCGCCTATTTCTGCAACATTCGTTAACTCGACTACAGAAGCCACGGAAAGCGCGTCCACCGATTTAAACCTTTTGGCAAGATCTCCGGCAGTCTTGGTACCGACATTGTCGATTCCCAAAGCGTATATAAAATTCGACAGCTCTACCTTCTTGCTCTCCTCAACGGCATTCAAGAAATTTTGTATTCGCTTACTCTTAAAACCGTCCAATAAACTCAACTCGTCTGCGGTCAATCTATACAGCATATCCGCGGTCACCACGCCCAAGCTGATATAAAGCTGCTTGGCAGTTTGAACGGACACACCCTCGATGTCGCAGGCTTCCTTGGAGCAATAATGCGCTAATCTTTGGACAATCTGAGGCTCGCACCCTTTATCGTTTTCACAAAACAAATGCGCGCCGCGTTCGACCAACAAGCTCCCGCAGCTTACGCAATGCGTAGGCTTCTCGATTTCCTCGCAGTCGTCACCACACACAGCCAAACCTAGAACCTCGGGGATAACCTCGTTACTGCGCCGAACGTAGACCAAAGCGTGCTTTTTCAAACCTTTTCGAAGAATGTCCGAATAGTTGTTCAACGTAGCCCTGGAGACGGTGGCACCGCAAAGCTCGACCGGCTCCAAAATCGCCAAAGGAGTCTGCTTGCCCGTCCTTCCGACCTGCCAAACAACGTCTTTGAGTTCTGTCACCACTTCCTCTGCTTCGAATTTGTATGCAATCGCACCCTTGGGGAACTTTTCGGTAAAGCCCATCTCCTCCCTTACCGCAAGTGAGTCGACCTTCACCACGACTCCGTCAATTAAATAGTCGTAGCCCTTCTTCTCCTCGAAAATCCTGTCAACAGCCCCTTCGATACAGTCGAATTTATCGCAAATTTTGAAAAAACCACCCGTTTGAAATCCGTTTTGCTTCAAAAACTCCACAACTTCCCTTTGCGTGGCAAATTCCCGTCCGTCGTGATATCCGACACTGTAAAAAACAACATCGAGATTTCTCTCGGCAGTAATTTTGGGATCGAGATTTCTAATTGCACCCGCCGCAGCGTTCCGTGCGTTCTTCAAAGTTTTTTTAAGCGCGACTCTGGCTGCGCCCTCGTTTGACGCATTAGCCTCGTTCCACTCGTTGACCTTGCGGTTGTATTCCTCCAAACGGCTCAACCGCATTAAGCCTTCGCCCTGTAGCTCGATCGTTCCCTCATAGTCAATTGTCAAGGGTACACTTTTAATTGTCAAAACCTGTCGGGTTACGTCCTCTCCGACAACACCGTCGCCACGAGTGCTTGCGCAAACCAGCTTTCCGTCTTCGTAGGTAACATTAACCGTCAAGCCGTCGTACTTAAGCTCCACCGTGTACTTTAAATCGCCGTATTCCTTTGCATTCTTGACATACCACTCCTTAAGCGCGGCTTTGTTTTGCGCCTTGTTTAAGCTGTAAAGACGCGCAAGATGCGTGTGTTGCTCGAACTGCTCCACGGGCTTTCCGCCCACTCTCCTGGTCGGGGAGGAATCGAGAACGATGCCGCTATCTGCCTCCATCTCCAACAGCTTGTCGTATAGCGCGTCATACTCCCTGTCGCTGACCGACGGATTGTCCTGCACATAGTATTCCTGCGAATACCTGTTCAGCTTGGCTACTATGTCGGACATAGCGGCAATCAAATTATTCTTGTCGTGTTCTGTCATATTGTCCTTAATGGTTCATTGGATTTTTTTAATCGGAGCGTACTCAAGCGAGAGGATTTTTATGCCGTAGCCCTCAAACGCAACGGTAATATTATTGCCGTTTAACGACACAATAACACCCTTTCCGAACATTTTATGCTCAACCTTGGTGCCGACGGGAAAGGAACCGGGCGTGTTGGCTGCGGTCGGCTCAATCGGCGTGCGTTGGGGTTTTGTACTCCACGCTCCGTACGAGCCTTCTGTCGGACTTACTTTGTCGGCAACGGTAGGCTTAACAGCCGTTTCAACCTCTTTATAGAACATCGAGGGAGCCTCCTCTTTTCGCTGTCCGTAAATAAAACGGCTGGAAGCGCGCGTAACATACAGACGTTGCATAGCGCGAGTGCACGCAACGTACATCAGTCTGCGTTCCTCCGCAAGCTGTCCGCTGTCAAAGTAGGCGCGCGCAACCGGGAAAATGCCCTGCTCCACCCCCGCGACGAACACGACGGGAAACTCTAGCCCCTTTGCCGAGTGAACGGTTGCGATAGTAACGCAATCCCCCTCGTTTTGATTATCTAAATCTGAAACAAGCGATACCGATTGCAAAAAATCCGTAAGGTCGCAATCGGGATTGTTCTTGACATACTCGTTTGCAGCTTCGACGTACTCATCAATCACAGCAACTCGATCGGCGTCGTCCGCCGATAATTCCCTTAATTTAACCTTCTCGACAAGATCCTCGATCAAGCGATTTGGCGAAAGCTCGTCCGACATCAACGAAAGCTCGGCAATAAGCTTGTAAAAATCCACAAGCTTTACCTTAACGCCGTTGCTTAAATCGGTTTCGACTACATTTTCGATCGCCAAAAACGGCGAAGTGCAGTACTTCACCGACAACGAGTCCAGCTTTCTTAAGGTAGCTTCTCCTATTCCCCGCTTTGGATAGTTAATTATTCGATAGAACGCCTCGGTGTCGCTCGGATTATTAATTAACCGCAGGTAAGCCGTAATGTCCTTAACCTCTTTCCTGTCGTAAAATTTGAATCCGCCGTAGACCTTGTAGGGTATCCCCAGATCGTTCATGGCGTGTTCAAAACTGCGCGTTAGCGCATTTAGACGCATCAATACGGCAAAATCCTTGTACTTATAGCCGTTGTATCGAATTAATGATTTAATTTGACTTGCAACGTACATACCTTCGTCGCTTTCGCTTCCGCAGGCACGAAGCTCCACCGCGGCTCCGTCGGAGTTCTCCGTCCAAAGACGCTTGCTTTGCCTGTCAAAGTTCTTTTCGATTATGGCATTGGCTACTCCGAGAATTTTCTTTGTAGAGCGGTAGTTTTGCTCCAGCTTTACCACACGCGCTTCGGGAAAATCCTTAATAAAGCTGTTAATATTCTCGACATCCGCTCCGCGCCACCCGTAAATACTCTGATCATCGTCACCGACAACGAAAATATTTCGTTTTTTCTGCGCCAAAAGCTTTAACAAACAGTATTGAACTTTGTTTGTATCCTGAAACTCGTCTACACTAATATATGTAAAACGATCGCGGTACCTTTCCAGTACCTCGGCATTTTCGCTAAACAACAAAAAAGTGTTATAGAGCAAATCGTCGAAGTCCATCGCATTGTCTTGCTTTAGAGCGGAATTGTATCTCTCCATAACCCGAAGCAAGCTCCCGTCGAAATTATCGGCAGGCTCGAACTCATCGCAATAACGTTGGGGCGACATAGCAAGGTTTTTAGCCTTGGAAATGTGCGCCGCATAGCCGTTATCCTTGTCTTCGTCGTCCAAATGCAATTCTTTGACGATTTTCTTAATAACACGTTGCGTTTCCGTGTCGGAATATATGGAAAAGCCCCTGTTGTACCCCGTCGCATCCACCTCGTAGCGCAGTATCCGCGCACACATACTGTGGAAAGTACTTATCCACATCCCCGAGATGCGATCGGTCATCCTTGCAAGACGTTCCTGCATCTCCCTTGTGGCTTTGTTCGTAAAAGTAATCGCCAAAATATTGTATGGATCAACTCCACACTCGGTAATCATTTCGGCGATTCTGTTTGTAAGTACTCGGGTTTTTCCGCTTCCGGCTCCAGCAAAGACCATAACCGGTCCCTGAATAAGTTTGACAGCTTCTTGTTGCTTGGAATTCAATGCATCAAAATGCGTCGTCAATGCTTACTCTCCTCTTTTTTCCTCTGCCTTCAGTCTGTCGATAATCGTAACATATCCGCCGTTTCCGTATTCCAAACTGCGGTTGATTCGGCTGATAGTAGCCGTGCTTGCCTTAGTTATATAGGAAATCGCATTGTATGTCACTTTTTCGTGCAATAATTCTGCCACCTGAAAACGTTGAGCGAACGACTTAATCTCGGACATTGAGCATAAATCCTCGAAGAACATATAACACTCCTCAAGATCCTTGAGCATCAATACGCCGTTGAATAATCTGTCCAATTCTTTACACTTTAATTTTTCGTTAGCCATAATAACCTCCAATAGCCTTTCATTCGATGAAACATTTTCACTCTTTACTATTGTAACAGATTATTTTGAAAAAATCTAGCGTTTGGCGGCAATATACGTGATTTTTTTAATGCTTAAGACAATAATTTTACGAATAGACGCATATTGCAGTAAAGCTTAAAACTTTACTGCAATTAAATATACTATAAATCGGAGTTGTTACCCCGACCTTTGACACCTCGAGTGCGTTTTGCGCTATGCTTAATCGACGGAGTCTTTATCCTGATAAATGTGCGCTTGAATGCGCATTGCTACACTAATCGCGAGTACAAGGCTTTGCGTGGTAAAACGGCTTGCATCGAGGCTCAATTGTCAATTTCCGAAACTATCTAGATGCATTGAGCTGTGCGATAATACTAAGAGCACACACTGTTCCGTCCGCCACAGCCGTTGTGAGCTGTCTGTACTTTTTGACACGACAATCACCGACCGCATAGATTCCCGCGCGCTCGGTTTGGCACGAGTCATCGGTTCTTATATATCCGTCCTTCAACTCAACAAGATCGTCGACGATCGCGTTTTGCGGCAGTTTGCCTATGGCAATAAATACCGCGTCCACGCGCAAATTCTTCCTTTCATCGCTCAAAGTATTCTTAAGCAATAGCCCTTCGACTGCATCCTCTCCCTCGATTTTCTCTACCGTATAAGGAGTCAAAATGCGGATATTGGGAGTGGCTTCCGCTTTCTTGAGCGAAAACTCGTTGGTCCGAAAGTCCTTACGTCTGTGTATAACGTAAACGTTTTTGCATAGGTCGGCAAGATAAAGAGCCTGCTCCACAGCCGTGTTTCCGCCGCCGATAACGGCAACGTCCCGATCCTTGAAAAACGCTCCGTCGCAAACCGCACAGTAGCTCACGCCTTTGCCCACAAAGTCCTGCTCGTTCGCACCCAAAGGTCTGTTTTTGACGCCGCTCGCAATCACCACGTATTTGGAGCAGTACTCGCCCTCGTCGGTAATTACTCTCTTAATTGTGCCGTCAACTACTCTAATAGCCCGCTCAAACTCAATCTGAACGCCACAGTCCAACACCTGCGAAACCATATTGTCCGCAAGCTCGATTCCGCGCACCGATTTAACCGACGGGTAGTTCTCCACCTTTCCCGCAGTCGCAATCTGTCCACCCAGTCCGCTAAACTCCAGCATCAACACCTTTTTTTGCGCCCTTGCAAGGTAAAGAGCGGCGGTAAGCCCCGCAGGACCTCCGCCTATTATGATTGTATCGTAAATTGTGTCCAAATCTCTCATACTCGTTTTCTCTGAATTAATTCTGTCCTATCGCACAACCTTGAAGGTTCTTATCTCATATAGCGTTGAGGCTCCTAGCTCACATTTCATTGAGTGTCCTGTCGCCTATACCATGGAGGCTCCTAGCTCACATTCCATTGAGTGTCCTGTCGCATATACCGTTGAGGTTCCCGTGGCATTATTGTAGAGTTTTCTCAAAAATGGGCTTATAGCTCCGCTACTTGAAATACAACTTGTAATCGGAGTCGATACTATGCTATGGACTTTTTTATCTCGGCTACTCCGACATACTTCTTGTAATCGGAGTCGTTTACAACCAACATCGTAGGGGCTTGTTTGATATCAAACTCCTTTGTCATTTCTCTTTCTTCGTTTGCGTCGTAGACATCGTACTCGATACCTGCTTTGTCCAATATTGCCCTGGCAATCTTACAGTTTGGACAAGTCTTTGTAACGAATAACATCCTGCTTTCGTTAGAGCATTGGGATACGGGCATTTCCTCTTTATGCTGCGCATGAGGTTCGCCGTTGATATCGTAAACCTTTCTCTCCTTGAACTCCTGACGCTTGCCGTCGTTCCAATTCTGTACGGGGCGGTAATAGCCTGTAATTCGGCTGTAAACCTCGGTCGTTTCGTCACACGTCGGGCATTTGTAATGCTCTCCCGCAATGTATCCGTGGTTTTTGCACACTGAATAGGTAGGACTGATAGTGTAATAGGGCAGCTTGTAGTTTTCCGCAATCTTCTTTACCAATCTTGCGGCTCCGCGCCAATCGCTTATTTTCTCCCCCAAGAAAGCGTGGAAAACCGTTCCGGAGGTGTATAAGGTTTGCAATTCGTCCTGTATGTCCAAAGCCGCAAACACATCGTCGGTAAAGCCTACGGGAAGGTGCGAGCTGTTTGTGTAATAGGGCGTTCCACCGTCCTCAGCCGCGGTAATAATGTCGGGATACTTCGCCTTGTCGTGCTTTGCAAGTCTATATGTCGTGGACTCTGCAGGCGTAGCCTCCAAATTGTACAAGTCGCCGTACTGCTCCTGATAGTCGCTCAATCTTTCTCTCATATGGTTAAGCACCTTCTTGGTAAAGGTTTGCGCTTCCTCATGAGTCAAATTCATGCCAATCCACTTTGCATTCAAGCAGGCTTCATTCATACCCACAAGTCCTATCGTGGAAAAATGGTTGTCGAAGGTACCCAAATACCTTTTAGTGTACGGGTATAAGCCCTCGTTCATAAGCTTAGTTATAATTGTCCTCTTGACCTTGAGCGAACGCGCCGAAATATCCATCATCTTATTCAAGCGCGAGAAAAACTCCTCCTCGTTATCGGACAAATAGGCAATCCTAGGCATATTTATGGTAACCACTCCGACAGAGCCGGTGCTTTCGCCACTTCCGAAGAAGCCGCCCGACTTCTTGCGAAGCTCCCTCAAATCCAATCTTAAACGACAGCACATACTTCTTACGTCGTTAGGCTCCATATCGCTGTTGATGTAATTGCTGAAATAGGGCGTACCGTATTTAGAGGTCATCTCGAAAAGAAGCTTGTTGTTTTCGGTCTCCGACCAGTCGAAATTCTTTGTAATCGAATAGGTGGGAATAGGATATTGGAAGCCTCTGCCGTTGGCGTCGCCCTCAATCATAATCTCGATAAACGCCCTGTTTACCATATCCATTTCTTCCTTGCAGTCACCATAGGTATAATCCATTTCCTTTCCGCCGACAATCGCAGGCACATCCACTAAATCCGCGGGTATCGTCCAATCCAATGTTATATTGCTAAACGGAGCTTGAGTTCCCCAGCGGCTAGGCGTATTAACACCGAAAATAAAGCTTTCCAAGCTCTTTTTAACTTCTCTAAAGCTCAATTTATCCGCTTTCACAAAAGGCGCAAGGTATGTGTCGAACGAGGAAAAAGCCTGCGCGCCAGCCCATTCGTTTTGCATAATTCCCAAGAAATTGACCATCTGATTACAAAGCGTAGCCAAATGGCTGGCAGGACTTGATGTGATTTTGCCTGGCACTCCGCCGAGCCCTTCCTGTATAAGCTGCTTTAGCGACCAACCCGCACAATATCCCGTAAGCATAGATAAATCATGGAGATGTATATCAGCATTCTTGTGTGCGTTTGCAATTTCATCATCGTAAATCTCACTAAGCCAATAATTCGCCGTTATCGCTCCCGAATTGCTCAATATCAGTCCGCCCACCGAATAAGTTACCGTCGAATTCTCCTTAACTCTCCAATCGGTTACCTTTACGTAGCTGTCCACAAGCTCTTTATAATCAAGTATCGTGCTTTTGATGCTACGTAGCTTCTCTCTTTGACGACGGTATAAAATATACGCCTTGGCAACGTCGTCGTAACCGGCTTGCACCAACACCGACTCCACACTGTCTTGTATGTCCTCAACGGTAATCAAGTCTTCCTTGATCTTCGGCTCGAAATTTGCAGTTACCTTTAACGCCAAAAAATCGATGACGCCGGGATGATAATTCTTGTTCTGCGCTTCAAACGCCTTCTTGATTGCTTCTGCTATTTTTGTTATGTCAAATTGCGCTACTTTTCCGTCTCTATTTATTACCTGATACATTTTCTTCTCCTTAACCACCGCTCACACCCGCACAAGCTTTGTCGATATTTCTCTCTTGTTACACGTTGCGGTTTCGATTATATATACAAGTTTCCTTCTTGTTTGAGCAATTATCATCGGTTTGCATTTCGACTTAAATCCGTCTGCTAACCTTTGAAATTAATGTCACTTGACATTAATACCGACTTCTCGTTGTTTGAGTATTTTCATCGGGATTTTTATGCCAGTATTCACCAAAAATCCACAGGCAAAAATTATTCATTTAAAAGTCGACTAGTATTTTTGTTTATTACAGCTTATAAATGATATCACACATTTTTTTCTCTGTCAAACGATTATATGACATTATTACAATTAAAATACCATATATTGTGTCTAATTTTAAACACAAACACAAGATGTTGTAATAGCTTAAATCGCGATAATCGTGCCACACAAATAAAAACACGTCATATATAACGCGCAAAAGCATAAAAAATAATCTCAAATTTTTTATTTGTTAATAAACAGACGTTTTAATTTTGAATCGATATACAGGAAAAATTACCATACTTATTTCACGGCTTGACTTAATCTAAAATACTGCTCTCGGAATAAACTAGCGAGAAAAAGCTCATTCGCAAATAACGTAAAATGCCTTTGTTTCAAATTAGTCGAAGCTCTGCGTTCGGAACAAACTTGCAAGAAAAAGCTCATTCGCAAATAACGTAAAATGCCTTTGTTTTAAATTAGTCGAAGCTCTGCGTTCGGAACAAACTTGCGTGCTACCTCCAAAAGCTTGTTCAGTTCCTCACGGGAAAAGCCGTGAAGTCTATACGGAACGGTGTCCTTATCCTCGAAGTTCTGCAAATAATAGTGCTTTGCGCCTTGAATACGACGGGCAATATTATCAATGTCCTCGGCGGTAATAAGCTCTTTAACCAATGTCGTTCTAAACTCAAAGTCCACTACGCACGAAAGCAGAAAATCCAACGACCTTTCTATTGCTTGGGTATCTATGGCGCAACCGGCAGTTTGCGCGTACTTATCCAAGCTGTTTTTGACATCCATCGCAACGTAATCCACAAGCTTGGCTTCCACAAGACTCTGCAATCTATCTGGAAAGCTCCCGTTTGTATCCAGCTTGACTCGGAATCCGTTGCTTTTGATACGCGATATAAATTCGGTAACATCGGGATTAAGCAAAGGCTCACCGCCCGAAACGCACACGGCATCCAACACCTTTTTTCTGCGCTCCAAAAAAGCGAAAAACTCCTCAATAGAAAGCAACTGCTCACAGTCTGCATTAAGCTCGCTGTTATGACAAAACGGGCAGGCAAAATTGCAACCGCCAAGAAAAACCGTACAAGCCGTATATCCGCTGTAATCTATTACCGAAAGCTTTTGAAGCCCCACAATTTTAAGTTTGCTTTTTGTCATTACGACTCCTTTCCGAATTCTTACCGATGAAACGATCATTTTCCAATTACACTCGTCGGAGTAATTAAACTATGCTCCGCACCCGATAGATCGCCGACATGAAAGTATTACAATCGCTCGGCAATGGTTGCCTTTTATCGGTAGATTTTCACGTTAAGCTTCCGTGTCTTCGTTAATCGCCGATATGAAAGTATTACGATCGCTCGGCAATGGTTGCTTTTTATCGGCAGATTTTCACGTTAAGCTTCCGCGTCTTATAAACATCGACATGAACAAATACCGCTCGGCTCATTTCCCGCCGCGGATTATTGACCGAAGTTTACGGTAAACTCCGTCCCCTCGCCAAACACGGATTGGACGGACAATTCCCAATTAGCACGTCTGCAAATACGTTTTACGACCGCAAGCCCCAAGCCGAAGCCTCCGTTGGCTCCGTTGTGAGACTTGTCGACTGTGTAGAATCTATCGAATACTCTGCCGAGATTCTCCTCGTCGATTCCTATTCCCATGTCTACCACTCTCAAAATGCCGTCATGAAGAATAATTTTTACTTCTCCGTTAGGCTTGTTATAGCGAATTGCGTTGGTAATCAGGTTATTTATCACCTCCAACAGCCTTTCGTGTCGACTTAACACCACAAAGTCCTCCTCGACATCGCAGTTCAAGCTCACCTTTTTTTCGGCGGCATAAGCAGAAAAATTCATCACTGCTTCCTTTATCAGATCCGAAAGATTAACGGGGTATGGAGTAAGCTCGTCATTCTCAATTGCTGTCAAATTAAGAATACTCTTAATCAGGTTTTCCAATCTTGCGCTCTGCTTAATAATGATGCCTGCCGCTTCGTCAAGCTTTTCGGCGGGTAAACCGCTCCTAATCAATTCGGCAAAGCCCATAATCGATGTCAGCGGCGTATTCATTTCGTGGGTAATATTACCCAAAAACTCGTTTTTGCTACGCTCGGCTCGTTTCAGCTCGGTAACATCCATTATTAGCAATACCATATTGTCTTCCGACTCGGTAAAGCGATAGACATAGTCACGATCCTTCTCCGCTCTGTACGTGAAAGCAGTTTCGCGTTTGTCAATAATCGAAAGCAGCTCCTTATCTTCCTCCAGCTTCTTCAATCCGTTCTTTTCGTAATCCAACAGTGCCGCCGCGCTTTGGTTAATCAATAATATTTCATTAAAGTTCTTGAAAATAATAATGCCGTGTTCCATATTTTCCAACACTATATTTTCCAGCCGTTTGTTCTCCAGCATCTGTTTATATTTTTTCTCGGATTTCAAGGTTTCTTCACTCAACACATAGGCGATATTGTCAAGCTCCTTAACGCCCGTGCTTTTGATGCTTTTGGCGGTACATGCCGCAATAACCGTGGCTTTCACCGTGCTTACCATGTAGTTAACGATAAAGCCCGCTCCGACCATTCCCAATACCAATACCGATGCCAAAATCCATAAAAACAGAGGCAGATTAGCCATGAAACATTCTCCGTAAGACAAGGTTTGTATGGAAATACGCAATACCCCTTCGCCGACTCGCTTGGAATAGTACGCTATTCTCGTCGGATAACCCTCCACCAGGCTGCCGCTTCCGCTCTCCTCCGCTTGGGAAATGTCCGAGCCCGACATTATTCCCGTTTCGTTACCGCTGTCTACTACTATCACTTTGCCCACAAGGTAGGTCAACCTCACACCTATAATACTGCTTGCTGCGTCCATATAATTCTTATCGTCAAGCCTTTCGGAATCTATATATTCCGTGAACTCGGCAAGATCTGCCAATACGGACAAATCATTGTTCCTCATAATAACGGCAGCCGTAACCAACGCATTGACAATAACCGCAAAAATTATAACTGAAATAGTAATCCCGTATATTTTCTTTTTCATCATCGCATATGACCTCCGTATTAATTAATAGATCAAGACAAGCGCGCAACAATTCACTTAATTAAGTCCGCCATTTTTTTATCGCATTTTTTATCGAATTAGTTATTTTTTATTACATCTTACTTTTTGACTTGGCATCAAAGCTTTTATAAGTCCGAGGTTTTTGTTATTTATCACTATTTTTATGTGTTGACATTACAAAAAGCTCTATTTGAAGTCTGCCATTCGGTAGCCTACACCAACGATTGTTTCAATATTAGTAAAGCCGGCACGCCTAAGTCTCGCAATGTGATTGTCCAAGGTACGACTTTCGACATCGCTGTATCCCCAAACAGAGTTTAGAATGAAGTCGCGGCTTAATACCTTGTTGGGATTGTTAATAAACACAGACACCAACCTAAATTCTTTGTTGTTCAGTTTAACGGAGCTCCCGTTCAATTTGACCTCGTGAGTCTCCGAATCCACGTCAATGCCGTACGCGCTCGACATCGCCGATGCGGTATGACGAAATGCAACTTTGATTCGTGCCGAAAACTCCAAAACTCCGAAGGGTTTGGTAATATAATCGTCCGCACCCAGATTCAAGCCCTTGACTATGTCCGTTTCAGAACCCAATGCGCTAAGCATAATACAGCAAACATCGGAATACTTATGCTTGATTTTGGTCAATACATCGTAGCCGTTGCCGTCTTCAAGCATGATATCCAGAACGGCAACATCGGGACGTTCGTTCTCCAATGCCCGCATGAATCCGCCTACCGTGTTGAAATACTCAATCTCGATGCCTTGCATTTCCAAGGAGCATTTCACAAGCTCGCAAATACTTTTATCGTCTTCCAACAAGAAAACCTTACCCGACATTTTGACCTCCACGGCGACAATTTTGCGACGCCTTCGTCAATTCATACAGACCATCTCTAGCCGTTGTTTTGGATGAAAATCGCTCTGATTGTTACATTCGTGTCCATAACTTTATATATATGTTCATTGTCGTTGAGAAATCCTGTAGGAATACTTTCGGTTTCATAACCGTTTTCAAATAACATCCAACAGGCAAACGAGTATCCTATTACAGGCATCGCTTTTAGTACCACTTCGGTGTTCGGCGCGTAAAAGCCCGAAACATCATCCACAACTCCGCCCTCGCCCGCAATGACCGTTAGATACGCATACTTTTTAAATACCGCAACCATACTGATGAAACCGCTTTGCACGCTGAATTGGTATTCTTCATTAGTAGATGCTGCTTTCGATGGGTCGGAATAGTCAATACCGAGCAAAAACCACCCCACAAAGTAACAGTTATCGGCAGGTATCGCCGTAAGCGTGACATCGTCCCCCCTTAAGTATGTGCCTCCGCCCAGTACGCTGCCTAACTCTGTATCGCGTGAGGTCGCCATTACCAAAACCACCTCGGCATCCGCTGAACCGTAAGAAATAAGCACAGCCAGCCCCGCAATTACAATAAGAGCAAATATGAATACTATCGTCAATACAATTTTTTCACTCATTCTTCCACTTTCTTCGATAATTTGCTTGAAGCTTAACCGCCCGTACCGCTGCCACACCTTTACTATGAGCTTCTACTATCTTTGGCGCGATGTGGTTGTGCCTGAATTTGCTTGAAGCTTAACCGCCCGTACCGCTGCCACACCTTTACTATGAGCTTCTACTATCTTTGGCGCGATGTGGTTGTGCCAAAAATGGACACGCCAAGCATGTAAAATACCTCGCCTCTGCTTAAGCAGATCTCATTGGTGCCTTTCGGGTTCGAAAGCTGTATAGCTCACGCACATAGCGTTGCTATGCTCTTCATATTATGATATTTCAGCTCCTCATGTATCCATTCGCATTAATCGCATATTATGAAGCATCTTCGAAATAAAATATGCCGTCTCGTTCAAACGCCACAATAGTATTCCGAACTCGAAACAAACTTAGCCCTTGCGCATAGCATAGCCCTTGCCGTATCCCGATTGAGTAATTATACTATATCCGTTTGGGATTGTCAATCGCGCCAAATACCTTTTGCAATTTACTTGCACTACAAAATGACAAGTTATTCAAAGCAACCGCATGTTAACATACAAACGTGCATTCTAGAAATTGTATTGATGAACACAGCTATATTGGTTTAGAAATAAATAGAATGTGTATTGAGAAGTTGAGTTAGGAAAAAATGTGCATAGCAAAGATGTTCTACCGTCGAGATTATAAAGATTGCCTACAAAAAATACCGAGCATAATTATAATGTTAGAAATATGAAAACTAAGCTACTTCGATTTACAATCCGCATAAAAAACCCCCGCCAAAATTAAAAGCGAGATTCCTGCTCAAGTTTGGCTTTATTGGTCTCTGTCCTCATAGTTTTGTATCAATACCTTTAAGTCAAACTCGTCCGGTTCTTTATCGTTGGAAAACACAAAGCATAATACAATTAGAAAAGCCAGCTCCTTGACGACCTCGGCACCCTTGTAATAGAAGCGATATGCTTCGCTGTTGAGGCTATGCACCTGCAAACCCGCATCCAAATACAAATCCAAATCATCGGAATACATGCGGAACTGTTCGGCATCGAACTTGGGATACCGCACCGTATTTCCATCCTCGGTAATATGTATTTCCAATGCCACTTCATTTAAGCAATTAAGCTTAGACTCACTCATAGCATATACCTCCGTTATTCGGCATATTTTGCATAGATACAAAACAATCAAATCCCGCCTATGAAGCGATAATCCATATCTGTTTACACATCGGGAATAAAAACAAATGCAAGAAGCAGGGCAAATTGGGCGTGTCGATATGCCCACAAAGCACGCATACTCTCACCGAATTATCAATATTCAAATAATATTTGACCTTAATGCCCAGCTAATACTTTATTATGCTAACATCTGAAACGTAACAAAAACGTAATATTTGCCGATACGAATAAAAATGATTTTATCTAAATCTAAATTATTATTCATCGGAACAAGCCTATAAAATGGGTATGTATCTGAACGCAAAAAAGTATATCGATGCAATTTCGGCTATATAAAGCAGTAATTTTATGATTTACTTAGGTATTGATATACAGAGATAAATAGCCCTATTTTCATTATTTTTTAGGAAAAAAACACAGGAAAAAAAGAAAAAAGCCCATATTTAGCGAGTTTTAATGAAAAAACCAAAAAAACCTCTTTAATCTACTTGCAAACGGGGGCTAATTATGATACAATCCAACATAATCAATGTTGTTTTCGGTCATTCCTTGGAGGATAGCGTATGTATAAAGTTAATAGGGTATTGAATATTGTGGTTATTGCAATTACCGCAATTATCGTCCTTCTGACGTTGTGCCTGCTTGATATGACTGTATCCGAAGATGTGGCGAAGCAACCAAAGTTTACCAGTCTATCCACGCCCGAGATCATTGGTGAATATAGCGTTAACGGATCTGAATATGTGGAGTTTACGGGTTACGATGATATGAATTTCGATATTGGTCCCGAAAAAACTGCTTTGCATTTTCGATTTCACCTAACAGAGGATATCCCCGTAAACGTTTGCATAATGTACAGAGTTTATCACCAGTATGTGAGTATTGCCGTAAACGGCACGGTTATAAACGAATACGATTTTGCATCGGGAAATTCGATGTACAACACCTCGGGTATGGCGTTCGTTTGTTTCCCGTCACCGGGAATAACAACGGATGATGTCGTCACCGTATATACATACAACACAGCCGACACCGTGGATACTGTTTTTACTGACTTTTTGCAGTCCGTCCGTTACGGATATTCTTTACTTTTCTACTGGGAATACTATAGAGAGGGATTTCATTCGCTTCTGTTGTGTATACTTCTGATTGCGTTATCGGTCGTTTTGATTTTTTACTATTTATTCAACAGAAAACGCAAGCTAAGCGTAATTCCCGAATACCTTGTGTTAGGATTAATCCTGTTTTTCAGCGGCTTATTCGTTTTTTCGCAGCTGCCCACCGTTCCTATGCTTGTAGGGTATCCGACTCTGTTTATGGTATTGAGAATACTCTCGCTGATGTTCTTATCGTATAGCTTGCTGGTATATTTCTTCTTGACTATGAGGAGCGTAATCAACGTCGTTATGCGAGTCGAAACCATACTCGCTTTGATTAGCGGAGCAGTTTTAATTCTGCTTCAGATATTCGGCGTATTAGACCTATATTCCGCTCTCCCGATAATAAGTTTGGCTGTATGCATATTCGCCGCGACGGGAATACTGGGAATCACGTTCGACTTCATTGTGCACAACAGCAAGCGATCCTTTTGGCTTTTGCTTTCCGCAAGTATTCTCGGCGGAGCGTTAACGGCGGAGGGTATCAACTACTTTGCCGAGCTATTCCCATCGGGGATAGTCTTGATGTGTGCCATTACGATTTTTGTCATTGTAAGGGTCATTTTCCTTTCGATTTCAATGAACAAAACCGCTGCTGAATTGCGCGATACCGAAAAAATACAGAAAGAGCTGGCGCAAAGCCGTATTGCGGTAATGCTCAGCCAAATACGCCCTCACTTCATTTTCAATACGCTAAATGCGATTGCGGATTTGATTACCGAGGATCCTCTCAAAGCCGAGGATGCCGTCATAAGCTTCTCCAATTATTTGAGGGTTAAAATCGACTCGCTCCAAGATGACAGACCCGTATTGTTCTCGGATGAATTAAAGCATATCGAATACTACGTTGACATCGAAAAACTGCGTTTCGAAAACAGAATCAGATTTGTGGAAGACGTGAAATTCACCGACTTTTCCCTCCCCTCTTTGTCCCTGCAGCCCTTGGTTGAGAACTCAATCAAGCACGGATTACTTCCAAAACCGGAGGGAGGTACCATTACGCTTTCGACTCGGAAGGTTAAGAATAAGGTATTGATTACCATCGAAGATGACGGAGTAGGCTTCAATACCAAAAACTTGCGGAAGATACAGACGGACTCTTATGCGTCCCTACTGTCGGTAGGATTGAGCAATGTCGAAAGCAGATTGAAATACCTCGCTCAAGCCGAAATGAAAATCGTCAGCGAACCGGGAGAAGGCACCACCATATCGATATTAATTCCGTTACCCGACAAGAAGCCCGGTCTTGTCATCAACTCCGCCACCGACACAACCGATATAGGTGATGACAATTAACGGCAAAATTAATGCTTTGACCGCAACAATAATTATTGCCTGCGTTTTCGGATAATCGCCGTATGCCAAATGCGGAATCGAGGCTTCCGATACAAAAGGAGAAATATGAACGTTATCTATGTGGACGACGAAGCGAAAGCGATCAATCGATTTCTCAACGTTTCCAAAAGAGTCCCCGATTTAAAGCTTCTTATGGCTTTCTGCGATGCAGATAAAGCCATCGAATATGCCAAATCCCACAAAATCGACATCGCCTTCTTGGATATTCAGATGGGCGATATCAACGGACTGCAACTGGCAAAAACATTGAAAATTATCGATTCGGACATTAAGATTGTCTTCGTCACCGCCTATGCGGAATATGCCTTGGACGCTTTCGACGTCGATGCTATCGCCTATTTGTTAAAACCGTATAACGCAGAGTCTTTGTCCACCGTGATCGAGAAGGCTAAGCGCATATTGCCCGCCCCCAAAAACAAGGTGTATATAAAAACCATTCCACACTTCGAAGTGCTTATCGATGGTAATGTATTCCCTATTAACAGCTTGAAATGCAAGGAGCTTCTTGCAATTCTGGTGGACAGAAACGGCGGCACAATCAGCTCGCGCATCGCTATGTCCTACCTTTGGGAGGATAAGGATGACAGCCTGGCAACACAATCACTCTACCGAATGACATATAAAAGACTCCGCGATATACTTGAGGAGGGAGGAATCGATTTCATCTTGGGTAATTCCGGTCAGCAACGCTTTGTTAATACTTCGACTTTTGAATGCGACTATTATAAACTGCTTAATGGCGACAGAAGTATTATGAGCAGCTATGCAGGTGAGTATATGTCCGAGTATTGGTGGGCGGAAGAAACCAACGCCGCAATTAATAGCTTGGTTACCGAAACTCTCAAGCATTGATTATCGAAATACATATTACGCAAGGGCGGCACATTGAAATATCCGAATAAATTATAATCGCGCCAAACCTTGCACGTAAGAAAAATCAAACATAGATGTCAGATAAAAAATTGAAATACACGCCATTTGCCGAAGTATCGCAAGAAGGATACTTCGGTTTTTTATTCTTCAAAAAATCCAAGGATAATAATTCCGGCAATAACCGCGCCTATACATATGTATTGCTTATAGGAAAGCTTTTCCTTCAGGAATATTCGACTCCACAGCACCGAGACCGCGCAATACGCCGACACCATAGGAGCGGTTGCGATTGAATTGGCGGACAACGCGAATATATAGGCGAACTGCCCCGCCGTTTCAAAAATCGCGCCGATTACCTTGGGATATTCCGCCTTCAATACTATCCTTTCCTTTTTTATGAGCAACACATAAACGGCGCAAACCAAGCCCATTGCCAAGAAGGTCAACTCGTACGCTACATTTGCGGTGTTTTCGTCCATGGTTTCGATAATGATGCTGTCGGCAAACGTACCTGCTGCGTCTAAAATACAATATAATATCGGCAATAATAAAGCAATAAAGGATTTTGTATACTTCACATTAGCTTTGCTTTGGCGCATTTGCCTCAATTCATCGTCGTCCCGCATAGTAACTATCGACAGCGCGACAAGTCCGACACACACCAAGCCGACAGCTACCCACTGCATACCGACTAATCTTTCATCCAAAATAAAGAAACAAAGTATCGCCACTAGTGCGCCCGAGGTATTTTGAATCGGACTTGATATAGATAGCTCTATGTACCGCAATGCCACATAGCCAAAAATCATCGATGATATGTAAAGCGCGGATACGGGCAAGTATTTACCTATATCCGAAAAAGTGATGCTTACACCGTTTACGAATATTTCGAAACAGGCGTGAAGCCCCATTACCATTCCCACCGCCATTACAATCTTCAAATGGCTGTATTTATCGTTGGGCTTGGATCCTATTTTACAAAATAAGTCCGAACCGCTCCAACAAAGCAACGCAATTAATGCCAACCAAAACCACATAAATAATTTTTACCTTATTTCCTTTTGCCGTGCAAAAACTCTTTTGCAAGAAAAATGACTCTCCTTAACCGATTACTTTCGCTTCAATGCCCGTAAGCATACCCTTCATTGACTGTAGTAATAACACACGTTCTGTTAAGTCAAAAATATGTATTAACGCAAAAACGCCGTTTACGATTAAACCCAAACGGCGTTCTGCTGGCAATATGCCCAAATTATTGGTGGAGGTGAGAGTGTCATCATATCCGAACCCGTTGGGAGCGTATTTGCTTCCTTTTATAGTGTTATACATCAATCGCAAACACGATTTGCCCTATCATATAGGGTGCGTATTTGCTTGCTATGGTGGAGGTGACGGGAGTTGCACCCGTGTACCGCCATGTGTTGATAACGATTTCTACGCGTTTAGCAAATGAAATTTATTTCCCCCGACGCTTCCGCATTTGCTCGCAAACATAGGAGTATTCCGCTAAATACACAGACAGCCGCAGAAAGCTCTATCTGTATTGAACCGTACTAATGACGCCGATTGCCGACCGTACGGTGCCTTCGGGTCGACGTCGCTTATTAAGCAGCGATTGCTAATCTATTATCGTTAGCTTTTAAATTTAATTATTTCCTTTAACGCAACGGACTGCGACGCGCTTACACTATCCCCTTCATAACGGGCGAATCTAATACACCCCCATTATTTGTCCCGAATCAAATCCCATATGGACTCACCTTCTTCGATAAGTCCGAATTTATATGCGATTTCTTCGAGTTTCTCGACCTCTGCAACATAATCAGCATCGTTGTATTCTTCGGCGTATCTGCTCTTTAATTCGGCAATTTTGACCTTGAATTGCTCTCTCGACATCAAAACCCATATGGTTTCGTCCTCGCCGATCATTCCCAGCTCCCGCGCCTTGTCTTCCAAGCTTTCAACCGAATTGATGAACTCCAATACGTCCTTCTTTTCCTCGTATAAGGCAGTCAAACGCTCGATCTCGCTCATCAAGCCGTCAATTTCGTCTGCCTGTCGGTTATTGACAAACAGATAGTAAACCGCAGTAAAAAGCAGTATTAACAGTAAAACCGATGCTATCACAACGACAACAATCTTCCACTTTTTCATACGCACCGCCAATTTCCTTTTTCCCGATCACAAACCTTGCCGCGATGATACAGCCGACAATCAGCCGACAAAGTGTATTATACACATTTTACTCCCTTTTGTCAAGCGGCTTTATGGCTAAAAAATAGGAAATATAAGCTCCGAGGATCAGCCCGATCGCAGAATACAATCTGAAATCTATTACTACATACTTAAGCTTGGTTCCCAAAAGAACCGCTAAACAAACAATCGCACAAATGGTGTCCGACAAAATGCGAAACCATTTGCGCTTATATATACCCCTCTCGGAGCGTTTAAAATACATGCCGAGGTGAAATATCGCGTATATCGCGCCCGACAACATTCCCAAAAAAACATAGAACAAAAAAATGTAGAATTGCCCGTTGCTCGATATCAACCGTGTTTACCTCCCGGTTCTTTCGCCTCCTCAAAAAGCTTTTTTGTTCCGCGTAATTACTATGCAATAAAATTCTTCATAAATTTCACTTGGACTTATTCCGTTCGAAAGGTATTGCATACCCAAAATGCATTTTTTATGAGTTGTTACAAAGCAATCAAAGCCTCCTGAAAATACCCTTGGACTTTTTCCGTTCGGTAAGGTATTGCATACCCAAAATGCTGTCGGCGGTTAAGGTCAGGACCCCGGACTCAATATCGAGTTTATCGGCGGTAAGCTTGTTTCCCGTAATAATCAGCCTGCCCAACGAAAGCGTTAAATCTGCCTCCTTCTCGGTAAGTGCGACAACACCCGTAATCCCCGTCAATCTGACGCGTTTTTGTTGTTCGATGCTGACAGTGTGTATCTTGTTTGTCCCGTTAACATTTTGATTCTTTTCTTCCATAGCGCTCCTCGGGCAATACTTGCCGTATCTTATTCCAATAATTATATGCCATAAAAAACAAAAATATACAACGAAAACTGTTATGAACCTTAAAAGACGTATTATTATATGCAAACCGTTACGTTAAATATTTAATTTGGTTAGATATTGCAACCTTAAAAGGCGTACTAACTATATGCATACTCGATTAGTTAATAAAGCAATGTCATCGACATCGGAATAAGTATAATTTCACCCTACACAAAAAGCCCGAAACGACGAACAGCCATTTCGGGCGACTTTGGAGCTAGTGACCGGATTTGAACCGGTGACCTGTTGATTACGAATCAACTGCTCTACCGACTGAGCCACACTAGCACAGCGGACAAATCCGCTTAGGATACAGACACAAGAAAACTACTTCTTCGCAACCTTAGCAACCTTAGCGGCTTCCTTCTCCGCTTTAGCAGCCTTAATTTTCTCAAGATGCTCCTTCTTTTCCTCGGCTTTTCTTTGAGCCGCAGCTTTTTGCTCGGCTTGCTTTTGAGCCTTGGAATCAAGCTTTATGACAATTATTCCGTTTTGAAGCTGATACAACTCTCTTGCAACCTGCGCCTTCTTGTGGTTGGCGGCATTCTTATGAATAACGTTCTTAGCAGCAGCTTTGTCAATAAGGCTCGAGGTTTCGGGCAACAACGATTCCGCGAGTTTAACATCACCCTCGGAAATAGCGGCGTTATATTTCTTTACAGCCGTATTCATTTGGCTGCGAACGATTTGGTTTTGAAGCTTTTGCTTTGCTGTAATGCGTACTCTTTTGATGGCACTCTTTTTATTAGGCATTCTTTTTCTCCCACATATTAGTAATAAAATTGGTCTTCTTACTCAAGCCAAAGTATTTTACCACATTCAATCAATAAATGCAACAGATTTCCAAAGGTTTACGTGTTTTTTTCAAAGATTTTTGCCAAATGTTGTTTTCAAAAGAATGAAAAGCTATTTTAAAGCATATAACGAACATCAATTAAAAAGCAAACATAAAATACAAACAGAAGCAGCTTTTAAAGCCTAACTCCAAGAATAGCGAAGAATATAGCCAAACAAATCGAATCCATTTGCATTAGGTATAATGCATAAAAATTCGACATATAAATGCCGGAAAACAGAGAAGCTTCGAGGCTTCAATTTCTAAGCTTCGGTGAAAAAACGGAAACAAAGCAATTTGCATAAGCAAAAAAAGTAGTATGAATCGTCAGAAAATTAACGCACTTTTTGCCATCGCAAAATGAGCGCGAAGCTTGATCAGCGAATGCAATACATTCCATGCGTAGAGCAAAATGCGGCAAGCAAGCGGAATTTATTTCGGGTACCCTTCGACTATGAAAGGGTTGTCCAAAACCTTGCGATTATCTGCTTGACAGAGTGCACACCGCAAAAATCCAGGAGATAATATGGCAGACACTTTTCAAATTCAGTCAATTCCGGCAATCGCCGCAATTGTATACACAATTATTGATATAATAAGCACTGCAACAGGCAACAGCGACAAATTCAAGCGTTTCATTCCGCTTCTTGCGGCAGTTCTCGGCGGCACAATGGGTTTGGTGTTTTACTACATGGCGCCCGACATGATAGGCACGCAAAGCTTAATTATTGCCGTTATAATCGGTGCGGCGAGCGGGCTCACCGCTACTGGTACTAATCAGGCAGTTAAGCTACTGGCTAAGGACAAAAGCAAAGCCGACGATTCCAAAACGAATAAAAACTGAGCAGAAAAGTATTTTACGCGTATGGGTTATTGAAGGAAATTAACGTTTACTGCTTTTAAAATCACGTCGATACAGCCGTCGATCCCAAGCGTTCCACTGTCAAGAATTAAATCGTAGTTGTCTATAGCCCCCCATTGCTTTCCCGTATAATGCTTGTAATAATTTGCTCTTACCTTATCTACACAGCAGATAGTGCTTAGCGCATCCTGTTTGGAGAGTCCGTATTGTTCGGTAACTCGTTGTATTCTATTGTCGGCGCAAGCCTTTATAAAGACGTTGAAGGTGCTTGCCCTGTCGGTAAGCACTGCATCTGCACATCGACCGACTATGACACATGAACCTTCCTTCGCAAGTGAGGTAATCACATTACTCTGTGAAGTAAAGATATTATCTGAATCCGGTGTATCGTCATAGGCAAATATACTACCAGCATAATATGCGCCGGTAATCGGACTGTAAGAAAATCCATCTGTCACGCTTTCTTCGATTCCGACAATCATTTCACTGTCCAACCCGCTTTGTTTTGCCGTCATATCTATGAGTTTTTTATCGTAATATGGTACACCCAGTACAACAGCAAGCTTTTCACCTATTTCGCGTCCACCGCTTCCGTATTCGCGACTAATAGTGATTACCAGCCCTGGCACAGCCGCTTTCGTTGAAACTGAAGCATCCGAAAAAGTCACGCTTTTAAAGCATTTTTTAAGTATTACTACAAGCAAAACCAATCCAAGCGCAAGAGTAATGGCATCCGCTATGGGTTGCGCCCATAATAAACCACTAAAGGAGAAGTTCCTGTTTAGTAGTAATAGAAGTGGAATATAAAACAATCCCTGTCGTGCAATAGACAATATAAGTGATGCCTTTGCTTTTCCAAACGCTTGAATGGTAGTGGAGGCAAGCATTTGTGGCCCAAGCACTAGAAACGACCACATATAAATACATAGAACCGTAGCGCCTGCAGAAATAACCTCTGGCAATGGCGAAAAAATTGATACTAATCCGGACGCAAATACCCCAAATAAGACAGTGAGTGCTATGCCTATTCCTTCGGTGATTAACATTCCGCTTTTAATTATTTCTTTTACGCGCGGGAAGTTTTTAGCGCCAAAATTAAAACCGACAAGCGGCTGACAACCTGCTGCAAATCCCATAAAAATGAAGGTTCCGATATACATAAGCTTTGCGGCAACTCCCATTCCCGCTACCGCGTTTTCTCCATAGGGCTTGGCGAGATTGTTGCACACAATTAATGCGGCACTCATTAAAAATTGGCTCAACGCGGCAGGAATGCCGATAGCAAAGGTTTGTCCCCAAATCTTTTTCTCTCCGCATATATCCTTAAGATTGAACTTAACGAGCGACTTCCCCGATGCATAATACCAAATATAATACCCCATGGCACCGACGTTACCTAAAACAGTAGCAATCGCAGCACCCTGTATACCCATATTTAACCCGAAAATGAAAATCGGATCAAGAATAACATTAATGACAGTCCCGAGCATCATACCGACGATAGATGGCATTACCGCACCCTCACTTCGAACCAACTGTCCACCGGCATAGCTGAGCATAACAGGTATCGCGCCGATAAACATTATGGAAGCGTAGCTTAGCGCATACGGATACATAAGCGGCGTTGCCCCGAGCAGTGTGATAAATGGCTTAATAAAAACAAGTCCCAGTATCATTATTACCACCGCAAGACCTGTACATATAACAACTCCTGTTGACAGTGTCCTGTTTGCGGATTTGTCATCCTTTTTGCCGAGACAGCGCGATATGTACGAGGCAGCACCGGTGCTGACAATCGTGGCGACTGCCATCATCAGCATAAATATAGGTGTTGTGATATTTGCCGCCGCAAGTTGGTTTTCATCGTTCAGTTTTCCAATGAAAAAAGTGTCTACAAGATTATACAACACCTGCACCATCATACCGCATACTACAGGAATGGACATTTTGAGTATGGCTTTTGTAACAGGAGCTTTGCTCATCAGCTCGGTTTGCTTATTCGATGTCACGATTCTTTTCCTTTTCTATTACTTTTTTATATGGTGCTATCATGCCCTCATTCATTTTGTTACCCATTTTGGCTTTTATTTTCGGATTTGTTACGAGTAAGCCAAGTAGCTGGATTTTCAAAATTGTTCCGAGCTTCTTTTGCGGAAAGTCGTAAATACCATGCTTTTTATAGAATTTGTGATCGGCTTTCATTAGTCCGCGCATCAGGTAAATCAAGTCACGGAATATTTTCATTCCGCCAACGCCGAGAAAGTTTTGCGGGCGCGTGTACTTGTGTTCAAGTGCATACTCGAGCTTTTTTGATAACATTACTATGCCGTCTTTGTCTGTTGCGCAACCCGCGAGAAAGTTATGCCCTACCTCGCATCTACCCTCAATTATCAATCGTAAGTTGGCTTCGCTTTCGTAATCTCCGTTAATAATGTAGCCCATAGGCATTCCCATAGTGACCGTACGATGACCGTTACAAAATTGTCGGTCGTCATATTGTTTAAAGGATGCGCCCATGGAGTGATCCTTGATTGTAAAAGCATAAACGATTGCATTTGCCGATTGGATATCTTCACGCAAAAACGTATCAAAATTATCCCTGTAAATACACTTTCCGTTTACCGCACAGTTAAAACAACCCAAGCAGCCACCCGCAAAGGGATACTCCGCAATATTTACAATGCGTGTTTTATACGGATAAGCTGTTTGAAAGTCCGCAATCATCGCCAAAAGTGAGTTGTCGTTTTGCATGCAGTTAGTGACGATTACTGTATCGAAGCTGTTACTTTTTTGTGCCTCGGCTAGTGAAGCGACATATTCTGTCGGAGCAGTTATCTCCTTATCCGACAGAGTCTTATAGAGATTGTTTTCAGCACAATACAGGATATAGTCCCAAAATGCAATAGCATCGGCACGGCCTTTTTCGCAAAGCAAATCGTCCATATCCGCCGATAAGCCGTCAAGATATTTCATGCCCATATCCAGACAGTTTTCACGGATATAGCCATGCGCGGTTACATCGTAAAAGTGCTTTGAGGTTGATATCTGACAAGCAAACTTGTCCGATAAATCTACTCCCGATGCTTTGAGCAGCTCAATAAATCTGTGAAGCTGATACGGTGCAATAAAAGTGTATACAGGGTAGCAAAAAAGCAGCATTTCGGCATTATCGATTGCATCAAGTGCTTCTTTCATATCCTTCTCATACGCTTTTATTTTCTGCCCCACATTCAGTATTTCAAAATTACAGGACGGATATTTGTTCTGCAAATATAATACCGTTTGGAGTGTAATACTGTACTTTCCCTTAGGAGAACCGTTGAGCACACATATTTTCATCTTTTCTTTTCCTTTGCCCGTTTGTCGTTAATTATTTTCATGTGCTCCGGCGTTATTAAGGTTACATTGTTTTCACGCGCCCAATCAATACACCCCTGAAGTGCGACCTTAAGAAATACACGCGGCACCTTTGTCATCATCTTGCAGGCATCCTCTGTGAACTTGATTTTGTCATCCATTCGGTTTGCAGCATAAACAACACCCGTTAAATCCGCTTCTCTTGCGGCGGGTATTTTTGTGGCGATGGGACGGCGGAATTTTGTATACCAGAAGTTTGTGCTATCACGATAGCCGTAATCCACGGGTACACGGGGAAATGATGACGCCTTAACACCATTAATTATGGCATTGTAGAATTTGTCCTTCATCAATATCTTGTCGACTTTTAGTATAAAGTGACAACCGAATTTGCTTGTAATACCGTTAAAGCAGTGATAAGGCGGTTCGATACCATCTAAACAACCGGTGCGTTTTCTGTCTTCGAATGCATTTTCAAGTGTGTCGTCCCAAGTACACTCCATTACCTGATATGCTTTTTTAATAACCAACGGACGCACACCTTCACACTGACCCTCTTCAAGCTCGAATTTGCATCCCTTCATTTTTTCAGCACTGGTTTCGCCGGGAAAGCCCAAACGAACCGCTTCCTGAAAATCCGTTTTACTATCCTCAATAAAGTTAATGGCACAAACACCGCGCTTCAAAAGATTTTGCGCTGTATTGGAGCTATTGCGACATTCAAGAAGCATTGCATAATAATCCTTGCCTGCAATATAGTAGGGGAAGCATAACGAATATGCACCTAGTGTGGTACTTCCATCATCGGCAAGCGTAGAAATAAGTACCGTCGGCATTGGAAAAAATGCTGATGTCTGGTAAAAGTTATCTACAATACGTAAGTTTTTAAATGAACTCATAAATATATACATTAACTCCTTTCACTAATATTTTTTAAAGAAGAGAGTGGTGCAGATTGCGACAGCCGGTGCCGATGAACGACAGGAGCGTACTCTCTTGTACGTGACTGAAGAGAGAGGCGCACGCAGTCGCAAGGTGTGCCGCTATATTCTTTCAGGTTTATTTATCCTCGCTAATTTTTTTTGCTTGATCAAGCAGACGATTGCAATAATCGTCAAAGTTTTTTTGCTCCTCAACAGAAAGACATGAGGATATACGCAAAAGCCATTCATCATATATACCCACGATATCAGAAATTATTGCCTTTCCCGAATCAGTGATCGATAATACATTTTTGCGCCGATTCTCTGGGTTCTGCACCCGCAGAATTAATCCGCGCGCCTCAAGCGAAACAAGAGCCTTGGCGACGGTAGTTTTATCCAACATCAACGAATTCGCTATCATGTCCTGATATACATCAACGTGAAAATAAAGGAATGTGCATATTTTATGCTCTGTATCCGTTACTTTTGCTTCCCGAATTCGGGCGTGACCGTATTCTTGGGCATACCTCGACAGTAGGCTGATTGAATTGTAATTCATTTTCAACTCCTCTTAGTTGAATTAGCAACAGTTGAATATTCAACTGAATAATTGTAGCACCTTTTTTCCTTTTTGTCAATAGGATAACTACATAATAATTGTTTATTATACAAAAAATCAAGAGCATAGAATTCCTACGAATCATTATACTAAGAAGCAAATCGTTTTGTGAATATGGCGAGCGGATCTTTGGGGTTAATCTTACAAAAAGCACAGATCAAAGCAACAGCCGTTACTTACGAGCAATAAAAAATTCAAACCAAAAAGATTCCATAAATATGAAATATCGAATTTATAGGCGAAATTATCCCGACTTTATTTATGAAATAACTTTGTATGAAAGTCGGATATAAGAATTTTCCAAAACTTTGCAGCTTTCAAGCCGTAATACACCCAGCTTGTCTAATTCTTTAGTAGAAGTCAAAGAATTTCCGTCAATCAGCGTCGCCGTATTCTTGCCGCCTATAAGAATCGGGGCAACGACAATATCAATATAATCAAATAGCTTTTCGCGCAAAAAACATCCATTAAGAGTACCACCCGTTTGGATTGTAATTCTGTTGCAGCCTAAGTCTTTCTTCAAACGAATAAGAGCATCTTTTAAATTAAGCTCTTTCTGAAATATTATGTGCATATTGCTTTCATCTACGTTATAGGCAGGGTGGTGGGAATTCGTGGTCACAAGTACAAATGTTTTTGAAAGAGCGCAAAAATAGCGAATACCTCGTTCTGTTAAATGTGTACTGTCGACAATAACAAACGAAACAGGAGATTTGTCGGGGAGTGCTTTATCATTGACACCCAACTTTGCCTGCACTCGCCCGGAATTCATCGACCAAAGATCGGTGGTCCGCTCAATATCATAGTATTGATATAGCCCCTCTTTAACACCGTCTATCTTAGGGAAATCAGAATCCACATCTAAATTGTCTGATTGTCCGGTGCTGATTTTTCCATCAACGGACATAAGCATAAATAAGGTCGTCACCGGTCTTTGTTCCATTCTGCTTTACCTCGTCAAAAATTATTTATCTAAACATTCACATACATTCTAGTGAATAATTATACCGTTTCTTTTCCGTTATTTTAACTGCTTTACCCAAACTAATCTAAACCTCGGAATTACTCTTGTGAGAAATGGAAAGTATGAGATTGAGTTGCACTTGAAGTATTATTTATGACTTCCCAACATATCGGATGCCATAGAGTGAAGGATGTACTCATTTTGCGTAGGTCAGACTAAGTGCCGCCAGCACAATATTCAATAAAATGAGCATATGTAAAACAATATGGTATAGATCCGGAATAATTCTGTGTTCATTCAATGGAATAATATGGATCGTGTTTCTAAAGCACTTGTTATATCCTTCGATTTTTGTTTTCGATGCCCCGAATATTGTGAAGTACCAATGGCAGAAGAATTGAATAATGAACCATGCCGATAAGACAATGAGCAAAATCCATTGCCCGACATAAGCAACAAATAAAGAGACTACTATTCCTATCGAGTATATTACAAGCATTATAAACTCTGCCGAGTGGATTCCCATTCCTTCAACCAACGTACGCGTCCCGATTCTGTATGTTTTAATACAGCCGAAAAACCAAATCAGCAAAAGAAACTCCAACACATAGCGCATAATATCCATAAGCAACATCACCGCCAATTCAGATATATTTTGTCTTTACAAAGAAATCTCATAGGTTGTTTTCACGATGATGTTGTTCTTCACAGCCTGCCACACAGGGGAAACGGCTTCTGCCTGCCTAATAACCTTTTCCATATCCGTGTCCGTAACATCATCGGATTTAACACATATATGGAAACTGTTTTCTTTCAATGAGAGCGGGTGCTCGGTACGAACTCCCTCGGCCGTGGCAGTATAAGCTGAAATATGCTTTCCTAATCTGCCTAAGAGAAAGGCTGTGGTAGTGCTTACACATCCGGCAAAGCTCATAAGCAGAACCTCCAAGCCTGCAAAACCACATCCGCTCCCAAGCGGAGGGGCATAATCAAATGGGATTTGCATACTCGGATTTGAATCGGAAACCGCTTCAAAATGCACCTTGCTGTCTGTTCTTTTGACTTTTACTACTATATTTTCCATGACAAGTCCTCCAAAAAATATTACTTTTTATATTTTAAGAGCATCTCCTTGTCCGTAGGGCTAACTCTTCGGCTTTCTCTGCATTTTTGAATACCCTTGTTTATTGTAAAGCGGTTAAGCTTATTACTATCCAAATACGCTAAGGTCTTTTCCCTTTGCTTTATAAAGCATTCGCAAAACAGCCAGCCGTTCATCATATTGACATAATAATTTTCTTCGTTTTCAAAGCAGTTGAGCAAATCAAATATCTTGGAGATGTAGTCGTCATCATCTATGAAATAAAACAGAATATACATTCCTATTCTTCTTCTGAAGGGGAGCTCGCTTTTAATGTATTCCATTGTCAAATCCATATATTTTTGCTCGTTTCCTTTTATATGGAAGGTCAACAGATCGCAGGTTGCCCAGTTATCGGCTCTTAAGCTGTAAATATCAAGATACTTTTTGAAGGTGTCAAAATGCTTTATTTTGGATATCAACATACCGTTAACGGCTGTGTTTTCGTAGTATTCCCAAATCATTAAATCCAAGAATGACAGATAGTTGCCCTTGGATATCTGATTTGTTATATCCTTCATTACGGCGGTCTTAATGCTCAATACAGGTAACTCCGTATTAAGAAGCTTTTTCGACCATTCTCTTTTTGAGGGATCTTCTAAGGCAACCAGTGTTTGCTGAAATTCCGATATATCTTGTTCGTCCCATTTTTCTTTAATCAATTCCATAGCTTATGCCTCCGTAAATTCTGTTGTGTTGATATCGTTATACAATACTCCTTTGTCGATTCAATTGCTTTATTAATAATTGCGTAAATCTCGAGTTTATCTTACACGGAATTTTGGGCGATTGGATGAGTTGCAGTAATAAGTACTCTTTCGGTAATTAACCTATTCCGCTCGATAAATCTGAATCCAACATGCAGTAGCCGGCGCATATAAACCGCTCGATAATATGTATGTTATTTTCTTCGTCCCTCACGATGAAAGAAGTACCCTAAATTGATTCTTACTTCACGCCGTCCAATATCGTTGTTCGTATAACAGCACGTGTCAAATCCGATCAACTCAAAGCCTTCATGAATATAAAAGCCGATTGCATTAGTATTACACGACTGTGTTTCCAATATAATTGCACGCCTTTGTTGTCGGATAGCGACTTCTTTTGCTTTATTCATCAATTGCTTTCCGATGCCCTTTCCTCTTAATTCGTCCGATACCCAGAGTTCTGTTACTATCAACCGATTCGACCATTCCTCAGGACATATTTCTACGCAAGCCATCAATGCACCGTCATCGCCCACGACACCATAAGCTTCCGCATTTTCCCAATGTGCCTGATACAGAGAGTCAGGAAAATCATACTCCTTTGGCGTATGCATGATTTCCTCATCTACCTTCTTTCTAACTAAAGAGACTGTCCACCCATCGCGATCATGCGGGCAGATTTCAAGGTCAAAGTAACTGTCACTTCTGGTAACAAGGGGTATAACTGCACCTTCCCACTCGCTCCTTGGCAAGGCTAATATTTCGATATTATTTTTCACTTCATCCCTCCGTTTCACCAAAGCATATTCCGACTCGGCAAATAAGTAGCCTTTATTCACCGTAATTTATACGCATACCGTTATTTATACGCATTTTGTTAACTATTACGTTTATTTGAACTCTCCCCAATTCTCGCTCAACAACGCGGACTGTTTGTCAAAATCGATTTGATATCGTATTGCATGGTGGTCCTTAATCAACATTCCGTCCGTAAGCCGAATCTCAAGTATACAACAATTCGGATCACGCTCATCATTTGCATCGTCATACCATACAAATGCTTCCCGTAGCTTATGTCTGATCTCGGCATTTTCAGGCTTCAATACCCAACCAAGGTTTCTTCCCGTACCGCGACCGCTAAACCAATCGATAGCACATACGGCGACTTGTGGATTCAACTCGATTTGCCTCACCTTATTTGAGAGCGCATACGTACTTATGTAAAAGGCTCCATCCACATAATAAGCATCAACCATTCGGTTATATAGACGTTCGCCGTCGGTTGTCGCAATTGCAATAAGGCTGTCTTTTCCAAAACGTTCATTCATCATTTTTTTAGCATCTTCGTATTTACTCATCAAATTACCCCCTGCGTGCATTCAATATTTCCGCAAAGCAAACCCTTTGTTTATCTGCCCAAGCATTATATCATAATCATTTGCGCATTGCAATTCTTTTTATAGACTTCTACTTTTGTATCTTCAATGCATTTATTCAAAATCATTCTTGTTGAAACAAACAATAAACGGTATATAAAGAGTCGCAAGCTTGTATGCCGGTAAGGATCGGCAATCAAATATTCAAAGCAGCTTAAATAGAAAGGGCGGTATTGCACCTGACAACTCCGCCCCACTTAATATATTACACGCTTAGTTCTTGAATCGAATGAAAAGGGCTATATCTTATCTATTCCCTCGTTGAGGTTCGTCAGATCATTCTCGACTGAATCCTCGTTTTCCATGAAGGAATCATCGAACAGATCACTCTGCCTATCTTCCTCGTCCAAGTCCAAATATCCGTTACCTGAATTACTATTAGCCTGAACACCTTCAATTACGGGCTTGACTTCGCAATTCTTATACTTCTTGAAGCCGGTTCCCGCGCTGATGAGCTTTCCGATAATAATGTTTTCCTTCAATCCGAACAGCGGATCGATTTTGCTCTTGATGGCAGCTTCCGTCAACACCTTACTGGTTTCTTGGAATGCGGCAGCCGACAAAAAGCTTTCTGTAGCAAGGGAAGCCTTGGTTATTCCGAGCAACGTCCTCTTAGCAGCGGCAGGTCTGCCGCCGTTATTAATCGTCCTTTCGTTCTCCTCCTCGAATCTATACTGCTCTACAAGCTCACCGGGAAGCAAGTTAGTATCGCCTGCATCTTCAACCTTAACCTTCTTAAGCATTTGACGCACGATAACCTCCACGTGTTTATCGTTAATCTCAATGCCCTGAAGTCTGTAAACGCTTTGTACTTCCTTTACCAAATACTCCTGAACGGTTTTGATACCGCGTGTGCGAAGTAAATCCAAGGGGAAAATAGGTCCGCCCGTCAAAGGAGTTCCTGCTTCGATAACCTCTCCGTCTTTTACCTTTAGCTTTGCGCTGTAGGGAATGGAATATGATTTCTCGACATCGTTGGTCTGGGTTATTACAACCTCTCTCTTGTCCTTAATCTCCTTCACGGAGCACATACCGCCGACCTCGCAAAGCAAAGCGACACCCTTGGGACGTCTGTTTTCGAACAACTCCTCGACTCTCGGCAAACCCTGCGTAATATCATCGCTGGTCGCAACACCGCCCGTGTGGAAGGTTCTCATTGTAAGCTGAGTTCCCGGTTCGCCGATACTTTGAGCGGCAATGGTTCCCACGGCTTCGCCCAACGTAACGGGTTCGCCCGTCGCCATATTCTTTCCGTAGCACTTAGCGCAGATTCCCTTCTTGCTTCTACAGGTAAGCACCGTCCTTACCAAAACCTTGTAGTCGCCGTAGTGTGTATCCGTTTGAGCTGCATATTCTCGGGCGATGCTATCGATAAGCTCTGCCTTAGGGTCGGTAATCATTTGATCTGCGGGTACGATAACCTCACCCGTAAGCGGATTTACAACATCCTCAATCGTGAATTTTCCCGCAATTCTGTCGCCGAGTTTCTCGATTATTTCATCCTTGTTGTCACCCGTCAGCGCGCATATTTCCAAACCGCTGGCCTTTGAACCCGCCGAGCAGTCCTCCTCTCTGATAGTAACATCTTGAGCAACGTCCACAAGCCTTCTTGTCAAATATCCCGAGTCGGCAGTCTTAAGTGCCGTATCGGCAAGTCCCTTTCTGCCGCCGTGCGAGCTGATGAAGTACTCAAGCACTGTCAAGCCCTCTCTAAAGCACGCCTTAACGGGCAATTCGATGGTTTTACCTTTAGGATCCGTCATCAAGCCTCTCATACCCGAAAGCTGTCTCATTTGATTAAGGTTACCTCTGGCTCCCGAATTGCTCATCATATAAATAGGATTGAACTTGGAAAGCCCCTCCTTCAGCTTCTCGGTTACATCGTCTGTAGCTTTTTTCCAAACGTCGACAACCATACTGTATCTTTCAAAATCGGTAATATAACCGTTGCTGAACAAATCCTCGATATTTCTTACCTGGAAATCGGCATCCTTCAATATGCCTTTTTTTGCCTCGGGTATGTGCATATCGAATACGGAAGCGGTAACCGCTCCGATCGTACTGTATTTAAAGCCCAAAGCCTTGATCTTATCCAAAACCTCCGCCGTTCCCGACGCACCTTTGGCTCTATAGCACATTTCAACGATATTTCCGAGTTGCTTTTTGCCGACAAGGAAGTCAATCTCGTTCAAAATGGCATTTTCTTTCTTACTTCTGTCGACATATCCCAAATCCTGCGGAATAGCGCGATTAAATATAACCTTGCCGACCGTTGTGAGAATAATACCCGTAACCGTTTCATTTTCACCCTCGGGATTAGTCCACTCGCGGGATACTCTAATATGCACCAAGGATTGCAGGTCGATCTCGCCGTTGTTGTATGCCATTTCGGCTTCGTCCTCGGAGCAATAATACAGCTCCTTGACCTTGAATGTGCCGTCCTCGTTAAGAACGAAGTTTCCGTCCTCATCCTTAATTCTGCGCTTTACGTCCTCTTGCGAGTCCTTGTAAATCGTCAGATAATAACAGCCCATAACCATATCCTGCGTAGGTGTTACGACGGGTTTGCCGTCGCTTAGCTTTAAGATATTATTGCTTGCAAGCATCAAATACCGCGCCTCGGTTTGTGCCTCTATCGACAACGGAACGTGAACGGGCATTTGGTCTCCGTCGAAGTCAGCGTTAAACGCCGTACATACCAACGGATGTAATTTAATTGCTCTGCCTTCAATCAAAATCGGCTCGAACGCCTGTATAGACAATCTGTGCAGCGTGGGCGCACGGTTGAGTAATACGGGATGGTCCTTGATTACGTCCTCAAGAATATCCCAAACCTTGTCGTCCGCTCTCTCGATCTTCTTTTTTGCGCCCTTTATATTTTGGCAAATAGCTTCATCTACCAATTTCTTCATTACGAAGGGCTTAAACAGCTCCAAAGCCATTTCCTTGGGAAGTCCGCATTGATGAAGCTTCAATTCGGGACCGACGACGATAACCGAACGTCCGGAATAGTCGACACGCTTTCCCAAAAGGTTCTGCCTGAAACGTCCTTGCTTTCCCTTTAACATTCCCGTCAAGCTCTTCAATTCTCTCTTGTTGCTGGAATGCGGTCTCTTGGTTCTGTCGTTGTCGATTAGATTGTCCACCGATTCCTGCAGCATTCTCTTTTCATTGATAATGAGTAGGTTGGGTGCGTTAATTTCGATCAATTTCTTCAACCGATTGTTTCTGTTAATTACACGTCTGTATAGGTCGTTGAGGTCACTGGTCGCGTACCTTCCGCCGTCCAACTGCACCATAGGTCTTAATTCGGGCGGAAGCACGGGAAGCACGTCCAAAATCATCCATTCGGGACGGTTTCCGCTCTTTCTGAAAGCCTCCACAATCTCGATTCTCTTGATTGCTCTGACTCTCTTTTGTCCGGTGGATTTAAGAATAATTTCTTTTAAGTCGTTACTCTCCTTCTCGAGATCAACCTCCATAAGCAATTCTTTTATCGCTTCTGCGCCCATGCCGACCTTGAACGGAATGTCCTTGTACTTGTTTTCGCAAGCATCCTTATACTCATTCGCACTCAAAACCTGCTTATATACGAATTCGGTCTTGCCCGGATCCAAAACGACATAGCTACTGAAGCACAAAACCTGTTCCAGCAGTTTGGGACTCATGTCCAATAAAAAGCCCATTCTCGAGGGAACCCCTCTGAAATACCATATGTGGCATACCGGTGCCGCAAGCTCGATATGTCCCATCCTTTCACGTCTGACCTTGGCACGGGTAACCTCAACACCACACTTATCGCAGATGATGCCTTTGTTCCTTATTCTCTTATATTTACCGCAATGACATTCCCAGTCCTTTTGCGGTCCGAATATCCTTTCACAGAAAAGTCCGTCTTTTTCGGGCTTTTGCGTTCTGTAGTTTATCGTTTCGGGTTTGGTAACCTCACCGTAAGACCACTCTCTTATTTTTTCGGGAGAGGCAATTCCAATCTGTATAGAATCAAAATTACTTAAATCAAACATATCTATACCTCCTACTTCTTATCCTCGTCGATCGTAATGTCCTCGTCATCGTCGTCTTCTTCGAAGTCTAAAACGAAGTCATCCTTTATCTTTGCCTCAGACTCGTTCGAAAAGTCGTCCTGCTCCTCGTCGTCGTCCTCGTCCTCATCACCGTCGTTGTCGTCCTCGTCCTCTGCATCGGGATCATCGTCGAAGTCGTCCAAATCATCGAACTTATCCTCGTCGAAGTCATCGTCGTCGGGTATAAACCTTCCCTCGATCTCGTCCTTGCTGTCCGCGTTGAATTTATCCAAATCCAACTCCACATCATTGTCGAGCTTAAATGCAACGTCGTCGTCGCCGAACTTGTCGTCGTTGTCCATAAAGAAATCCATATTGAAATCGGAAATCTCACCTTCGTCGTCGTCCAATATTCCGAATCCTTTAGTGCCCGACATAAGCTCCTCATCGTCCTCAAACTTAATGGTAACGGAAGTCTTGTCGGTATCTCTCATAGTAGATTCCAAAACATCCATATCATCATCGCCCGAATCCTTAACGGGAATCTCTTCGTGATCCTCGCCCAAGACCTTGACATCCAAGCACAAGCTCTGCAATTCCTTGATCAGCACCTTAAAGGACTCCGGAATTCCCGGATCCGATACGTTGTTGCCCTTGATAATACTTTCAAAGGTCTTAACTCTGCCAACCACATCGTCCGACTTAACCGTCAGAATCTCTTGCAGTATATTGGAGGCACCGTAAGACTCCAATGCCCAAACCTCCATTTCTCCGAAACGCTGTCCGCCGAACTGTGCTTTACCGCCTAGAGGCTGTTGTGTTACCAAGCTGTAAGGACCTGTGCTTCTTGCATGAATCTTATCGTCCACCAAGTGGATCAGCTTAAGCATATACATATATCCGACGGTAACTCTGTTTTCAAAGGGCAAGCCCGTTCTTCCGTCGTAAAGAACGACTTTGCCGTCAACCTTGCCTGTTTCGGGATTGATAATACCGTTTTGCATGAACAATTCTTGTATGTCCCGCTCTGTCGCACCATCGAACACGGGAGTACTTACCTTCCAACCCAAAAGCTTGGCGATAAGTCCCAAGTGAACCTCCAAAACCTGTCCGATATTCATACGGCTGGGAACGCCCAAAGGATTCAAAACGATTTGCAAAGGAGTTCCGTCCTCCATAAACGGCATATCTTCCTCGGGCAAAATTCTGCTGATAACGCCCTTGTTTCCGTGACGTCCCGCCATCTTATCGCCGATGCTGACCTTCCTCTTTTGCGCGATATAAACTCTAACCAGCTTATTGACGCCCGGATCCAGCTCGTCCTTGTTCTCCCTTGTAAAGATTTTGACGTCGACCACGATTCCGCCCTCACCGTTGGGAACCTTTAACGACGTATCCCTTACCTCTCTTGCCTTTTCACTGAAAATAGCCCTCAACAGTCTTTCCTCGGGCGTAAGCTCGGTTTCGCCCTTTGGCGTTACCTTTCCAACCAATATGTCACCCGATCTGACCTCGGCACCGATACGGATAATTCCGTTCTCATCCAAATCCTTAAGAGCATCGTCTCCGACATTGGGAATATCCCTCGTTATTTCTTCGGATCCCAATCTCGTTTCACGTGTTTCGGTTTCATGCTCCTCAATGTGAATAGTCGTGAACACGTCCTCTTTGACAAGCTTCTCGCTAATCAAAATAGCGTCCTCGTAGTTGTATCCCTCCCATGACATAAAGCCGATAAGGATATTCCTTCCGAGCGCAAGCTCTCCGCCGCAGGTGCTTGGACCGTCGGCAAGTATATCTCCCTTTTTAACCACATCGCCCACGTTTACGATTGGCTTTTGGTTAATGCAGGTTCCCGCGTTGCTTCGCGTGAATTTCTTTAATGCGTATTCATGTACGACACCGCTAAAGTCCTTGACAGAAACGCTACCGGCACAAACATTGCATACAATTCCGTCCACGTTGCTAAGCACCATTACACCGCTGTCGTAAGCGATTCTATGCTCGATTCCCGTCGCGACAATCGGAGCCTCCGGCACCAACAGCGGTACTGCCTGACGCTGCATGTTTGATCCCATCAAAGCACGGTTGGTATCGTCGTTCTCCAAGAAGGGAATAAGACTTGTCGCAACCGATACAAGCTGCTTAGGACTAACGTCCATATAATCGACGTCCTCTCTGGCAAACTCCCTTATGTCCTCCCTCTTTCGGCAGGTTACACGCTCGTTGACGAAATAGCCGTTTTCGTCCAAGTCCTCGTTTGCCTGCGCCACGATGAACTCGTCCTCCTCGTCCGCAGCCAAATAATGTATCTCGTTGGTAACCACCTTGTTTATCTTGTCCACCCTTCTGTAGGGCGACTCGATAAAGCCGTATTCGTTTATTCGTGCGTACGAAGCCAAGGAAGATATCAATCCGATATTCTGTCCTTCAGGCGTTTCTATAGGGCACATTCTACCATAGTGAGAATAGTGAACGTCTCGAACATCAAAGGTGGCTCTCTCTCTGTTCAAGCCTCCCGGTCCCAATGCGGACAGCTTCCTTTTATGCGTAAGCTCGGCAATAGGATTTGTTTGATCCATAAATTGCGACAGCTGTGAGGAGCCGAAAAACTCCTTAATCGCACTCGACACCGGCCTTACGTTGATTAACGATTGAGGAGTAGCCTTGTCGGTTTCCTGAATCGCCATACGCTCTTTGATAACCCTTTCCAAACGGGCTATACCCACTCTAAATTGATTTTGGAGTAGCTCGCCCACGCTCCTTACACGCCTGTTGCCCAAATGGTCAATATTGTCCACCGATCCGACGCCGTGCTTGAGACCTAAATTATAGCTGACCGTCGCAATAATGTCCTCTTGCGTTATGTGTTTGGGAGAAAGCTCATCACGCTTCTCTTTTATCGCGGCAATTACGTCCTCGACCTCGCTTTTAACGGACAGAATATCGCTTAATACTTCGTAATTGACATACTCCGTAATACCCAACGTTCTCGGCTCAAAGCCCTCGAATATATTCTTTCCATACTTCAAATTACTGTAATAATTCAAGAAGTACTTCAAATCGACAACGTTGTTTCCGATAACCTTAACCTTTTGTCCTGCACGAGAGCTGTGCAAATAAACAACGTTGACACCCTTGTGCTGTATCTCATACGCCTTGTCGTCATCAATGTAATCGCCCGCACAAGCTATAACCTCACCGCTGTCGGGTAAAACAACGTTGTCGGCAACAACGTGTCTCTTGATTCTGTTGGCAAGCGATAGCTTCTTGTTGTATTTATGCCTTCCGACCTTAGCCAAATCATAACGCTTGGCATCAAACAGTAGGTCGTGCAGCTGCTTCTTAATGGATTCGTCCGTGGGAACCTCTCCCGGACGAAGTCTTTTATATAGCTCAACCAAACCGTCTTTTTCATTCTTGCATAAGTCCTTCTCGCAAGTGTGAATAATCGTTTCGTCTTCGAAAAACAAATCCTTTATCCTGTCGTCCGTACCGATTCCGATAGCGCGCAACAAAACCGTCGCAGGAAGCTTTCTGTTCCTGTCAACGTGAACGTGAAGTATATCGTTTTGGTCGTGAACAAACTCCAACCACGCGCCCCTGTTAGGAATTACCGTCGTATCGTAAAGCGCGTACCCGTTCTTGTCTAACCTTTTCGCACAATAAACACCGGGAGAACGCACAAGCTGTGATACCACAACACGCTCCGCTCCGTTAATAATAAAGCTTCCGTTATCGGTCATCAAGGGAAAATCTCCCATGAATAATTCCTGTTCGGTTACTTCTCCCGTGTCTTTCCTCACCAAACGCACCTTTATCTTGAGGGGCAATGCGTAAGTAGCATCCCTTTCACGACACTCCCTCTCGCTAAACTTTGGCTTGCCCTCAAGCACATGCTCCATAAACCTTAACTCGAAGTGGTTGCTAAAATCGGTAATAGGCGAAAAATCGTCGAATACCTCTCTTATTCCCTCCTTCACAAACATATCGTAAGAATGCTTCTGTACCTCGATAAGGTTGGGTAACGGCAGTACCTCTTTGGTCTTGGAAAACGACATTCTCTCGTTCCTACCGAATTTGATCGGCTTAACTCTCTCTAAACCCATTCTCTGTCTCCTTGATTGCGGACTCTTAAACCCGTCGAAATTCACGAAACTCGTCAACCGAAGCTCCACCTACTCCGTAAGCCTCACAATCGTCGAATCTATATTCACAAACGCCCGTAAAATTCTCCGTAATTTTTGTTTTTCCCTTGACAAATTTAAATCGATATAGTATTCTGTCTTCGAATAAACCATTCCGAGGGCTTCCTCGCTTGGCTGTTATGTTATCGATAGGCAGAAAAATAGCATTAAACACTATAACACTATCCGTGTCAATTGTCAACGCCTATTCACTGCGTCGGTGTAAAAAATAAACATATTTATATTTTTTCGCTTTTATTCTTTTACGAGCGTATAAAATCCACTTTGGAGGTGCAGAGGATGCGGTTGGACTTGTTTTTTTCCGAGCATAAGCTATTAACGCGGAAGACTTGTCAAAGGGCTGCCAGAGAAGGGCGCATTGCCGTAGACGGTGTGCGTGTAACGGACAGTAGCTTTCATATAAATCCCGAAGTCAATTCCGTTTCTTTAGACGGAGTAACGATAAAATACGAAAAATTCGTTTACATTTTACTTAACAAGCCCGCGGGCGTGGTTTCCTCCACCGAGGATTCGGGGCGAACCGTCTTGGAGCTTTTGCCGTCGGAGCTGCAAAAGCGCAGCTTGTTCCCCTGTGGTAGATTAGACAGGGACACAGAAGGGCTAATGCTTATTACCGACGACGGACAGACTGCCCACGCGCTTTTGTCGCCAAAACGCCACGTCGCAAAAACGTATCTGTATTGTTGCACAAAGCCGCTATCGGCAGAGGATGCCGCAACCATAAGCAACGGTGTGGAATTAAAAGACGGCAAGACAAAGGAATGCTTTCTTAGACAGCCGACTTCCGAGGAAGTCAGACTTTTGATTTCCGAACGGAATACGCAACCAAGCATTTTTGGCATGGGATCCGACATCGATGTCATAAGCAAATCCAGCACCAAGCCTCGGAGGAGATTGCGAGCCGTGCAGACTGCTGCTCGGCAAACCGTACCGACCGAGTTGTATGACTCCCTTTCACACGAACAGCTTGCTTGCATCGATTTGATTAGATATGATAAGCCCGCCCGTGATAATATCGAGCAAATCGACGAGTCTCACAACGAGGAGCCTTGCGGAAGTGATAATAAGAGCATTATCAAGCCAAGTGAAACCGATTTCTGCGAAGATGAGCGTGCACACGATACAGAGTATTGCGGCGCGATTACGTTATCGGAGGGAAGGTATCACCAAATTAAGCGAATGTTTGGTAGCTTGCGCAACAGAATCACATATCTGATGAGATCGGAGTTTGCCGAGCTTTCATTGGACGGATCCTTGGAAAAAAGCGAATGGAGGTTCTTGACCGAAGCCGAGAAGCAAGCGTTGATAAACCGTTGATAATACACTAGCCTCATTGATTAAGTCACTCAACACTTCGGTTAACATATTATTGGATAGGAAAAAAGGAGAAGAAAATACATATGAAACTAAGCAGCGATACGTTTTACGATCTACTCGTAAATACACCGAATGATAAAGTCGATTTATCTGCAATTAATTACGATGGAAAGGAATTAAGCTTCAAAAGTTTAAGGAATGCCGTAGACTTGTGCTGTAAGGATTTGGCGGATATCGGAGTTAAAAAGGGCGATCATGTCGCACTTTGGGCTTTTAATTCTTTAAATTGGGTCGTCACGTTTTTGGCGATAAACCGCATAGGCGGTGTTGCTGTGCTGATGAATTACGGCTTGGCTATCGAGGACGTCGAAGAGCTGATGAGCTTTACCGACGTTAAATACATAGTGTACGGCTCCAACTCAAAGCTCAAGATAGATGAAAATGTCGCAAGCGCGTTGGCAAGGAAGCTGGAGCTTGCATCGACACCTATCGATATTAATTCACAGAGATATGACTATGCCGAAAGAACGATAACAGAAGCTCCCTCGCCGATACCGTGTTGCAAGTACGACAGTAAGGAAACAACGGTAATTATTTTTACGACCGGCACAACTTCAAAGCCAAAAGCAGTTCAACTTAGCCAATTTGGCATCTTAAACAATGCTTACGACGCCTTGGAGATGATGAACAAATACCAAAACGATAAAATGTGCATAGCCTTACCGCTGTTCCACAGCTATGGATTGGTAACTTTGATTGCCTATTTGTCAAGCTATAAAACTGTTTACCTACCGACCGATCTCCGTCCGAATGTAATTATCGAGCTTTTGGATAAATACTCCATTACCGATCTGACAAGCGTGGGCATAATATATTTGGGACTTGTTTCCAACCCTAAATTCGATAAAATCGCCGCGTTGCTCAAAATGTGTCTTGTAGGAGGCGGTTTTACGACGCCCGTCCAAATGATGCGGCTGGATATGGCTTTTGTCAACGCAAAGTTCCTGTGCGGCTATGGACAGACCGAAGCATCGCCTATTATCTCACTCGAAAACGGCGATGACAGCATAGAAAAACGCGCCTACACCGTCGGCAAACCCCTGCCCAACATCGATTTGCGCATATTAGACACCTCAAAGGGCTTCTTGCCCTATGGAAAAGTGGGTGAGGTCGTTTTAAAAGGCTATAACCTTATGAACGGCTACTATAAATTGCCGCCCGAAAAGCAGGCTGTGGACTCCGATGGATGGTTGCACACGGGCGATTTGGGCTACATAGATGAGGAAGGCTATCTGCACCTATCCGGCAGGATCAAGGATATTATCATAAAAAACGGAGAAAACCTATCGCCTTCAGATATCGAGTCGGAAATTATCAAGTATGATGCCGTTCGAGAGGTAAAGGTTTTGGGCGCACCGCACCCTATCTTCGGCGAAAGTGTGGAAGCTTGCCTCACCCTCGATTCAACCAAGGCTTATGACGAGGACGCTTTACGGAAAATGCTGCTTGCAAATATGACTGCTTATAAAGTCCCTTCTCACTTCTTTATATATGACGTTTTTCCGTTAAACGCAAACGGTAAACTCAACCAAAGAGCTTTGCGCACCGATATGCTCGACAAGCTCCTTGAAATGTCCATTAGGGATTCTCTGCACGCAGGCTTTATTGTTGCCGACGTGACAATCAAAAACACGACCTACAACGTCGTGCCGGTCACCGCGATGATCGAAGCGTTGACCAAGTACTTGGGCTTTACGCAGGATGCCTCCGGAAAGATATGTTTGGCTACCGAAGAAATGCTACTTGAAAGAATCGTCAATGCCTACAGCGACGTCGGAGATATCCATATTCAGGTTGTCTTACGCGATGAGTGGTTGAGCATCAGATTTAAGGATCAGGGCGCACAATACTTCATCGAAAAGAACACATCTTCAAGCTACAGTGCGATGATTATCCTTAAAACCGCCGACAGCTTCAAAACCGAATACGCCGAGGACGGACATCCGATTTATTGTATGGACTTCCTCTATAACAAGAATTTCAACATTCAAAACTTCTTGAAGGAGCAAAGCAAGGAAGTCGTTTCTATGCTTAAATAGATTGCTTGTAGCAGCCTCGTTTAGATGCTCGGAAACAATTATCGATGTCGTATGCAGTCTTAAAAAATGCATTTTTGCGAGATTGTTTATATGTAGGGCAAAATCACATACACTGTCGTATGGTGTTTAAATAATGCATTTTTGCGACATTGAGTATGTTTATCGACATATATTTCGATGTCGTTTGAAAAAAAACACAACTCGTGCCAAACAAAGAGGTTAAGGGGAGCTATGAAGGTATATCAAACCGATGCAAAACTAAATCTTTCGCTTTTCGTTACCGGCAGAAAGGACGACTACCACCTGTTAAATACACTTTGTCTGTCGATCGCTCTATGCAATAAAGCCTCTTTTGAAGTTAGCGCATGCAACGATATTGCCGCAAGTCACAATGACACAAAGGATTTGCGCATAGAACGAGAAAAGGCATACGATTTTTCCTCAAAGGAAAGCTCTTCAAATGCATTTTCGCACATTGGCAATAAAACGCAGTTTAATTTTATTGTAGACGATCGGAGTTTGCCGAGAACCTTTCCGCATCCCAAGGATGATTCAAGTGACAAATTCGAGGAATTTTGCCTGGAGATAGTGCGAATTTGTCGTATTTCGGGAGTCAAAGCCGACTTAATCCGCAATATTCCCGTGGCTTCGGGCTTGGGCGGAAGTAGCGCGGATATGGCAAATATCGTTAAATTTGCCGCAGATCTCTTGAAATGCAGTGTCGAACGCTTTCGAAGCGTATACAGCCGTTTTGCCGGCGACGTGGACATTCTTTTAAAGGGTGCTTGCGTTGCAGTCGGAAAAGGCGACGTAGAGCGTGTTTTAAAAACTCCGCGTTCCTACACTTTCGTTTTGCTCTTTCCCAAACTAGGGAACATCACAAAGGACGTTTTTCGCGCCTTCGACGATATGAAAATGCCGCTAACCTCCGTGGAAGGCGCGGCAGAAATCAATCGGGAGCTTGCGGATATCATCGAATCGGGCGAGGATATGCCCGAATATTTGCTCCGAAACGACCTGCTTGACAGCGCATTGTCAATCAACCCCGAGCTGCGCCGCATCTTCGACATATTGAAAGACTTCCGCCCCCCTTGCCTTACGGGTAGCGGAAGCTGTTTGTTCTATCCTGTGCGCAATCTTTCCGATGCAACCGATTTGCGCAGACGGGTATGCTATCTTCTTGGCAAGGCAGCCGCAACCGACGTCGATTTTCACTACGATTTGTTGACGGTAAACTCGAATTGCTCAACCGCATATATTTAGTCTAACTCAGAGTTACTGACCACTGCGCATATTTAGACCTGCTCCGAGTTACCGATAACTGCGCTTGCTTATTTTTTATGCCTTTGCACCGATAACCGTAATGCTTATATTCCGGTTATCGGTTTTTTATGCTTGCATGCATTATTGTTAACGCTTTAACTCTCTATACACAATTATCTTGGCATCGTCGTTAAGAGGAAAGCTTGTGTCGGGATTGCAGGCGGTTATCAAATTTGGACTAACGATCAATTCCTTTGCGACATCCCAAAGTGTATCGCCTTTGCGCCCGAAATACACCTCCACCGTACAGAAGCTCTCGGGCAACTCGTCACCCACCTCTATTGACCGAATTGCCTTGACACTTTTTTGTTTGTAGGCATTAAGCAACAGTTTTACGTCAAACTCTATTTTTGTTTCGCTGTTTTTCTCAATAAAAGCGGCATTTTTCACGCTTCCGCATGCGCAAACGTTAAGTCCGCAGGCTTTGCCGTTGGTACCTTCACAGTTCATTCCGCAGGTGCAAAGCTTGTCGGTTTGCACTACCCTATCCAGAGGGATGTCCGCCGTAAAGGGCGCAGATACGGGATAGCTACGATAGACCTCGACGGCTTCGGCTTTTTCCTCGGTGCTTTTTTCCGCGGTTACGGTAAGAAGGTCGGCTTGAGCTTCGCCCTCTACGTGTATAATTCCATCGTATGCTGCGGCTTGCGTTATCTTGATTCTTTTGTTTATCAAGGCTTTGGGCGATTGCGCCTCCACCATTGCTTCAGCGGATATACCTTGCTCGCCGCAACCGACTTCTTCGCCGCCGCAAAGCTCGGCATAATCGACGTTCAGCATATTAGTCAACGAAAATGCTTGGGTTGCAATTTGCGCTTCTTCCTCGGTCTTGCATACACCGCCGACTACCGCATCCGAACGAAACACCAAATTCTTTTCTCCTTCCTCGGTTATTTCCATTCTTATCTGTGGCTTTGTCAGTACCGCTTTCAAGCAACAAGACAGCTCCGAATCAGGATAAACCCGATCTATTTCGGTTGTGAAATCCACGGGAATTATCTCCGAATGTAGTTCGCCGTCGGATGTGTAGCAGACCTCCAAATAAGCCTTTCCGTAAACTCCTACGCTGTCAAAATTGACTGTCTGCTTTTCCACGCAAGCCTTCGCCGAAAGCATAATTATACTCTCGGGCGTTTTACTCAAGGTTATTTCCTCCTCTATCACGAAAGGATGAGATATCTTACGCGCACGGTTGACCTTGAAGGCTTTTTGCTTCAGCATTATGTCCGATGAATACTCCGAATCGGGTAGCTCCATCTCCTTGTAATAGCACGAGGTCAACATCAACACCGCTTCCATAGCTATTTCGTTAGACGAAAGCGTAGCATTCACGTTTTTTACCTCGACAGAAGCCTCGATTAGTCCGTTCTCCTTAATTATATCGCTTTCCACACTGCCTGAGAAAGCCGCGTTGTAATCAAAGTTCACAAGCAGATTCTCACTCGATACGCAAAGCACACGGAAATTAACCACTCCCTTAAGCTCGGCTAGACCATCGGCACACTCCGCCGACGTTATGTATGCGTCGGCACAGGCGGTAAGCACCTCGGTTATACCCGTTTGTAATATCTTTGCGTTTGCACTTATTTCCGCCGCCGCCAGCGGCACAAGACAATTCACCACTCCTTTCATATAGCCCTCCAATGCGTTTTATAGCTGTTCCCTTTATTTTACTTGAAAACATTGGAGATTATGACAGTTTCCATAAATCCGACTTTTACTAATCCACTTCAGCTTTAAACATTATCATAATAGATAATCTAGGAACAAATTCGGGAGCTTGCTCACAGGCATTTGTGACGACCATTTCAAACTCGGAAGCACGGTTTTAGTATAAAACCGTGGAATAAACGCAGTTTATTATGGTTTCAAGCGTTAGCGCAGAAAACATAATCCGATAGCTTTTAATCTGCAATTATTTCTGCATCGAATCGGAGTTGCTACGCATCCAAAAAAGAGCAATAAAAAAGCAGTCGTTGCTTAATGTTAAAACGACTGCGTTTCTGGTACACCCGGCGGGAATCGAACCCACAATTTGCCCTTAGGAGGGGCATATTATATCCATTTAACTACGGATGCAAATCAATTACGGCTTTGCGACAGCACCTTGTTCTCCGAAAACCTGCTACATTGTAGCATAAGTTTACGGAAATTGCAACTGTTTATTTTGCAATTTTGACTTGAGGTAATTATTTTTGCCACAAATAGAAACGCCAGATATTTTCGCATATGAAATAGTTGCATATACGACAATCGTTTTCCACCATAATCAATAAAAAGCTTTAGAATTTGAAAGCGTCCGACGCATCGCGCCGAACGCTCCTTCATTAATCGTTAAGAAAGACCTTAACTATTACTACCGTGAAAAAATGCTTATGCTTATCTTCGGGTGGTTCCTTATATGTGCGCTTTGATTACACATCCCATTGAGATAAATCGGGAAACGTGATTTCACCAAAATATCTGTCCAATTCCATATTAAATACGGCAGTAATTCCGTCAACTACAATATCACAGTCGTATTTTATTCCGTAAAGGTTGTAGCTTTTATCGAATACCATCATCATACAAGCCTTATTGACAACAACATTGTCAACCTCACTATCTGCATCAATGAAAAAAGCAGCGCCGAAGTCAATTTTTACGCGAATAAGGTCACCTGTTGTGTCAATGCTGACAACCATACCGTTTTCTTCCAGGTTTTTGTAATCGGAAAGCAGTTCTCCTAATGTCTCCACCATGTCATTCCGATTATCCGGCATCAAGCTGTTCAAATACTCCTGCGTGAACTCGACCTTTGTCTTCGCGCCTAAAATGTCGGTATAGAAATATCCGTCCTTAAGATACGCGCTCGATGCGGTTTTTCCGCCTGATATGGATCCGTAAACGTATTCACTGCTCGATTCCATAGTCATAAGACTCTCTGACAAACTATCGACGTTGTTGGCAATGATGTCGCCGGACACCTTTAAATAACCGCCCGTCATATATGTGTTGAATGAAAACTTCATCTCATAAAGGTCCCATGTCAACGCTTCCTCAACGGTTCCGTCGGCAAGCGTTCCTCTTTGCGTTGCCGCATCAAATAAAGCAGTCGTTTCCTCCTGTGTGGCCGCGCTTTCAAATACGGCATCATCGTACATCGTGGAAGTATCAATAGGCTTTAGCTCATCGCTTCCCCCTCCAAGCGTAAGTACTAGCGTCACAACAACCGCCGCGACAACCACTACTCCTATGCAACTAAATAGAATAGTCTTTGTTTTTTTGTTCATATTGCCCTCCTTTCAACTTAATACTGTTTGATTATTATAGCACAACAGAAATCAATGTGCAAGCAATATTCGCAAAATTTGTCAATTATATCGACATCTTATGAAAATAATTTCATAAACTTCAATCTACTTATATATTACTTTCCCGTAACCGCTTTGCGTATGCTGTCCCATATTGATAATTTAGATACATCAGATGCCGCAACAAGGTCCAAGCTTGCAATCGTTTTTCCGTTGCTGACCAAATATGCCTTTCCCAAAACGTCACCCTTTTTGACGGGAGCCTTGACGGTAGCTTCGTATTCCACCTTGGTTTCGCCGTTTAGCTTGCCTCTTTCGCCAAATAGATTTAAAACGCCGTCCGCAATCACTTCCACCGTTTCGATCTTGCCGTTTTTAACCTTTGCGCTACCCACGGCTTGACCGCAACTGAGCATAGTCTTGTTTTCGAATGCTCCGAATCCGTAATTAAGCAGCCCGCTGGCATCTGCGAACCTACTCTTTGAATCCTCTCCGCCGAGTACTACGGCAATCAACCTCATATTATTTCGTCCGGCAATAGCACTCACACAATGTCCGGCTTCGGCTGTATACCCCGTCTTTCCGCCCTCGCAACCCTGATAAAACCTCACTAATTTATTAGTGTTGGTTAAAGTCGTGATTCTCCCGTCGTTGTGGACCATATCTTCCATCCATATCTTGCTGTAGTCGAAGAATTTCTTATGCTTGCACAGCTCGATGGTCATTAAAGCGGCATCGTAAGCCGAAGAATACTGCGTGCTGTCGGGCAATCCCGTGCAGTTTGCAAAGTTTGTGTCCTTCATTTTAAGTTCAAGCGCCTTTTCGTTCATTCTCTCGACAAACAGTGTTACGCTTCCGCAAAGATGCTCCGCCATAGCAACACAGCTGTCGTTTGCCGAGGCAACAACAATGCTCTTTATCAGGGCATCTGCCTTATATGTGCCGTTCGCATCCAAAAATGCCTGCGAACCGCCCATGCTCGATGCGTTTTCGCTTGCGGTAACCAAATCGTCAAGGCTTAATTTCCCCTCTTCAATCGCTTCGAAAATCAAGGTCAGAGTCATTATCTTTACCATACTGGCTATAGGACGCCTTGCATGCATATCCTTTTCATATAAAACTTGACCATTGTCAGATATTAATAAGCCGCTCTTTGCGTGCGACAGCAGAGCGGAACTTGTATCGGTCGAGGCAACGGTTTGCACGACGGATTCGCTTTCACTGCATATCGAATAAATACTTGCCTGCACCTTGCCTTGTGAAAAATCAAACGATTGAACGGTCACAGCTATCAATAGAACCGCAAATAATATAACTAGTTTTTTCATTTAATATACCCTCCGTGTATTTCGATAACACAAATCGGGAACAGCCGCCAACCGGCTTCGATTCGCGGTATCGGTTGACGTGTGGTTCCTTAGGTTATTAGAATGAGCATAACGGGGGTTTCTATTCCTCGGCGGCAGTGCGTAAATTATGTGGCGCACCGCTGTTGCTTCAAGGTCGGGTCAAGAGATAATAGTATCGCTGTTGCTTGAAGGTCAGGTTAAGAGATAATAGTATAGCAGTTGCTTCAAGGTCGGGTGAGATAGTGGTAAAGGATTACTCGAATAAAAGCATATGCTTTGTTTAGTAACAACCGCCATTAATTCGCCCTTGCAATATGAAAGCAAGATTGAGCGGAAGCAATAATCACAAAGCCCGAAAACGTACAATCGACAAAGAAAAAGATAACAAGGAATGAGCAAAAAACCATGCTTACAAATACATGAGAACGCTTAATCGGCTTAAGTTGTATAAAGCAAGTAGTCAAGAAAACAAGATAGCATATGCCCGCAAGGCTTATCGGTTTAAGCTATACAAAGCAAGCCAGAGGAGACACGATTACAATTATCAGCACGCCGCATACAAGCGATACAGCCACAAGCAAGATGGCTATTGCAATGAGGTATTTAAAATTCATCATCAAAAGCTCACGACTGATTCTGCCAACACATAGGTGCGTTTCGTTTTGCAATACATACAAGACGATGACAAGTGCCAACCAAAGAAGCTGAAAAACTATGAAAACCGTTAGATAAAGCACGCCGACCACGCCAAGCTCGGCAATAAGAACAGCCAACGCCACACACATCGACATAAATCGTAACAAAACGGTTAGATAGTAAACAAAGAAAAGCTGCTTGACGCAACCCGCCACGCAGATAATCAATAGTGCTTTCAAGCCCGACCAGAAAAGTCGCAGTATCAGCTTCACCGCGCCGTCTGTCGCCATAACCATGCAAAACCATTCGGCGTTTTTGTATGTAAACCATTCGATGGCGCAAAGCTTTTTACTAAAAATTGCGCCCAATATCATTCCGATAAGGGCAAACGCGCAAATCAAAAAGCAGCTTTTGCGATTCCTGCGCAGTCCCGATTGCAATATAAAATAACTGTTTCTAAACAAATACGGCACTTTCATATTTATATGATATGTCATAATAATCCAAAATAGACTCTTTTCTCCTGTTTATTTATCCAAGGTGTGTAAGTCAAGGCTTTTAACTTTTTTCTGTCTATACGTCACATACGAGGACAAAGCCTTGCTGGCTTGACCCTTAGCTTTTTTCGTCCTTTGTTTGATCGTGTTCACACCATTTGAAATCGTCAGGTTTTGAGATGCTTTTCGGATAATAAGGCGCGAGGAGGGCGAATGCCTTCAATAATTAACCGACGAACAACGCGGTTAGACGAATCAGCCGAAGGATGGCGTTTTAACGCTAGTCTGAACACGCCTTCTACTACAAACAAAACTCGTAAATTGACCTACCTCGTTAAAGAAAATCCATCCAATTTGTATGCCGTTTGCTGCAAAAATGAATTAATGAAATATGCCGAGATTGACTAGGTCAAATATCGGTATTTTTTGCAAATAAATACTAATACTACGGCTATGAAGGATTACGAATTTTTTGAAGCGATAATGAGTTATGATATGGAGCTTAAGCATCGAACCATTGACATCAAGGGCGAATATATCCATTTATTCTTTATGGACAGCCTTACCGATGCCGATGCTCTTTCGGAGTTTATTACCGATAATTTGATTTCGGCGAAAAATATGCCGAAGAATTATGACGAGCTTATGGAAACGACGGTTGCAGGCGCAACATGTGAGCTTCTTCACAATATCGACGAAATAAAACTCAAGTACCTTACGGGCTATACAGTCGTATTTTTGGACGGCAAAAACAAAGCTACGAAGCCCTATTCCTCCGTTAGGTATTACAGCAAGAAAACTATGCCTGTCCGTGCCATTACCGCCGTCGTCGTAGATACACAGAAAATCCAAACACGCGCCGTTGTCGAACCCCCCACAAGCAGCGTTATCAAAGGTCCGCGAGAAGGCTTCGTGGAGAGCTTCAAAATCAATCTATCTCTTATTCGCAAAAGACTGCGGACCGATGCATTTACTATCAAACTGCTCGAGGTCGGAAGACATACCAAAACGACAGTTTGCGTTTGCTATCTTAAGGATATTGCAAAACAAAAAGTCGTCAACGAAGTGGTAAAAATAATTAATTCGATCGACATGGATGGTATCTTGGACAGCAGTTACGTCGCAAAATTCCTTGATAATCGCAAAAATACCCTCTTTAAAATGGTAGGAAGCTGCGAAAAACCCGATATTGTCACGTCAAAGCTTCTCGAAGGCAGAGTCGCCGTAATTGTTGACGGCAGTCCAATAGTATTGACCGTACCTTACCTATTCATAGAGGATTTACAAGCTCCCGACGATTACTACGATGCGCCCGAAATAGGCTCCTTTTTGAGAATAATTCGACTCATTTCGGTAGTAAGCTCGATAATCATTCCCGGAATTTACGTTTCCCTGCAGCTCTATAATTATCAGATTATACCGCTTAAGTTTCTGATAACGATAATAAACTCCACCAAAAATATATCCTTGGCACCCTTGGCGGAGATGATTTTGGTATTGCTGCTTTTCGACCTGCTCAGAGAGTCCAACACGCGTATGCCTCGATTTGCGGGGCTTTCGCTCTCGGTCGTCGGTGCGGTAGTTTTGGGCGATGCAGCAGTCAAGGCAGGCCTTTTGGGCGCACCTGCCGTCGTTATCGGTGCGATGAGCGGTATCGGGCTGTACGCTATGCCCGATAATACCGTGCTTTTCACCCTTCTCCGTCTGCTTGTTACCATTATCGGAGGTATTGCCGGCTTGTTCGGCATAATGATCCTTACGCTGTTTATTCTAAGCTATTTAATCAGCCTGCAAAGCTTCAATACTCCCTACTTCGCACCGTTTGCTCCTTCGATTCCACATGACAGACAGGATGCAGTCATCAAAAAACCTCTATCGCAAATGAACAAACGCCCCTATTGCCTACAGCTGAAAAATGTCACGAGGAAAAAGTAATATCTCGTTAAAACCGCCGCTTGGCGTTCGACGGCATTCTACTTTGAAATGAGTATAATCTGCTGTACCAACAACGTAATTTTTGGATTCCAAATGAATCGATATACCCCTACGAGTGAGTAATATTATGAATCAATCTATAAAGACAACGCAATTTGCATTGCTTATTTTCATCGTAACAATGGGCGGAAAGTTCATGACACTTCCCGCTTATCTTTCTGCCTTCGCACAAAGAGATGCCTGGCTGTCCTGTCTTTTGCTGTTTGCAGTGGACTTCATCTTGCTATCGTTTACTCTTTGGGCAATCAAGCTCAATAAAAGCTCGCTCTCATTGAATAGAATACTCACGCTAACGGTCGGAAAGGTTGGCTCAAAGATCATTTTTTTCATCTCCTTCGTGTTCTTTTTGACACGGTTACTATGTCAACTCTCTCAAAGCCTTGAGTTGTTTAGTTCGGTGCTTACCATCTCCACAAACTGGATCGCATACACCGTCCCTATTTTTGCGTTTGCCTTCTATTCGATTAATAAGGGCTTCCGCAATATTGCCCGAATGACGGAGCTGTTGTTCGTACCGATTGCGCTTGCGGCAATTTTGCTAGTAGCCTTAAGCTTCCCAGAGGTTGAGACCTTAAATCTACTCCCTGTGTTGGAATATGGCTTTCGCCCGGTAGCCTACTCAAGCCTGTGCAACGGCTTTTGGTTTTCGGATTATCTTTTCTTAGCTTTGCTCCTCGACAGAATTCAGGTTAAAAAAAGGCTCTTTCTATCGCCTTTGGTTTCGTTCGGCTCTTGCGCTATACTAACAACCGCCCTCGTTGTATCGTTTACGGGTATTTTCGGAAATATATCTTGGATGCAGGATATCGCCTTTGCCAAAATCAGCCAATTCGTTATTACAGACACCTCCAAGGGGAGAATCGAATGGATTGCACTCGTGCTTTGGCTTTTCAGCGTGTTTATTAAGATCACCGTCACGCTTTATTGCTCTTCCTCCAGCCTTGCTACTTTCCTAAACGTCAAGGGGAAAAATCGAGTGAACTATATGGGGCTGGTTATTGCGGCTTTGTCGTTGGTAATTCCCATTATTATGCCCTTTCAACAAGCCGTTAACCATTATTTGGTCGTTGGCTTCGGCAAGTACATTATATATATTTTTACGATACTGCTGCCTCTTTGTCTTCCTTTGCTTAGCTTTTTAGCCACTCGAAGGTATCGTAGAATACCAAAAAAGCTTCTCTGCAGTTATCCTCTTTTCGGAAACACATACGACATATCCGTTTCAACGGTCAAGCTCTCTGATACCGTCGTCTGTAAAGCCGATTGCACCGCCGAAAACCTTTCCGAGCCCTAATTAGTTCGCTTGTAATAACACCTTAGGGACGAGCAATAATCGGCTTGACCTTTACAATGACAACGGAATGCAAAATCTAAGCTTTTTTACCGCTTTTGAGTAATTTCGTCGGTAGCCTTTTGGTAATTAGTCTTTGGGACTGCTAGCCAAAATACTCAAATCTAACGCTATTTAGGAGTATATATGTTCGCTTTCAAGAAAATAGCATTTGTGCTTTTAGGAATTTTCTTTTTGATATTCTTGGGAATGCAATACAAGAATGTTCCACTATCCAACAGAATGATAATTTTGGGAGTAGGTATCGACGCCGTTGAGGAGGGATACTCTCTTACCGTTGAATCCGCAACTTACGCATCGAGTTCGGATTCGCAAACCGGACTCGGAAGCAAGGTTATCACCTGCGTGGGCGAGACCTTAGGGCTTGCCGTTCGACAGGTTTACAATGAATCGGGGCACACACCTTCGCTGGGACAGTGCAGTACCATCGTATTGGGCGAACAAACCGTCAAGGAGCATAACGTTCGATCGATTTTGTCATACTTTTCGCACTCCGATGCATTTAACGATGTTACCGTCATTGCCGCCTGCAAGGGAAAGGCGGCGGATTTTCTTAAAGCACAAGTCCCTTTCGATTCGAGCATAAGCTCGGCTTTGCAAAACACTTTGCTCACTCAACACAAAAGCACAGGCAAAATCTCCGTAAGCCTTCTGCAGTTCACAAAGGCACAGGCAAGCCCGACCGGAGCTTCTATTTTGCCATACATCAAGTTTAAAGAGGAAAAAGGCGATCAGTCCAAAAATTCCTCTCAATCCGATCAGGTCGGCGGAATTTTCGATTACAGCGAAATATTGGTTTTCGATAATGGGAAATATGTTGCAACCTTAGAAAAGGAGGAAACAGACGCTTCGGTAATACTTATCGAAAAAAATGTATTTCATAGCTTTACTATAAACGAAACCCTCAAAAGCGAGAATTTTCCTAGTATATCCGGAGTAGGTTCCATAGAATGCTCGGTGGATATGCAACCTTATTTCATTGAAAACGGCGTCAAATCAAATGATTTTTCCGCGGTTGCTTCTGCGTGTTGCAATAATACGCAGGCAAAACCCTATATGGATATCTCCATTAGTATGAAGGTACAACGCCTTAAAACCGACGATATCGGTACTCCGATAGACTTAACCGACAGGGATAAAGTCAACGTCAGAAGCGATAAATCAATCGAGCTTCAAAACCATATCCGCTCCATAGTTTATGAAGCGATAGAAGCGGAAAAAAGATATAATTGCGACTTCCTCGACCTATACGGCGTGTTCCATAAGAAAATAGGCCTTAATTGGCAGGCATTTACCACCGTTAATCCCTATTGGGTTAAGGATATAGAGTATTATGTGTTTTGTGACGTAACTTTTGACTAGTGCATAGTAATTATGCAATTTTAATCAAAACTGCCGTAAAGGCAATTAGACGCGACCTTTCACCAGTGTAATAAAACAACAGCGTTATGTATGTTTATAAAACACACTGCTGCCAATCCCGTGACTTTTGATATGCACAAACAACACCGTCTTATTTCATCGCGGCTCCTCCTGACGAAAATGCAGAATCGTACTTTCGCTAAAAACTTTTTACAATGGTATATTGATATGGTATAATGCGAGAATAGTACATGAGATAAGCATAACAAGGAGAGGGAATGACGCCTCGTCGCAAAGAAATACTGAGAATATCGATTCCTGCCGTGTTGGAATCGCTTTTGACAACCATGACATCGATGATTGATTCCAAGATGGTGTCTTCGCTTGGTATCGCCGCGATTTCGGCAGTATCGGTAACAAATCAGCCAAGGCTGTTCATTCTCTGTATTTTTTTCGCAATCAACACAACCGTGTCGTCTCTCACCGCAAGATATTTCGGAAAGGGCGACAGAGATGGCGCCAACCGTATACTTGCAACCGCCCTTGTCGGCGTGTTTATCCTTGGACTTATCATCGGTGGTTTATGCATAGTTTTTGCTGAACCGATAATGAAAATCTGTAGCAACCAGCCTGATACCATGGCAGATTCGGTGGCCTATTTCAGAATAGTCGCGGGCGGAATACTGTTCAATGTCATATTTATGGTAATAAACGCCTCATTACGCGGTTGCGGATACACAAAGCTTACGCTTGTATCAAACATTGCCTCCTGTGCAGTTAATATTGTGCTAAATTATATGTTAATCGAAGGACATTGGGGTGCTCCTGCTCTAGGAATAAAGGGCGCAGCACTCGCAACTGTTGGCGGAACGATAGTAGCTATGTTCATCTGCTTTGTATTTATTATCAAAAAGTCATTCTATATAAGTATCTTCTACTACATAAAGCAAAAGCTTAAGCTTACAATGCGGTGCGTGTTAGAAATGTGGGAGATGCTGCGCAAAATCGTCTTGGAAAATCTCCTTACAAGAGTCGGCTTCCTTATTTCAGGCATGATAGCCGCACGAACAGGCTCGCTCTCGATGTCGGTGTACTCTATCGGAATGCATCTGCTTAATGTCAACTTTGCGCTCGGAAGCGGAATGCAAACTGCGGCGGTTGCACTGGTTGGAAAGAGCTTCGGAGCGGGAAATACAGAGGAGATTAAGTCATACTCGAAACAGATATTAAAGTTCGGAGCGATTGCATCGATTGTACTTTCGGCGGCGTTTATAGTACTCGGTAAACCCTATTACAGCTTTTTCGGTGACAATGATACTTTTATCACCATGGGTGCGATCTCTTGTATTATTATCGGACTTATTTCTCCGATTCAAACGGCACAGATAATATATTCGGGAATTTTTCAAGGAGTCGGGGATGTACGCTACACGATGATTGCATCGATAATCTCGGTGACGCTGGTAAACACGCTTGTGAATTTTGTTGCCGTATATGTTTTTAACGCAGGAGTATGGGGCATATGGTGCGGTATGTTTGTTTCGCAGATAGTCAAGATGCTTATGCTTCACATAAGGTATAAGAAAAAAATAGTAGGAGGATTAGTAAGTGAGTGAAGATTGCAGAAAACTTAGCTCTTTAAACAGGGAACGCAATATACTCATAACAACGCTCGGATATACCAAAGATCATTTGAACACCGAGTATTACTGTTGCAATAGCAACCGTGACGAGGTTAGCTTCTGCACGGGAATTTCAAGCTCGGAAGCAGGAGCAAAGTATATCCTTTCCGAACACCTGATAGACGAAATTGTTGTATTGGGTCCGTCGGAAGCGGCAGGACTGCACAACGACGCAGATCGATATCTCGGAGACTTCAATCTTAATACCTGCACGGATATTAAGGATTCCACGGAATACGACTTCCTGTGTTACCGACTGTCACAGTACCTGAACAAACTCGACATCGAAGCCAACGATATTATTTTTTATGCTTCTAAAGAGAAACGCGAGATGCTCGGAAACATGATGAGACGCGAGCTTATGAGAGGTCGCGACGGTTTTTTTTACGAAGCTTCAACGAATCCGATCGCATATAACAAGTTCAAATCAGTTGCCGCAAAGCTTTCTGACAACCGCGAAGTCCGCTGGCTTAAGCATATGATGTATATGAACATGGATTCCGCACTTAAAATGCGACCGCTCAAGGGGAACAGCGATGTCACAATCAGATTTGTTTCGATAGAGAAGGATGCGAAGGGTTATTTTGCCGTGGATGACATGGTAAATATTGTAGACTCGCTTACCGATAACGGCAAAAGCGAAGTGAATATACATATCGATCTAAGGGGAATGGATAAAGCCGACAGCTATATGATGTGGTCAATGCTTTCGATGGTAAACAGTGCAGACGTCCGCTTCGGAATAAAGACCGTGATACATACACGGACGGTTGAGGAAGGCTTCCTTCATTCAATAGATGACGAGATCCGCCGTTATGACGTAGAGATTTTACTTGCCGGAATGCAGGCGTTTGTGAATTACGGAAAGGTCGAGATGCTTGACGAATATTGCCGTTCACATGATATCAAGGATAAGTCGGTGCTAAACTTACTGAATGCGATGAAATATGTCGATACAGGCGTATCTCTGTGCAATACAAATGACCTAACATACGGAATACAGGCACTAAAAAGGATATTCAATAATTTCGACCCGATGAAACTCGGCGACAATGACTCCGCTCTTTTCGTGATTCTCAAAAAGGGCATACAGAAGGATTACGGGGCTTTACTTGAAAGCGAGAATATGAGTATTCCCGAGCTTATTGGTTGGGCGTTAAGGAAGCACTTCTACCAACAGGCACTCACAATGATAGAATCGCTTGTTCCTGCGGATATGGTTAGCAGAGGAATATATTACTACGCAAAGGACAAGCATGACATTGACCTCGCGCTTGAGAATTGGAACATCAATTACTGGAACGAAATACCGAGGTGTAGATACGCATTTAATGATCCCGATCATTACTTCATTAAATCGTACGGTAGGAACGTGATCAATAATCGACAGTCGAAGGAGAATATCTCACGTGATTTCGCAAAAGCACGTGTTGCTCAGCTACACGGAGAATATTCGGAACTTTGTAATGCCTATAGCTCGATTGACGACACCGATATGCTGTATGAGATGTTCTTCGCCTATTACGAGATAGGAAACCTTAGAAACATAGTGAGCCATGCCCTGACGTCTGAGCACGCTCTCAACAATCAGGAGGAAATGCAAGAAAATAATAGCTTCGACCAGCTTGAAAACGCAATTGCGAAATTTCTTAGAATATATCGGGCGGGATGCGCAAAAGCCGAAGCCGTTAAGTCACATCCGATGATAATTACAAGTACGATTTTGAGCGCATATACCTTCAATCACCGCTTAAGACCGCTTAATTCAACACCGGATAATTTCCTTCTCGAGGACTCGTATAATTGCCAGTACAACGGTCAGGATATCTCCATCTCAATCCGTATGCTTAAGCCCGACGACAGTATAGATTGAAGCTAACGTATAGCCACCATCGAGGACTATCAGTCTGCGATGCGTTTATTATCAATTCAGTCGGTACCTCCATCATCGAAACCAAGGTCGGGATAGCTCTTATTCTATATGCATAAGCAATAGCCGTGCGCATATAAGGCAATTGACTTGCACAGATTTCATACTTATCCTATAAACTCGATAGTTTTCGGAAAGAACGGCACGCGTAAACCGCGAAGTCGTCAAAGCTAGGCAAGGATCGGCACAAGCGTGACACACATAAAAGCCCTCGAATCACTCGAGGGCTTTTGCCAACACAAGGTGTGTGCATACCAATTGAAAATAAACCCGTACTCGGCATAATTTTTACATGCCGTACATGCAAATACGTGCCTTAATAAATAAGCAGAAGCCACTTTAATTAATTGACTTGCATAAGACCATGTCGCTTGCCGATCCTGTCATACCTATCCCGCGCAAAGCTCAATGCACCATTGCATGGTTGCCTTTGCTCCTTATGCGTTGTGGTTCATAATGTGGGCAACAAGATCCACGACCTTGCTTGAATATCCCATCTCATTATCGTACCAGCTCACGAGCTTAACAAAAGTAGGTGTGAGCATAATGCCCGCGCTTGCATCGAATATGCAGGTACGTGCATCTCCCGTAAAATCGCTACTTACGACGGCGTCTTCCGTATATCCGACAATACCCTTCATCTCGTTTTCACTGGCACGCTTAACTTCAGCCTTGATCTCCTCATAGGAGGTGGGCTTTGCCAAATTAACCGTTAAGTCCACAACCGAAACATCCAGAAGCGGAACCCTGAAGCTCATTCCCGTCAGCTTGCCGTTGAGTTGCGGTATTACCTTTCCCACAGCCTCGGCAGCTCCCGTGGTGCTGGGAATAATGTTGCCGGAAGCAGCTCTGCCTCCTCTCCAATCCTTCCTGCTGCCACCGTCTACGGTCTTTTGCTTGGCGGTCATACTGTGAATCGTGGTCATCAATCCGCTTTCGATACCGAATTTGTCGTTGATAATCTTTGCAAGAGGTGCAAGACAGTTGGTCGTGCAGCTTGCATTGCTCACCACCAGCTCTCCCTTGTAATCCTTGTCGTTAACTCCCATGACGTACATGGGCGCGTCCTTGCTGGGTGCGGTAATTACGACCTTTTTGGCACCGCTTTTAAAGTGAGCCGATGCAGCCTCGATAGTCGTAAATACTCCCGATGAATCGACAACGACATCTACATTGTGATCCTTCCACGGCACGTTCTCGGGGACCGTATCCTTGTATACGGCAATCTTCTTGCCGTTTACCTTTATGCCGCCTTCGCAAGGCTCGACCTCTCCGTCAAAATGTCCGTGTACTGTGTCGTATTTAAAAATGTAGCAAGCATACTCAAGCTCGGAAAAACCCGGCGCGTTAATTGCCACAACCTCAACGTCATCTCTCTTTGTACAATGTCTCAATACCAAACGTCCGATACGTCCGAATCCGTTGATGCCTATTCTTACTTTATTCATAAAATTTCCTCCTTGTCTGTAACAGATTGCCCTTTTGCACAAAAAATATGAACAAACACTCATTTATTTTAAAATAGTGCGCAAACGCGGGCTATATTTCCTTTACTTTACTATTCCGATGTGATAAAATAGTATGGTGTTAATACCGATGCAGTTGTGCATAATACAAGCATTGGTATCAATCCGATAGTACTAATGCTTAATCTCAAACTTCCCGTCCAAACATTGAATTATTCGGCAAGCCTGAGTATATTATACAGCATAACGCAGATTTTGACAACAAAATTAATAAGTTTACAATAATTATTTACGGAGGTAATGAAAATGCCACTTGTAACAACAACCGAGATGTTCAAAAAAGCATATCAGGGTCACTATGCCATCGGAGCGTTCAACGTAAACAACATGGAAACCATTCAGGGAATCATTGCGGCGGGTAAAAGGACACGTTCGCCGTTGATACTTCAAATCAGTCAGGGCGCAAGGAAGTACGCGAACATAATTTATTTGAAGAAGCTGATTGAAGCCGCGGTAATCGATGCACCCGAGTTACCATTGGCGATGCACCTCGATCACGGTGATACTTTCGAGATTTGCAAGGCATGTGTGGATGACGGATTTACTTCGGTAATGATTGATGCAAGCCACCTTCCATTTTCCGACAACATTGCTTTATCCAAAAAGGTTGTAGAGTATGCACACGATCACGGCGTTGTTGTCGAAGCCGAGCTTGGAAAGCTCGCCGGAATCGAAGAACACGTTGTCAACGATCGTTCGCAATTTACGGATCCCGATGAGGTAGAGGAGTTTGTCGCAAAAACCAACGTGGACTCTTTGGCTATTGCTATCGGAACAAGTCACGGTGCCTTTAAATTCAAGGGTAATGCTCAGCTTCGCTTCGATATCTTGGAGGAGGTATCCAAACGCCTTCCCAACTTCCCGATAGTTCTGCACGGCGCAAGCTCGGTTCCGCAGGAGTTTGTCGATATGATACAAAAATACGGCGGAAACGTTCAGGGCGCACAAGGCGTACCCGAGGAGATGCTGCGTCAGGCAAGTAAATTGGCTGTCTGCAAAATCAATATCGATTCGGATATTCGTTTGGCTTGCACTGCCAAAATCCGTGAACACTTCGCCGAGTATCCCGCTCACTTCGATCCGAGGCAGTACCTCGCTCCCGCAAGAGAAGCTATTGCCGATATGGTTGAAAGAAAGATTATCAACGTTTTGGGATCGCAGGATAAGATATAGCTTTTGACTTTTTGTGAAGGAAGGACTAATTGCGCAACGCATCTAAAATGCACGATTTCGACGGATAATGCAAATAAGGATGCCGATTGCACATAATAAACAACAGGGGGATAATTATGTTGATTGACAAGATTGACGAAAAACGTATCACGCCGCACGACTTCGTGGTTTTGGTGGAGATAACCAAGGGAAGCAAGAAGAAATACGAGCTGGACAAGGAAACAGGCTATATGATTCTCGACAGAGTGCTGTATACCTCCACCCACTACCCCGCCAACTACGGATTGATTCCGCGCACATTGGCAAGCGACGGCGACCATCTCGACGTCCTCGTGCTTTGCAGCGAACAAATCGAAACCAACTGCTTGGTGCGTTGCTACGCCATCGGTATGATTGTAATGGTTGATCAGGATTATTTGGACGAAAAAATAATCGCCATACCCTTCGGAGATCCCGCTTATAATACTTACACTTCAATTAATCAGCTACCTTCGCATATCACAAAGGAAATGATGCATTTTTTCTCGGTCTATAAGGCTTTGGAGGGCAAGCAAACCGCCGTCCAAACCGTGTTCGACGCCAACCGCGCCAAAGAAAAAATAATCGAGTGTATGCAGGCTTTTAGGGATAAACACACAAAGAAACCTACGAAAGCCCGTTAGATTTAAACCAAAAAGGAGCGGAAACGCTCCTTTTTTGTGTTTCGATATATTAACCGCACTTGTCGATTACTAAAGCTCTTTCCAACCGATGTTTTAAACACTTTTTCGTGCTTGCCAAAGCTTTGTGCAAAATGTTTTGGGTGTAAATGGTTATACAAGCTGACCGGGCAGCTTAAGCTTTTCTTTTGTAGGAAAGCCTGCCTCGTACCTTTCAAACTCTTCGGGGTAGGTTTCGCTCACGAAATAGCCGTCGGGCTCCTTGAAGGTTCCCGATACTCCGTTCAAAAATCCGTCGATCAACTCTTTTGCCAAAAAGTACGGAACAACTTTGTCGTCGGGTAGCGCTTCGGCATATCTTATGCCTTTCGTGCTTGCGACCACAAAGCCGCTTTTGCCGTAACAGCCGATGTTGCCCGTTATCGCAACCGCGCCGACACCCATTTCCTTCGCCTTTTCCAGCGAGTAATCCAACAATATTTTTCCGTAACCGCGCCGTTTAAACGCAGGATCGATACTTATCGGTCCGAAGGTCATTATTTGAATGGCCTCGTCGTCGGCTTCGATTACGGCACGCGCATACATAATATGCCCGATGATTTGCCCGTCCTTTTCCATAACAAAATCCAACTCGGGTACAAAATCCTTGTCCGTTCTGAACCTGTGCAAAACAAAATGCTCGCAACAACCCGGGCGGTAGACGTTCCAAAATGCTTCTCTCGTCAAATTCTCGCTTGTCGCAAAATCTTCTTTCTTTTCCAACCGTATTTTAATGCTTGTATCCATATGTATTCATAATCTCCTTGAATATCGATAATTTGATGAAAAGTCCCAGTCGCAATGCTAAGCGTTCGCACTTTCGAAAGATTTTTGCAGACGTTGTAGCAACTATCCTGTTTGCGTGCTCCTCTTCAAATCCGCAATTCCGTATTTTTTGATTTGGATGATTTTTATCTGTACGATGCACAAAAAGGGCTGCCACGGTCAACCGTAGCAGTCCTTTATTATACAACCCATACGCCATAATCGTGAAGTGATACGCACTTCGGAAAATGAAGCAGATTGGTTTCTGTGTAGTAAAATAATTATTATTTCTTGCTTTAACAAAAGTCTTATTTCTTTTCCAAAAGCTTGAAATCGATACGGTTTTTGACGGTGTCGACCTTGATAACCTTGACCTTAACTTCATCGCCGATATTGAGAACATCGGTAACCTTATCGACTCTGTTCTTGCTAAGCTTGCTTATGTGAATCATACCGTCCTTGCCGGGGGCATACTCCACGAACGCGCCTGTGGTGTCGATAATTCTTACAACCTTGCCGTCGAACACGTCCTCAACCTCGGGATCCTTTACGATTCCCATAATTATCGCCTTTGCCTTATCTGACATAGCAGCATCGCTGGTTGCAATGAACACAGTGCCATCATCGGTAATGTCGATTTTTACGCCGGTTTCCTCAATTATCTTATTGATTGTCTTGCCGCCGCTTCCGATAACCTCACGAATTTTGTCGGGATCGATTGTAAAGCTGATTATTTTGGGAGCGTACTTATTCAACTCCTTACGGGGTTCGCTGATAACCTCCGCCATTTTGCCCAAGATGAACAATCTGCCCTCTTTGGCTTGACTCAATGCACGACCTAAAATATCCTCGTCGATTCCCTTAATCTTGATGTCCATTTGTATCGCGGTGATTCCGTCCTTTGTTCCCGCAACCTTAAAGTCCATGTCTCCCAAAAAGTCCTCGAGTCCTTGTATGTCCGACAAAATCGCAAGCCTGTGATTCTCCTCATCCTTCATAAGTCCCATAGCGATTCCCGCAACGGGAGCTTTCAGCGGAACGCCTGCATCCATTAGCGCAAGTGTGGAGCCGCAAACGCTGGCTTGGCTGGTACTGCCGTTACTGCTGACAACCTCACTAACAGTTCTGATCGCGTAAGGGAAGTCCGCCTCGGAGGGGATAACCGGTTCCAAAGCTCTTTCGGCAAGCGCACCGTGTCCGATTTCACGTCTGCCCGGGCTTCTCAAAGGCTTCGCCTCGCCCGTGCTGTACGGCGGGAAATTATAGTGGTGCATATACCTCTTGAACACCTCGTCATCCAGTCCGTCGAGCTTTTGCACTTCGCTTATGGTACCCAAAGTCGCGGTAGTGATCGCTTGCGTCATTCCTCTGGTAAAGCATCCGCTTCCGTGAACGCGCGGCAAAAATCCCACCTCGCACCATATAGGTCTGATTTCGGTCAAGGCTCTGCCATCAGGTCTTATGCCCTTATTCAAAATCTTGGCACGCACCTTTTCTTTCTTGATTTTGTACAGTTCATCTCCGATGTAGGGTACGGCATCAGGCATTTCCTGTTCGAAATGCTCCTTGACCTTGGCTTCGACAACAGCTTCCGCCGCCTCTCTTTCCATTCTGTCGTAGTTCTCCAATGCTTCGTCCATTAGAGTATCGGCGTACTCCTTAATCGGCTTCTCATAATCATCGGGTACCTTGTGAAGATTGGGAATAATCTTTTCTTTGCCCACTTCCTTTTGAATATACTCGATAAACTCACATATTTTCTTAATCTCTTCGTGTCCGAAAAGAATGGCGTCGAGCATTTCCTTCTCACTGATTTCCTGCGCACCCGCTTCCACCATCATTATGGCTTCCTTGGTTCCGCTTAGACTCAACATAAGTCTGCTCTTGTCCCTCTGCACCGAATCGGGGTTTAAAACATACTCCCCGTCAACTAATCCGACAACCACGCTTCCCGTTGGTCCGTTAAACGGTATGTCCGAAATAGTAAGCGCAATAGAGCTTCCGATCATTGCGTAAACCTCGGGCGGGACATCGACGTCCACACTCAAAGCAGTGGAAACCACCGACACGTCGTTTAAAAATCCCTTAGGGAACAACGGTCTTATAGGTCTGTCGATAAGGCGAGATGTCAAGATTGCCTTGTCGCTCGCTCTGCCCTCTCTCTTCTTAAAACCGCCGGGAATCTTGCCCACAGCGTACATTTTTTCTTCGTAATCCACTCCCAAAGGGAAATAGTCGATACCGTCGCGCACAGTGTCCGACAACGTTACGTTTGTCATTACGATAGTTTCTCCACACTGAACCATACAGTGTCCGTTCGCCTGTTCGGCGTACTTGCCAATCTCGACCGACATAGGTCTGCCACCGACCGTCGTTTCAAAGATATAATACTTTCTGTTTCCGATTTGTTTTTCAGTTTTTGTAAATTCCATTTCCACCTCCGTTTGCAAAACTCCTTTTCGCCTCACGCTTTATTGCGTCGGGCTATTTGCAAACTCTTTATTAATATCCAAACCCGACAAATGTCGAGTCGTATACCCAAATTCATAAATGTCATTTCTGACATTTTAGTAAGCCCGATATTCATAGAAAAAAAGAGGTTGCCGACCAACCTCCCTATTTTCTTTACTTTCTGATATCCAGCTCTACAATTAGCGATCTGTATCTCTCGATGTCGGTCGCCTTCAAATAATCCAGCAAGCCACGTCTTTTACCAACCATCTGCAGCAATCCTCTTCTGCTGTGGTGATCCTTTGCGTGAACCCTCAAATGCTCTGTCAAGTGGTTAATTCTTTCTGTAAGCAGTGCAATTTGCACCTCGGGCGAACCTGTGTCGCCTTCTTTTCTTGCGTACTTCGCAATAATTTCAGATTTGTTCATAAATGTTTCCTCCTTATTTATCTTCGCCAAAAACTTAGATGTGCGACGGAGAAACGTCACCCCAAGTAAACGGACTATGATATAATAACACAACCCGTGGTCTTTGTAAAGCATTTTATTTTATTTTTTACAATTTTTACCGCCTTTATTCGCTTCAAGCTCATAAAAATGCACACTTCACGGGAGCTTTTGCATCTTTTTTGTCGTGTCAATCCTTTGCTACGTTTTTACTGCCAGTACTTTTTTCGTTTAATACCCAAACTCATAAATAAAGCCATCGCATCAAATTGATCGGTTTACGTCATTTTCGCCGTTCGGCTTTGCCAAAGCGTTTTTGATCGCATTGAAGCTCTCGTCCGAAATAACGTGTTCGATTCGGCAGGCATCCTCCTCGGCGGTTTCGTGCGGCACGTTATAGCTGACTAAGAGCGCGGTAAGCACCTTGTGCCTGTCGTAAAGTCTTTCGGCGCGCCTTTTGCCCTCGGCGGTCAATGTTATCTTGCTTTTGTCGTCCAACTCGATAAGCCCTTGGCTTTGCAGTACGCGAATACCGCGACTGACACTTGGACGAGAATAGTTTAACTCCTCCGCAATGTCAACCGACCTGATTGTCGGCGACTTAATACTCAACCTGTAAACGGTTTCCAAATACATCTCACTCGATTCCCGATCCTTCATAATGCACCGCCCGTATTCGATAGTATCTAATTATAGCATATTTTCGTGAAATGTCCAACCTTAATAATATCTTTTCCTTAATTATGCATGACTCTCGATAAGCATTTGCATAAAGCACCTCTATTTGCTTATTATCAACTCATGCATAGCACACGCATAAATAGAAGGAAAAGAACCTACTCTTTTATTTTTCTCAAAGCGCGCATGGCGTTGATAATTGCGATAACCGATACTCCCACGTCCGCAAATACGGCAAGCCACATACTGTCCAAAACTCCGAACGATGCAAGCACTAGTACGCCAAACTTGATAACAAGAGCGAAAATTATGTTTTCATAGACTATTTTCATGGTTTTACGTGCGATTTTAATTGCCTTTGCCACGCCCTCGGGATTGTCGTTCATAAGAACAATGTCCGCGGCTTCGATTGCCGCATCGCTGCCCAACGCACCCATAGCAATTCCCACATCTGCACAGGCAAGCACGGGGGCATCGTTGATTCCGTCGCCTACGTATGCCAGCTTACCTTTTTTCTCCTCGTCGAGCACTGCATCCACCTTGTCCGCAGGCAAAAGTCCGCAACGCGCCTCATCTATGTCGAGCAACCGCCGTATTTCCTCTCCCGTCGTTTGGTTGTCGCCCGTAAGCATTATGGTTTTGGTTATACCTAATGCCTTGAGCTTCTCCACCGCCTTCTTGGCGTTGGGTTTAACTGCATCCTTTACAACCAAATATCCCGAATATTCGCCGTCCACGGCAATATAGAGAAGTGTACCCGCTTTTGCCTTTTCAAATGGTATTCCCTCCTCCTCCAGCAATTTTGCGTTGCCGATACAAACATCTTTACCCGATACTTTTGCTTTTAAGCCTCTTCCGGCAAGCTCGCAAACTTCCTTAACTATCGACTTATCGATACTTCCTTTGTACGCATCCACAACCGAACGCGCAATCGGGTGAGCGGAGAAGCTTTCTGCGTGAGCGGCTATCTTCAACAGCTCTTCCTCGCCGATTCCATGCGCACAAACCTCGCGTACCGCAAATTCGCCCTCGGTAAGAGTTCCGGTTTTGTCGAAAACCACCGTGCCGACCTTGGACAGCACCTCCAAATAGTTGGAGCCTTTAATTAAGATGCCCTCTCGCGATGCTCCGCCCACTCCGCCAAAAAAGGACAGCGGCACTGAAATCACTAAAGCGCACGGACAGGACACAACCAAAAACATCATCGCGCGCCAAAGCCATATGCTCCACAAGCCCGAAATGAGCGACGGAATGACCGCAAGCAATACTGCGCATATTACCACAATCGGCGTGTAGTACTTGGCAAATTTAGTAATGAAATTCTCTGCCTTTGCCTTCTTCTGTGCGCTGTTCTCAACAAGATCAAGTATCTTGCTGACCGTACTTTCGCCATAGGTGTTTTCCGTCTTAACCTTGATAACACCGCATAAATTCACACTCCCGCTCAGAACCGAATCGCCTTTGGCTTTGTCTACGGGAATACTCTCGCCCGTCAAAGCCTTCATGTCCAAAGACGTATTGCCATCGATAATCGTTCCGTCTAGTGCAATCTTATCGCCCGCCCTAACCAAAAGGATTTCGCCTATCGCTACATCCTCGGGGTGAACCTCAACTTCCTTGCCCTCTCTGATAACTACCGCGCTTTCAGGCTTAATGTCCATCAAAGCGGCGATTGATTTGCGACTTCTCGATACGGCAACACTTTGAAACAGCTCTCCCACCTGATAAAAGAGCATAACGGCAACGGCTTCGGGATACTGCCCGATCACAAAAGCCACTACGGTCGCAAGCGTCATTAGAAACCGCTCGTCGAAAAATCGACCGTGGAAAATATTCACGATCGCAGTGTAAACCACGTCATAACCCACCACCGCATACGGCAATAAGTATAACAAGCCCCAAAGCCCGTCAAGCTCTGCGATTCCCAAAAATACGCGCACCGCCGCGAAAAGCACCACGGAAACACCCAGCCTAACCGCTGTTTTTGCGTGCTTACTCATAATTACACCGACAAACTGCAGCTCGGCTCGATCCGCTTGCATATCTTGGCGACTTGCTCGATTATATTGTTCATACGGGATTCTTCTGCTTCGATTACCAGCTTTTGCGTCATAAAGCTTATGCTCGCGCTTTCTACTCCGTCGATTTTTCTTATACGTTCTTCCATTAAGGTTGCACAATGCGCACAATCCAAATCTCTTATTTTTACCGTCTTTTTCATTTCTGCCTCCGTTATTACTATTCCATTTTCGAATTCATGCAAGACGTACGACGCCGATAAGATGCGACAACGCCTGTCTTCGGAATTGCTCTTGTTGTGTTGATTTTGCTATGTTATACGCAATCGAAATACTTCGCCTACTCGTTGATATGCTCAAAGCCCTGTCCGATTATTGATTCGACGTGACCGTCCGCCAGAGAGTAAAAGACCGTCTTGCCTCCCCTTCTGCTCTTTACAAGTCTGTTATCCTTCAATACCTTCAGCTGGTGAGATATGGCGGATTGGGACATATGCAGAAGCTCGGAAATAGCACATACGCATAACTCGCTCTCGAACAGCGCGTAAAGTATTTTCATTCGGGTAGTGTCACCGAATACCTTGAATAAATCCGCAAGGTCGCTTAATTTCTCATCGCTGGGCATCATTCCCTCAACCGTCAATAATAATTGCTTGTGATCGTGTGCCATAGCTCCCTCCTTCTTGCATTAGTATCGGCAAACGCCGACTCACACTCCGCATATACTCAAACAATATACAATGCAACGACATTGCTCCAAATACGTCTTTAGGCTGTTGATTCCGTTAGCCATACAGCCGAACGAAACATGAATACCCAAATACGTCTTATGGCAGTTGACTTCGTTAGCCACACAGCCGAACTATACCCGAAACCCCAAATACGTCTTTAGGTTGCTGATTCCGTTAGTCAAAAAGCTGAACATATCCGAAAAAACCGTTCGGTTACCGTATATAGATGCTCTGTCGTATGTGGATTATTGCTCTGAATATTTGAGCGGACATTCATATGAACAATCATTCATATGAATTGTTGCTCATATGATATACCCTTAATATTTATATGTCAAGCGATTTTTATTCGTGATAACACTTTTTTTCGTGCAAGTCGAAGAAAATATGGGCTATACTTTATACGCATAAGCCAAAACCTTTGTCTATATCCATTTTACATACAAGCAGGAGATGAAGTTGATATCAATTTTCCATATAGGCAAAAACATTGGTAGAAATATCCGTTCCGTATAAGCTGAAAACATAGTTAGATAAAATATTCCGCGCAAGCTCAAGCTTTTAAGGCTTTTATGAAAGAACAACGACGAAGGATTTCTAAAAAGTAATAAAAATATAAGGAGTTCGGCAAACTTCCGAACTCCTATTCAGTCTAAATATTATCTTTGACCTGCTTGCCGGATCAGAGCAGAGGCGTATGACATCTATATCTTCAATTTTTTGACTCTGTTAAGCAAGTCCTCATTGTTATAGGTTTGGTTAAGCAAGCTTATTAGTCCCTGCATAGCGGCTTCACTACTATATTTTGCCATGCCGCGTCTATAGTTGTTCATAAAATTCAATTCCCTTTCGTCCATTAGCAATTCTTCGCGTCGAGTACCGCTTTTGCTGATGTCGATTGCGGGAAATACGCGCATTTCCGAAAGCTTTCTACTCAACTGAAGCTCCATATTGCCCGTTCCTTTGAATTCCTCGTAGATGATGTCGTCCATTCGGCTGCCTGTTTCCACCAAAGCGGTTGCGATCACCGTAAGACTTCCACCGCCCTTAACAGAGCGTGCCGCACCGAAAAACTGTTTGGGAACGATCATCGCACTTGCATCGAGTCCGCCTGTAAGCGTACGTCCGCTTTGCTCTGTAACTTGGTTGTAGGTCCTTGCCAAACGTGTGATGCTGTCCAACAGAATAACGACGTCTCTGCCGTACTCGACGTGTCTTCTTGCGGATTTAAGAACTAAATCGGCTACTCTTGCGTGATGCTCGACAGTCATATCGAAGGTAGAGTAAATCACCTCGGCTTCGGGAACGGCTTCGATAATATCGGTAACCTCCTCCGGCCTTTCGTCAACCAAAAGCATAAAAGTCTTGATTTCTTTATTGTTTTGCGTTATTGCTTGTGCCAAATACTTTAATATCGTTGTTTTTCCGGCTTTGGGCGGCGAAACAATCAGGGCGCGTTGTCCCTTTCCTATGGGCGCAATCAGGTCGATAGCTCTCATAGTAATATCTCCGTTCTTGTCCTCAAGTCCTTCAAGCTTGATCCTTTCGCACGGATACTGGGGAATTAGACTGTCAAAGCTGGTTCTGTGTGGGTGCTGATCGCAGGGGATTCCGTTGATCGAGCTGATAAATATAGCACTAGCGTACTTGTTGCCCTCAAACAGCCTTGTATCGCAGGAAATAATATCGCCCGTCTGTAAGCCGAACCGTTTGATTTGCACGGAAGGCACATAGACGTCGCTTATGCCCGACAAGAAGTTTTGAGTGCGCAAAAATCCGTAACCGAAGTCGTTAACCTCCACAACGCCCGTCGCAAAGCCTCTGGCAGGATCGATCGCGCTTTTCTCCGTGTCCTTCTTAACCTTTTCAATATTGAGGTCCTTGTCATCATCCTCATCCGATTTACCTTCGGATTTTTCACTGTCGGCTTCGCCCTCCGCCAATACGTCCATTAAATTCAAATCCATCGGTAGTTTCAAAGAATCGCCGTCGCTTTCGGGAACCGAAGTGCTTTCTTCGGCAGACCTCTCGGATTCCTCTGCCTGACTGCTCTTAATATCCTCTACTTTATCCGAAGCAGTCAAATCGACGGCAGTTTTATCAAATTCTATGTCATCCCAAAGCTTTTTGTCCTTTACTTCCTCTGCAACAGGCATTGCGGCTTGAGCCTTTTCGCTCTCCTCGATAATCTTTTCCTTACGTTTACGCGCCAACGCGGCTCTTTCGGCATCGGTAGTATCAGGAGCATATAATCCCGTCTTGGCTAAGGGAGAAATAACGGGAGCTGTGGTCTTATGCGTAGACAAGGTCTTTTCCTTCGCCACCTTTTTCTTGTGCTCGGGGCGCATATCTTGGGAGCTGTCCAAATTGATCTCGGTATCGTTTCCCAGCTTCTCTTCAAGAATTTCTTTCGGTATGGAAATGCCTTGCTTCCAAACAAAGCCCTTCCTGTCGGAAAGAGTATAAATCGATTCTCCTCCTATCAGCCTCTCGGTCTTGGGAATACGAAGCTCTCTATTGTATTCGTTTGTCAAATCCGATATTTCGGATTGATTGTCGATTGAAACATATTCTTTGGATAAAACAGAACCTTCTGAATCGGGATAAAGATATTCTAAATTTTGCAAAAAACGCATAAAACGAATTCTTCTGTCGGCTATTCCGAATCTCTTGGAGGATGCCTCTCTTAAGCTGTTCAAGGCTTTGGAGGTACGAATAACATCGATACTCATCCCCTTGAGGTTTCGGAAGTGCGAGCTCGGAACGTAGCTCTTTTCGGATTCTCCGATGCGTAGCTGCTTCACGCCGTCGGCATCGAAGGGCAAATCCTCGGGATTCGTGCCATATAGCAATACCGCAATTATGCAGTATGTCAGCTCTATCCTCTTTTTTGATTTGAGATCGCCTATACCCAGCTTCTGCGCGAGTTTTCGCATATCGGCCAAGCTCATTTCATTCAAATTATTGAATAGCACGCTCGCAAGCTTATCATCATAAAATTTCATAACTACCTCTTCCCACCAATTATTCCCTCAACGTCTGTTATACTTGTAAGAAATTGCCTGAACGCCAATCATATCGTAGGTTCCGCTGCAGACTTACCGCTCCCTTGACTTCCGCTAACAGTGTCTGCACATAAATCACACAGTAAGTTCCACCCGTTTCGCCTTTTAATCGCTTCCCTGTTCAACGCGTGAATAACGATGCTCTTTATTAATTTCTTTTGCGCTTCTGCCCGTTCATGCTGAATCGGAGCTACTTTTGCATAACACAAATCTCCCTAACGTCGGGGGTTCTTTGTAAAATTAATTTATCGACATAACAGATCTGTCTGTCGCAATTACTATTTAAAAAATCGTCTATCGGCGCGATGTTGAACGCGCAATCCTTCGTTTTGTAGTGCATCGGAAGTATTATCGTAGGATTGATCCTATCGCAATACCTTAATGCCTCTTTTGCATCGATGGTATAAAAACCGCCGACGGGTACCATCAAAACATCGATACCTCTCAACCCTTCAACAACCTTTTCGTTAAAGCTTTCTCCTAAGTCGCCTAAGTGACACAGCCTAAAGCCTTCGCTTTCGATAACGAATACGATAGTTTTGCCTCTCAGCCTGCCGCCCTTATCATCGTGGTTAACCTCGAAGCCTTCGATTCTCACACCGTCGAAGATATGCTCCCCGACAGTATCGACGACAATATAATCACCGTCTACGTTTTCAACGGCGCAGTGGTCGTCATGTCTATGCGACACCGTCACAATGTCGGCAGCGACGTGCTGCATTTCATATCCCACATAGCTATTGAAAGGATCCGTAACGATTCTCTTTCCTGCCGTCAATATTTCAAAACAAGAATGTCCAAGCCATTTGATTTGCATATACACCTCGAAAAGAAGGCTTAAGTCAGCCTTTTTTGTTTATTCTCGGGTAAAAAACCTAACATCAGAAGCTACTAGTCTTAAGTTATTTGCGAAGTGCCTAGCCTTTCAATAGGCGCAGAAGGCACAGTAAATAAGATGCACTCGCAACTTAATCATGAAATAAAAGCAGAACTACCACCGCATCCGTCGATCGCAAAAAATCAAAGCGGCGCTTTTACGTCAAAAAATAAAGCAATACAAAATGACGCAAACGATTATACATTCATACTAATCCGTTTCTATTAAAAACATATGAAGCCACTTAGTATATTATAAATACCTATACGATGTTGGCGTTTAGGGAAAATCCGTGCTGCGAGAGCCCACCCTCGTATGCAACGGAATATCTCAACCTTACGGACAGCTTATTCTTAGAATGCTTTGCAACAACGCTGTGCGAGAACACGGAAAGCTCCACATCACCACTAAGAGTCGTGACCACGGAGTTGCAACTCTTTCCGCTTTCGAAAACCAAAATAGAGTTGTCCTCCAACCGACTCAGCGTGACAACGTTATCGCTGATACAAATATTATTCGTGTAATTCTTTTCGCCATCGTCCGAATACTCGAAATACTCGACCGAAGCAGTGTGTTCGTCAAACTGCACAATTCCGTCCGTGTATATCCTCAAGGGTTTGGAATTGCCCTCCACCTTGCTTACAATTCGAATTTTCGCGTTTTTCCCGTTCATTAATTAATCACTCCTTACGCGCAATATCTATCAAAATGAACACCCGATAGACGAGGCGTTTTACACAGAGCGGCAGGGAATGTACTTGTCTTACACGGGAATTTCGATATAAATCAAAAGAACAAAGAATATCGCCGTACACCTCTTTCAGGCTTTACTCCACCGAAAAGATGTAATAGTACAGCGGTTGTCCGCCATAATGAACATCGATTTCCCAATCAGGGTATTCATCGCCCAAAACCGCGGCAAACTCCTCTGCGCGCTCCTTGGGAATGTCTTTTCCGTAGTATAATGTCAGTATTTCGTAATCTTCCTTCTCGTTCATCTTGCCGATAAGCTGCCTTGTTACTTCCTCGACCTTCTCACCCTTCGTAACAATCTTATTGCCGTCAAGTCCGATAATATCGCCCTTCGTAAGCTCTAAATCGTTGATAGTCGACGACCTCACGGCGTAAGTAACCGATCCCGATCTTACAGAAGGCAATGCATCGTTCATATTGTCGACATTCTCCTCGACACTGGCGTTTGGGTTGTACGCCAACGTTGCGGCAAGTCCCTGCGGAATATTCTTCGAGGGAACGACAAATACCTGCTTATTGGATACAAGCACCTTCGCCTGCTCGGCTGCTAAAATAATGTTCTTGTTGTTGGGGAGAATAATTACGTTCTCGGCGTTAATTTTGGCAACGGCTTGAGCAATGCTGTCGGCAGAAGGGTTCATGGTCTGTCCACCTTCGATTACCTGATCCACGAGCAAATCCTTGAAAATATCCCTGAATCCATCGCCCGCACATACCACAAGCAGTCCGACAGGCTTCCTCTCGGACTCCCTTTTCGCCTTAAGCTCTCTATTTTGCTTGCGCATATTTTCGATCTTTACTCTGTCAAGTTCGCCCAATTCCAAAGCAAAGCCCAAAGCAACACCCGGTTGATCCGTATGAACGTGCACCTTAATCAAAGATAAATCGCCCACCACAACAACACTGTCGCCAATCGACGTCAGCTTCTCCCGAAGTCTGTCAATGTCCGCAGTCGTTGTCTTTTTAAGTAGATTTTCAATGAAAAACTCCGTACAATAACCGAATGTTATTTCGTCGAGATTGTCATAGTCGATGTAAACATCGATATTCGGCTCCACCGAGGAGGTGCTCACCGTGGAGGGAATATAGTCCTCCGCACCTGTTACTTCCTCATTGTTGTAGCCCATCAAAAATCCCTTGAGAATAACAACAAAGCCATAGCCACCGCTGTCTACCACACCTGCCTTCTTCAATACATCCAAAAGCTCCGGCGTCTTGGACAAAATGTCCTCGCCTTCCGCCAATAACTGGCACAAATAGTCTTCCATAGAAATGGAACGCTTGGATATTTCGGCAGCTTTTTCTGCGACAACCCTGGCAACCGTAAGCATAGTACCTTCCTTGGGTTGCGCAACCGCGGAATACGCAATCTTCACACCGTTCGCCAATGCCTTTGCAAAGGTCTTGGTATCGATAAATTCCTTTGATTGAATAACGTTTGCAAATCCTCTGAATATCTGAGACAGAATTACACCCGAATTTCCTCTCGCTCCCTTCAAGGCTCCCGAGGAAAGCTTCTTAGCAAGCTCCGCCATATCATCGTTGGTTGTTTCGTTGTATATCTCCTTAATGGCGGATCTCATAGTAAGGCTCATATTTGTTCCCGTATCTCCGTCGGGAACCGGAAATACATTTAGAGCATCTACGGTATTCTTGTTAAGCTCCAATAATTTTCCGCCTGTAATGAGCATACGCCTGAGAATATTCGGTGTAATTACATTCTCAGTTGACTTTGACTTTCTAGCCATATCTACTCCTTATATCTTAACTCCTACCACATGAATGTTGACCGAATCGACAATCATACTGGTAAAGTTCTCCACTCCGAATTTGATGGAATTTTTCAGGGAGTTGGCAACCGCATTGATCGATGTGCCGTACTTAAGCACAACGTATACATCGATAAAAACCCTGTCACCCTTGGTGTTGATGCGAACGCCCTTTCCTTCACTGCTCCTCCTGAACAGATCGGCAATGGTATCGGTAATACTCTTTGATACCACATCAACGACACCGTAACAATCCAAAGCGATGCGGCTTGCAATACTTGCAACAACTTCATCGGTTATGGTTATATTTCCGTATGCGTTTGACGTCCATAGTGCCATATTTGCACAACACCCCCCTTATACATTAGTTTTTATTTTACTATATTCATAAAACTTTTTCAAGCGTTTTCAAGCATATTTGGATAGGTTTTTATTTCAATTTACCAATAAAATAGAATTTTATACCCATTTCTGCCGATTGCATTCCTTGATCGGCATACAACGAAATGTCGCGCTACCCCATGTGTTATAGTGCAATATCGAATTATTCATCATTATCTTGCCCTTTGGTCAAGAATTTTAATCTGAATGAGTTCGTAAGCGATCTTCGATAATGGTATCACAAGCGATCTTTTTTCTCGTATGCCGATTGCTCGGGAACGCGGCTGTCTGCGTTTCGAAGCATCATAGCCGACACAATCCAACCGACAAGCGCATGACTGTCAACCTAGCTACAAATCGCCGATTCAATGAAATAAGAATGAGATAGACATACAATCAGCGCTACGTACGAGCAGTTTTGGAGATTTTAGACCAAAAAGATGCCGATGACTTTTATTAAGAGAAGCGTAAAAGTATATACTATGGAGCTTTAAAATCAAGTATTTTGGCGAGCAGATTTTTGAGGATTAAATTTCCAAAAAGCGCAGGGCGTAGCAGCGCTACGTACGAGCAGTTTTGGAGATTTTAGACCAAAAAGATGCCGAAGAAAATGCTCGATTTTGAAGCGTAATAGTATAAATAATTAATTAAATATACAATGCGTCAGGCTGTCCACTTCCGCCGAATGCTCTCCGTTAAGTGTCACGCACTTGGGCATATAGTAAAGCAAATTATATATAACCTCCGCATCCGTATTGAATTTGCAGTCCAAAATCGGCAGAGCCTTTTGCAATACAATACAATTCGACATCATATTGAAATCGTCTTTTTCAAAATTAACGTTAATATTTTTAATCATTCTTTTTGTGTTTTTCATCACCTCGGACAAAAATTCCGTCTTAACTGCTTTATCATGTAGCAATAAGCAGTTTGATATTATTGTATCCGCGGTTTCCTGCCACTTGTTGACAACATCAAAAATTTTGAAATTTAACAAGCCGTCTATGTTAACCTGATCCCCTATATTAAGCTTATCAATAACAGACGCTCTATCCGATTGCGCATCAAATAACGTCACGGCAAACAGTATTGCTTCGTCTACTAAGGGTAATGTCCCTTCCCTAATAGCTTGATCCAATCCTAGCTTATCGGCAAAATATTCAGGCTTTTTCCCGTAACAAACACAATCACAAATTAGCTCCTCCACATAATTGGTGTGTTCTCTAATAAATTGATCGTCGAAATCCATAACCAACTCCAATCGATCTCCCTTATCCTCAATCTCCAAACCGTTCAAATAAAACGTACCTTGCTGCATCCTGCTGATGTATCTGAGGTAGCGTTCGTTCGCAATGCCCGCACCTACCGTTATTCTTCCCATAATCCACCTCGTATTTTCTGCGCTTCTCCTTCGCGGCAGTCACCGCGGCAAAAAGGACTCCCTCCCTTTTGCTTTCAAATCCAACGCTGTTCTTTTGTATATTGTATGCAATCGCAATCTCTTTATAATCGATTTGTTAACGGCAATTTTTGTTCCGTTTATTCATCAACAAATTAACCGCATAGCCGACCAACCCGATCATCAGATCCTCTCCATTTATCAAGCCTTTTACTCGTTTGTTAGTTTCATATTTTGATCCGTATCGGCATCTTAATCAAACAAATCAATTGTATTTTATCACATAAAAATAAACCTACTGTGACATTTTTCTATAATTTTTATTAGATCAAAAGTTCGTTTGTATCATAATAACGCAAATTCGACGTTTCCGCTAGGCAGCGTATAAGCTTTACACTTAAGCAATAGCTTATCGAATTTTAACGTATTAAATTATACCAAGCTCGCATTCGGACGTATTCTCCATTTGCTTACATCGCATATCGTTATAAATCTATTTCGAACGTATTAGATATTTTTTATTTATTGCTTTCTTTCTTTGTTATTAGTTATTTTAGTTATTATCTAATATAAAGCTGTTTGCTATTGTTTTTCGATTTTAAACGGATTAGTATTTGCATATTTAAAGTATCAACGACTTCGCATCACAAATCTGTCGGGCGGTTAAGACTTTGCCAGAAAAAGTTTATTGCGTGCCATTGTTTGGATTTTATGAAAAGGAGGACTTGAACGTGGGGTTAAGGCTTTGCCCAATAAAAAGTTTTTTGCGTGCTTTTGTTTGGATTTTATGAAAAGGAGGACTTGAACGTGGGGTTAAGGCTTTGCCCAATAAAAAGTTTTTTGCGTGCTTTTGTTTGGATTCAGGGAAAATGCTCATAATAGAACGTGAGGTGATTTTATGAAAAGAATGAATTACACCGTAGAACAAGCACGCCAAAAAATCGGCGGCATTATCGGCAAAGACGTTATTGTCAGAAGAAACAGAGGCAGAAACAGAATCGAGCATTACAGCGGCTGTATTCAAAGCGCGTACAACAATATTTTCGTAATCCACACCATAGACAACCATATCCTGACCTGCTCCTACTGCGATTTGCTTTGCGGCGAAGTCCAAATTAAAGTACGCTGAGAAAACAACGGGCAGATCGCAAACGGCAATTTCTCCCTCATCGCACTCTCAATGTTTATCGCTCATAACTGTTTATTAGACGGGCTGTGGAATACTTCAATAAAGCTTCCATATCGGATGCCCGATGTTTATCGCGCATACCTGCTTTATAAACGGGGTGTGGAATACATCAAAAAGCTTCCGGATCTGATACTCCATGTTCTTCACGCATACCTGCTATTTACGCGGTCGGAATACGTCAATAAAGCATATTCCTTGCGCAAAAGTTTAATTGAACACAAAGCTTCGCCAAGCAAAACAATATCGCCCACAAAGCCTAAGCCGCCGATGGTAGTGTTAATCAGCCGTTCTTTCTCTCGTCCAATTCGGTGATGATTTTATCGTACATTTCCTTGTCGATAATGTATTTTTTGCGGTAAATCAAGAATCCGACTGCCACACATATAAGAGGCAAGATGAGCATCGCGATTTTCATAATCCACAACGAGGAGTTCTCCACACCTGCAATCAGCGCTGCCTGCTCCTCTGCACCTGCTTGGCTGAATTGCTGTTCCACTCCGTTAAGTCCCGATACTATAAGAGTCAATCCAACGATTCCCGTTCCCAAAGCTCCGCCCAGCTTGTTGATGAAGGGTTGAACGGCAAAGCTCACCGACTCATTACGCTTGTTAAGCTTCCACTCGCCGTATTCCACGGTGTCCGCCAAAAACACAAGCATAAGCAATTGTATGAATGCTTCCGCAAAGAAAAGGAGTAAGCCTGCGACAGAAATCAAGGCGATGTTGTCGAAGGGCGCACAGAAAAAGAGTATGTAAGCACCGCAAACGGTCAGCATCGACACGAAATATATCTGTTTGCGCGTAAAACGCTTGGAAAAGAGTGGAAATACCACCAATGCAACCAATTGAGCAACAGCAAGAACGGCGGCAAATACCATATACATATCCTCGTTCTTGTAGGCGTATCGGAAATAGTAAACACCGAAGGAAGTGGTCGTACAATATCCGATCATAAATAAAGCCATCGCAATAGCGGTAATCAAAAGCTGATCGTTTTTAAACAAGGCTCTTGTCATACCCTTCAACGTCGTATGCTCCTCAAGAACGACAAATCTTCTCTTTTCCCTGACACCGAACAGAGTAAATAATTGAAATCCCCACATAAGTAATACGGCAATTGCCGCAAATACAGTGTAGCAATATTCCCCGAATACGGCGAAAACGCTCTCTATTTGAGTCCAAAGTATAACAACGGTAAACATACCTACGTTGGCGCAAATTCTGGCGAAGGCTCCTATTCTTTCTCTTTCCTTTTGGTCCTTGGACAGAGCAGGCATAAGAGACCAATAGGAAATGTCGTTGCTCGTATATGCCATTCCCCACATAAGGTAACAAACGGCAAAAACGGCGATAAACCAACCCTCGCTAAGCTGAAAGTCCGTAAATAGAATAACGGACAAAACGCCCGATGTCAACATTCCGAAAAGTATCCAAGGCTTGTATTTACCCCACTTACTTTTAGTGTTGTCGACAATCGTACCCATGATCGGATCGTTTAGGGCATCGAAAATCCTAAATGCCATCATCAATCCAGTAATCACTGCCAGCCCTGCATCGGATACACCGACAACGCCCGTAATGTAAACCAAAAGATACATACTCACGAGCGTGTAGACCATATCCCTGCCTACCGTTCCCAAACCGAAACAAAATCGGTTGCGTCTTACTACCGCTTTATCGTCCATCATTCTTACCACCGTCATTAGTGCATTCTTATACTAATCCACTCGCCAAATTGCTGAAATTAGGCGTTACTTAGCATAATTAATCGATAACAATCCACTCTATACCGTTATGCCGTGCGCGTAAAATCCTCTCTTTGCACCTTGTATAGCATCACCGACGGTGACAAAATACGATAATGTGCAAAGGACCGACTTTTGCCCGTTTGTCGTCAAACGGATAAGGCAGTCTTTGCAAGCAACAAAAGGCACATTTGCCTTTTTCTCGCTTGTTCGGGCACACCCTAGTATGATTCTATCATATCGGTGACAATAAATCAAACGTTTTCGTCTGTTGTGTTCGCAACCAAGAATAATTGAATATGCCTACATCCCTTCGAGAATCATTTTGTCCGCCAAAAGCGCGATAAATTCGCCATTTGTGGGCTTTTCATTGTTTGTATATACTCTAACTCCGAAAAGAGTGTTTATGTTCTCAATTTTCCCTCTCGACCACGCCACGTCAATTGCGTGTCTTATGGCACGTTCGACCTTGCTGGCACTTGTTTCGTAACGCATGGCAATCTGAGGATAGAGCTCCTTAGTTATGCTGTTGATAATCAAAGGATTGTCGATAGCAAGCTTTATGCCCTCCCGCAGATATTGATAGCCTTTTATATGCGCGGGAATTCCAACGCTTATAAAAATGTTCGATATCTTTTCGTCAACGGAGCGAGATTTCCTTTTAACCGATGGCTCTTCGACGACTAACGGATTCAATACTTCGCCTATTGCCACAAGCAGCTGATCCAAATCCACGGGCTTGAGCATATAATACTGCGCACCGTATGTGACCGCTTTTTTGATATGAATATCGCTTCCCATTGCGGTAAGCACGAAGAACTTCGGCTTGCCCTTGTCTGTAAAACGCTTCATTATTCCGTACCCGTCAATGCCCTGCGTTATGACATCCAATATGACCAAGTCCGGCTTTTCCCTCATAATGAGCTTTATCGCTTCGTATCCGTCATGACAGCACATAACCCGAGAAAACATTCCACTTTCCGTTATCTTCTCGACGATTTCCTTTGTTTGCTCCGATTCCTCCTGAACCACCAATACGCCTTTCGATCTCATAGTAACACTCCTTTTTTATTTACAGGTTACCCTGCATTGAAAATAACTGACGTGCGGTCGAATTCGAGAAACCTTTTGACTAAATAATACCTATTCGGAAGGCCTCCCTTACAAACGTTTCGGAGCTTTTCATCGTATCAGTCAATTGCAAATAAATTTACCCTCTTGTTTGCAAAAGCTCAAGCCTACGACTAAATCTCTACCCGATAATTGACATTTGACAGAATAAACCTACCTATAAACCCACATTTTACGAAATACGACCCCAATCCCTTGCGCCTATTCTAACATTGTTTTCTATAAGAAAAATATGTTTTTTTATAGTTTATTGTCGATATTTCCGTATCCTGTGAATTTTTATCGAGGAACTCGACAAATCCGCACTTAAATACGCAGATCGGCACATAGGAACATCAATTACTTACGCCCGATAAAGGTAATACAGTGACTTCTTTCAAAAAAACATCATTTGCAAAACATATAAACCGAGATGCCCAATCTTTCGATGTATTTCAGCTGACAAAACATGTATTCATTCGGCAAGGATAGAGTCCCGTAAACCGAATGTCCAAACGCTTCGATTTGATAAGAAAACGAAACGGAAACTTGTTCTCGTAAACGTATTAACGCACAAAAACCCTTAATGTAGCGCAATAATCCTTTAACATAGGCATATTTTAATAGATTGATTATTTAAAGTCAAGCGTTTTTACACAATAAAATCAAAAAACAACACATACGCCAAATTTCGACAAAATTTAACAAGTTAATTTGCCCTTTTATGTAGATCCTTATACTTTTGCAAAAAGCAATCCTTAACTTACGATGCGTCCTCTAAACACAACAACAATTATCGGACAGCACACTTTCGGCATATTTTATTTGCCTATACTTTCGTGTTACTAAATATCAGAGATTTTTTCATGCCTAAATTTTCGTGTTTTCCACTTTCGGCATATTTTATTTGCCTGTATTTTCGTATTACTAAATATCGGCGTAATTATCTTGCCTGCATTTTGTGTTTTAAATAAGCCGATATTGTTAAAAGATCCGTTCTCCAAAATGCTTAATCGAAGTCGCACAACGTAATTTTACCGATTCTTCCCTTTCTAAAGTCATCGATTACGGCTTTTGCACCTCGCTCCAAATCTGCTTCGCCTCCGCGGACGATATAGCCTCTTTTACGGCAAATATCATCTAAAACGAACATACCGCCTTTTTGCTCGATATCAATCCCGTAACGCTCGGCAAGCAATGCAGGATACTCCGATGCCAGCTCCTTTAGTAATTCGGCGGCAACCTCGGTCAAGTCCTCGATGATGTCATCTTTGACGCTTCCGATAAACGCCAGCCTCAATGCCGTTGCTTGGTTGTCGAAATTGGACCACAATGTACCCGGCGTATCCAAAAGCTCGATGCCGTCGCATAGTCTCACCCACTGCTGTCCCTTTGTAACCCCGGGTCTATCGCCCGTGACGGCTACCTTCTTGCCTCCCAAGAGGTTAATCAAGGTGGATTTTCCGCAGTTCGGAACACCGACCACCAGTATGCGGGTAGGTCTGTATACCCCTCTTGCTTTAAGCTTTTCCACGGCAGCAACGGGGATACCTTGAAAGGCTTTGATAAGTTTGGACTTCTCCGAGCTCTTTTGAGAGTTAAGCAAAACGCAAGCATCGCCGCGTTGAATCAGCTCGGCACGTAACCTTTCGATTTTTGCCGTGTCTGCCAAATCGATTTTATTAAACACGAAAACGCAAGGCTTGTTGGCTGTCAGCTTCTTGTATTCGGGATTTATACAAGCTTGAGGCGCGCGCGCATCCAATACATAGCAAACGATGTCGATTACCTTCAAACTGCTTTGCATTTCTCGATGGGCTTTCGCCATATGACCGGGATACCATTGTATTACCATTACTTACGCTCCTGCCTTGTAATTTTCTTACCTATATACTTTTGCCATATTACTTGTGCTTTTATGCTCTTGCTTTGTAATTTGCTTGCATCTATGCTCTGCGTTGTTACTTATGCTTCTATACTCTTGCCTTTAACTTGCTTGCATCTATGCTCTGCATTGTTACTTATGCTTCAATACAACTGCCATGCAATCTGTTTGCCGACTGCACAAACCGAAAAACTGCCGTAATCACTTCACCAAATCGTCGGTTTCGGACGTATCGGTAGATATATCGCAAGTGTGAGTATCAACGGTTTCGTCGACTTCTAAATCAAGCATAAGGGTATCTGAACATTTCGATTCGGCAAACGCGCTACCCTTATCCGAATCGCTAAGCAGAGCTTCTTGTGCGGTAATACGCCTACGCTTTTTGGACTTCTTTTTATCGCAAACGGGCGGATGCCCCTCCATATATCGTTCGTACAAATCCGGGCGGTTGGCTTTGGTTACCTCCAAAGAACGGGCAAGTCTCCACTCATTTATTTTTGCATGATGTCCGTTAAGCAGTATATCCGGCACGGGAATACCTTCAAAGCTGAACGGGCGTGTGTATTGCGGGTACTCCAAAAGCCCGTTGACAAAGCTTTCCTCGCCCGTAGCCTCCTCGCTGCCCAATACGCATGGAATGTACCGCGCAACCGCATCGATAAGCACCATCGCCGGCAATTCTCCGCCAGTCAAAACATAGTCCCCTACCGAAATTTCCTCATCAATACAAAGCTTTAAAACTCTCTCGTCTACTCCCTCATAATGACCGCAAAGCAACAGCAAATTATCTATGCCGCTTAGCTCTACTACTTTCTTTTGATTAAGTAGCTTTCCCTTGGGCGACATATATACCCTGTGCGCGACGTGCTGCGGATCAATGGCTTTAATCGCATCGAAAATAGGCTGCGCGGTCATCAACATACCTGCGCCGCCCCCAAAGGAGTAATCATCGCACCTCCTGTGCTTGTCCGCCGAATAATCCCTGATGTTATGAGGAGTAACTTCTAAAAGTCCCTTCTGCGCCGCCCTACCTAATATACTGTAATTCAACGCGTCAAACATCTCGGGAAACAGCGTAAGGATATCGATTTTCATAAAAGCCTCGTAAAAAATATGAGCTTGACGGCAAAATTTCCACAAGCTCGAAAAATTTTTCTTTAATTAACCACGTAAACTACCACGCGATAATTCCTAGCAAGCTCGATATTCTTTCATGTATAATGAGCTTTCTTTTTATTACGCTTAACCGTTCACGCGATAGAGCCACGCAAGCTCGGTACAATTTCTTGAATAACCCCCGTAAACTACCACGCGAAAAACCTAGCAAGCCATAGCTCAATAGGTTGTTTCAAGGCAAAGCGTGCTAAATATTCAAGCTCAATCGTCGTAAAGAACGACCTCGTCGAATGCTTTTTGGGATAGGGTTATGGTTTTTTCATTGACGTCAACCTTTGCATCCAGCTTCTTTACAAAAGGAAAGCGGCAAGATTTGCCGTCCATATCCACAACGTAGATGTCGGCAATCATAGGTCCCGTCATTATTTCGCAGAGCTTACCCAAAAGCGTTCCGTCGTCGAGGCGCACCTCGCAACCTATTACGTCGTCAATAAAGTACTGCCCCTCGTGCAAATGCACCTCGTCCTTGTATGCGTACAAAGACTTACCCATAAGCATATCCGCTTGATTCCTGTCGGTAATTGTCGAAAACGTAACGTATGCGTAATCCTTGTAGGGGACAACTTTGACGACGGTAGCCGGACTGTCTTCGATAAAGACGTGCTTAAGCTTTGTCAACGACTCGATGTCGTCGATCAAAGGAAACACTCTGACGCTGCCCAGCAGTCCGTGCGCACGGAGTATTTTGCCAACCAAAATCCTCTCCATCTTATTCCTGTACGGAAGCATCGACCTCGGGCTTATCAACAATTTCGACGCTGTATTTCTTACCGCTCTTGGAACCGGCGGCTCTTACCACCGTTCTGATAGCGGTTGCAATTCTGCCCTGTTTGCCGATTATCTTTCCCGCATCGTCTTTTTCGACGTAAATCGTTATGGTTTCGTTGTCACCATCGCTTTCGGTCTTAATCTCGACCGATTCGGGATGATCAACCAAACGTCCAACGATATACCTAACCAATTCTACCATATTCACTCCTTAAATCCAAACTACTTAGAGTTCTTCATTTTTTTGTCTTCAATGATTCCCTGCTTGTGCAGAAGATCGCGAACGGTATCCGTAGGCTGTACGCCATTGTTTAACCAGTACTTCGCTCTTTCCTCGTCGATCTTTATCGTAGCAGGATCCGTCAAAGGATCATACGTTCCCAAAAGCTCGAAATATTGTCCGTCTCTGGCCTTTCTGCCGTCGATAACAACGATACGATAAAAAGGATTCTTTTTATCTCCCATTCTTGTTAATCTCATTTTTACTGCCATAATTATTCCTCCAAAATTGTGTATATTATACGATTTCCACGATTATTTTACCATATTACATAAATTCGTGTTATTAGCGTTCTTTCGCCCTAACACAGAATGTAATTCGGCAATCTTTGCGCGATACGTTTCTTCAATGACCAGACGTTATCGCATTTTTTGCGGAAATCGGTATTGACTCTTTAAGTGTTTTGCATCTTTGACCTTAATTATAGGTCAAACGCGATGGACTTGTATCCTTCCGATCTGTGCATTTCCATTTTCATAAATTCGCCAATGAAAATGTCGAAAGTAGAAGTGGATTAGTATATATCAACTTCTGCTAGAAAGGCATCTTGAAGCCTTTTTTACCGCCTTTCCCAAACCTTTTGTACATCTCCTTGGTCTGCTCATACTGCTTCAGAACCTTGTTGATATCCACAAGCTGGGTTCCGCTCCCCTTCGCAATTCTCTTTTTCCTCGAATAATTCAAAAGCTTGTAGTTGGACTTCTCCTCCTTGGTCATACTTTGGATAATTGCTTTTGCCCTTGCAATCTCCTTTTCGTCCACCTTTGCGTCCTTTAACTTCATTTTATTTGCGCCGGGAATCATATTGAGCAGCTCGTTCATGTCACCCATATTTGCCAAGCTTTCGAATTGTTCCAAAAAATCGTTCAGATCAAACTTGTTCTCTTTTAGGCGTTTTGCCATCTGCTCGGCTTTTTCCTCGGAAATAGCCTGTTGCGCCTTGTCGATGAGCGTGAGAACATCGCCCATACCCAAAATACGCGAAGCCATTCTGTCGGGGTAAAATGCCTCCAAATCCTCCGCCTTTTCACCCGTGCCGCAGAATTTGATCGGCTTGCCCGTGATTGCCTTTATCGAAAGCGTTGCGCCGCCTCTGGTGTCGCCGTCAAGCTTTGTAATTATTACGCCGGTGATGTCCAACGCCTCATCGAATGCCTTGGCAACGGTAACCGCATCCTGTCCCGTCATTGAATCAACGGTCAGCAAAGTTTCCGTAACGTTAACATTCTTCTTGATTTCCTTCAACTCGGTCATCAACTCCTCGTTGATGTGCAATCTTCCTGCCGTATCCAAAATAACCGTATCGAAGTCCTTGGATTCGGCATATTTTACCGCTTCCTTGGCGATTGTTACGGGGTTTATCTGACCCTTTTCAAAGTATCCGACATCGGCTTTTTTGGCAACAATCCTAAGCTGCTCGATAGCGGCGGGGCGATATATGTCGCATGCAACCAGCAAAGGCCTCTTCCCCTGCTTCTTAAGATAAACGCCGAGCTTTCCGCACATCGTCGTCTTGCCCGCACCCTGAAGTCCGCACATCATTATCACGGTAGGAAGCTTGCTTGACACGGCAAGCTTGCTTTGCGTGCTTCCAAGCAGTTCGATCAGCTGATCGTTTACAATTTTTATAACCTGCTGTCCGGGCGTAAGACTTTTCAAAACCTCCTCGCCGACAGCCTTCTCCGTAACCTTATTGATAAAATCCTTGGCGACGGAAACATTCACGTCCGCCTCTAATAGAGCAATCCTAACCTCGCGAATCGCCTGCTTAATTTCAAGTTAGCTCAGATGACCTTTATTTGTCAATTTACTGAAAACGTGATTAATTTTATCG
>JAQVMT010000002.1 GCA_028703495.1 Clostridia bacterium | reverse complement strand
CGCTTTATTACCAATCGAAGCAGTGGCAAGATGGGTGTTGCTCTAATCAGCTGTTTAATTAAGCGTGGAGCAGAGGTTGTTGCAGTAACGGGTAATATTTCCGTGCCGTTTCCGGTCGGGGCAAAGAGGATTGACGTAAAAAGCACACGGGAAATGTACGAAGAAGTAGTAGCGAGAGTCAACGATTCCGACTATATTTTAATGCCTGCCGCGCCTGCGGATTATAGACCGGCGGAGGTGTTCGATAATAAGCTCAAGGGCGATTGCTTGACTTTGAAGCTAGTTAAAAACGCGGACATAGCAAAGCAAGTCGGATTAGTTAAGGGAGATAGAAAACTGGTCATTTTCTGCGCCGAAACGCAGGATTTGGAGGCTAACGCGAAAAGCAAGCTAATATCGAAAAATGCCGATATGGTTGTGGCTAACGACGTTACTAAGGAAGGCGCGGGATTCGAAACCGATACCAATATAGTTATGATTATCGATAACAACAGGACTGAAAGTTATCCCTTGATGACTAAGGAGAAGCTTGCCGACCTAATCATTGACAGGATGTCGGAATTATAGAGTGGTTGGAGTTACGGCACAGATGAAAAAGATTTACGAAGTAATCGTGGATATTTCCGGTTCCGAAATTGACAGAGTTTTCGATTATTCCTCGGAAGCGGACATACCCGAAGGATGTCGTGTCGCCGTGCCCTTCAACGGAAGAGTTATCGAGGGTTTCGTCGTTTCCTCCAAGCCTTTTTCGGAGTTAAGAGAGGAAAAGATAAAGGACATTATCGAAGTCAGAGAGGAGCTTCCCGATATAACGGCGGAAATGCTTGAGCTTGCCGACTTTATGAAGTCTAAGTACAATTTGCGGACAGTAGACTGTCTGCGATTGTTTATTCCTTCGGAAATGCGCAAAAGCAAGGTGAAGGAGCTAAGCAGGCGTAAGGCACGATTGACTAAGGATTATGAAAGCAAGCTGCAATCGGTAAAGAATAACGCTAAAGCGCAGCTGGCTTTGATTGACGTATTGCGTAAGGACTCGGAATTTGTATCAGTAATCAATGCGGACTACCCAGGCGCACTTAGGGGATTGATTCAAAAAGGTATTGCCGAGGTGTTCGACGTGGTGCTTACGCGCGTTCCTTACGGAGGAATGGACAACGAAGATCAAAAGCACGTCAATACTCCTCAACAGGATGAATGTTTGGCAAGTATTAGCCGAACTGTCGGAACGTACTTGCTTTTCGGAGTTACCGGAAGCGGTAAAACCGAGGTTTATATTCAAGCGATCGAGAAGCAACTGGAGCAGGGAAAAACCGCGATTATGCTGGTTCCCGAGATCAGCTTGACACCCAATGTATTACGGTTCTTTCGAGGAAGATTCGGCGACAGGGTGGCTATTTTGCACAGCGGCTTGTCCGCAGGCGAAAGGTATGACGAGTGGAATCGATTAAGACGCGGAACGGCTACGGTTGCGATAGGCGCAAGAAGCGCGATTTTCGCCCCTTTGGAAAACGTGGGAATAATCGTTATCGACGAGGAGCACGACTCGAGCTATCAAAGCGAATCAAATCCGAGATACAATACTATCGAGATTGCCGAGTTTCGCGCAAGGTACAATAAGTGTTCATTGGTTTTGGGAAGCGCGACGCCCTCTTTGGAGAGCTATTATCGCGCCCAATGCGGCGAATACACCTTGCTTAAGATGGAGCAAAGGATCAACAACCGATTGCCTGAAGTTGAGATCGTAGATATGGCGATGGAGGTCGGGCGCGGCAATAAGTCAATTATTTCCAAAAGACTCGAGGAGGAAATGGACGATGCTATTGCCAAGGGAAATCAGATAATACTGTTCCTTAACAGGAGAGGATACAGTAGCTTTATGATGTGCAACGCCTGCGGTTACGTTGCAAAGTGTCAAGATTGCGACATCTCGTTGACCTACCACAGAGAGGAAAACGTACTTAAATGCCATTATTGCGGCAGAAGGTACAAGGTATTGGATACTTGTCCCAATTGCGGAAGCTCGTCGATTAGACAGGGCAAGATAGGCACGCAGCAGATTGCGGATATTTTGGGTAAAATGTACCCGAATGTCAAAGTAATCCGAATGGACTACGACACTATGCAAAAGAAGGACTCTCATGCCTTGGTTCAGGAGCAGTTTAAGCGCGGAGAAGCGCAAATTCTCGTGGGTACGCAGATGGTTACCAAGGGACACGACTTTCCCAAGGTTACTCTTGTAGGAGTGCTTGACGGCGATCAAAGTCTTTTCTACGGCGATTATAGGAGCAGTGAGCGGACTTTTCAGCTTATTACGCAGGTCGCGGGCAGAAGCGGTCGCGACAAGCTCAAGGGAAAGGTAATCTTGCAAACGTACACGCCTATGCACTTTGCAATCAAGTGCGGTGCGAATCAGGATTTCGAGAGCTTTTACAGGAAGGAGATCAATATTCGGGAAGCCAGCCGATTCCCCCCGTTTTGTACATTTATTCGGGTGCTGTATTCGGGCGAGGATGCAGAAAGGTGTATAGGAGAGATTAACAGGCATTTCGATGAGATTTTGGAGCTGAGAAAGAGTTACGGCGAAGATGCGTTCATTTTTCTTCAAAAAATGCGTTCTCCCGTTAAAAGAATCGAATCGAAGTACCGCTTTCAAATTCTTATGAGAATCGAAAACGGTCGTGCCGATGAAATTATCAAAAAACTTTACAGTATAATTAATCAGCACAGAAGCGACATCAGCGTGTTTGTGGAGCTTAATCCGCAGAATTTGAATTAAGCCACATGGTCAATATCGATGCAGTAAGGCTTGCGGACATTTTGCAATCGTAAGCTGATGCAATTGCGCAAATAACGAAAGGACTAAATCTGCGGTGGTAATAGGAGAAAAATGGCAGTAAGAAATTTGTTTTACGAGGGCGACGAAGTATTAAGGAGAAAGTGCAGACAGGTCGAAGCATTCGACGAGAGGACCTGCAGCCTTATCGACGATCTAAACGACACGCTTGATAAAATCGGCGGATTGGGTTTGGCAGCTCCGCAAGTGGGAGTGTTAAAACGTATTGCGGTCGTACACTACGATTCGGACAAATATGAAATGGTTAATCCTATCATTTTGGAAACGTCTGGAGAAAGCATAGACAACGAAGGCTGTTTGAGCATTAAAGGATACCGAGGTATTGTCAAACGCCCTTCACACGCAAAAATCGAATACAGTGACAGAACGGGCAAGCGTTGTGTGGCAGAGGTTGAAGGCTACAAAGCACGAGCGTTTCTGCATGAAATCGATCACTTGGACGGCATTCTGTTCAGCGATCGAATGATTAGAAAAATCAGCACTAAGAAGTAGCATAGGTTTGCCTTTGCTTCTATGTGATGTGTTATTGGTGTCAAGGGGTAGCGAAAATGGAGCTTCGAGAGGGTATAACTTTTCGGAGCTAAAAGCTTGATTGACGGTGCTATGCAGTGTAATTATATTTGCATCGGTTAGTTGAGTTATATTGGCTTAGACAGAGAACAGAGCAAGGCACCAAGCAGTAAACATGCTAAACACCAAAGCTAAGGATAATATCGAACAAGTACACGCTATTGCCACAAAACAAAGCAGGAGATTATGAAGGTTGTTTTTTTGGGTACGCCCGAATTTGCAGTTAAATCGTTAGAAGCAATAATTAAAAGCGGACACACGCTGTCTGCCGTTGTTTGTCAACCTGACAAACCCGGCAACAGGAACAAGTTTGAAGAATGCGAGGTAAAAAAATACGCGCTTTCAATGGGCTTGAACGTCTTGCAATATAACAGCGTATCCAAAGAAGGCTTGAATGAAATACGCGAACTGAATGCCGATATTGCTGTAACCAGTGCTTTCGGACAGCTGTTGAGCGAGGACTTCATTCACACATTCAAGGAAGGGGTTTTGAACGTCCATGGTTCGTTGTTGCCCGAATACAGGGGGGCTTCGCCGATACAAAGCGCGCTCATCAACGGTGAAAGCCGAACGGGAGTGTCCATCGTCAAAACCGTTTACAAGCTCGATGCAGGTGATCTGTTGCTAAGCCGTGCAATAGCGATTGATTCGGATGAGACTTATGGTAGTTTATGCCACAAATTAAGCGATTTGGGAGCCGAGCTGATTGTAGAAGCCTTAAAAAAGGTTGAAAGCGGAACTGCGAGGTTTACTCCTCAAGATGAAAGCAAGGCGACCTATTGCAAGAAAATAACCAAAAACGTGGAAATTATCGATTGGAAGCAGAGCGCGTATGAGGTTCATAATCTCATTCGCGGATTGTGTCCGATTCCTGCCGCAAGCACCTTGCTTGACGGAAAGGTTCTTAAAATTACGGCAAGCCGCATCAATGAGAACGAGTCGGTCAATGCCGATTACGGACGTGTGATTCAATGCGATAAGCGAGGAATCACAGTGCTGTGCGCAAAAGGCTCGCTTGGTATTCTAGAGGTAAAGCCTCAAGGCGGTAAGCAGATGAGCTACAAAGACGCGGTAAACGGTAGGAAGCTACGCGAAGGCGATATCTTGGGTTCCTAGGCATTAGTTTATTAAAGAGTAAGGGACTAATGAGGCAAGGCATAGACGCGGCAAATGGCAGATTGCTACGCGTTGGCGATATCTTGGATAATTATGTGTCAGGGGAAAGGACTGAATGAAAATTGACGAATACTACATCGCGTATAAATGCATAGACGCGGTTATAAGGAAGGGCGCATATGTGTCGATCGAGCTAAACAGGTATATCGGCAGCATTCCTTCCGTCCGCCGTCCTTTCGCGACGAGTTTGATTTACGGAGTATTGGATCGGGAAATCGAGTTGGAGTATATCGCAAAGCAGTTTGCCAAAAAGCTTGACAAATCCATGCTCGGTGTGGTTTACATCGGTATTTATATGCTTAAATATATGGATATTGCCGATTATGCAGCAATTAACGCCTCGGTAGAGCTTGCTAAAAACATTGGAAAATCTATGTATACGGGGTTTGTGAATGCTTTGTTGAGAAACGTTTCTACTGCTCTCGAACAAAATGCGATCAAGTATCCCGTTGACAAGCTCGAGTATATGAGTGTTGTATACAGCTATCCGCTTTGGGCAGTGAAGAAGCTGTATGCACAGTATCATGAGAAAGCCGAAAGCATTATTTCATACCAACCTTCGCACAAATTTACCGAAATCAGGGTAAATACCAATGTAATTTCGGTTCAAAAATTTACTGAGAAGCTCAACGGAATTAAAGCCGAGTACGAAAAGGGTAAATTTTCGGACACCTTCCGCGTAAATGTTGCGGGATTGGGTGGCATTAAAAGTGAGAATTACTTTGTGCAGTCCGCCTCGTCCGTTTGCGTTGCGACGGCGGTAAATCCTAAAAACGGTCAAGCTGTCTTGGATTGCTGCGCCGCGCCCGGCGGCAAGTCGGTGTGCATCGCGCAAATGGCACCCGAGTCTGCGGTTACCGCCTGCGATATTCATCCGCACAGAGTAAGTCTAATAAAGAGCTACGCCAAAAAGGGGCGTTGTAACAATATTAAGGCGACGGAGAGCGATGCTACGGCATACAACAAGGACTTGGACAATGCTTTTGACTGTGTGCTTGCCGACGTTCCCTGTTCGGGGTTCGGCGTTGTTTCCGAAAAACCCGACATAAAGAGGAACAGATCCGAACAAACCATCGAGGATCTTCACAAACTGCAGCTTGAGATAGTTAATAACGTCGCCAAATACGTAAAAACGGGCGGAACACTGGTTTATTCGACTTGCTCTTTGTTTTACGAGGAAAATCAGTCTGTTATTGAACTCTTTTTAAAGACGAACACAGACTATGTATTGCAAAGGATAGACTTGGGCACGGATTCGCTTAACGACGCTTATGTCCCGATAATGGATGGCGATGCGCTTCAATTCCTGCCTTACAGGGATAATCTTGACGGCTTCTTTATCTGCAAACTGAAAAGAATAGGTCAATAAACGATACGCATGATAAGCGGAGGTGACTATATCGATATGAAAGCTAAATTATTGGACTTGAGTTTCGATGAGCTCGTCGAGAAATTGACCGCCGTCGGCTTGAAAAAGTATCAGGCTGAATCTGTTTTCGTTTGGCTTAATAAAGGCTATGCGTTTGAAGAAATGACCGATATTGCCAAAGGGCAAAGGGAGCTGCTGAAGGAGTTCATAGATATTCCCGTATCGATTGCTCAAAGGTTCGTTTCTCGTGACGGAACGCAGAAGTTTCTTTTCGGTTTGACCGACGGAGAGTTTGTGGAAGGCGTGCTTATGAAGTATAAGTACGGATATACGTTGTGCGTATCTACTCAAATCGGTTGCAATATGGGTTGCGTTTTTTGCGCCAGTCATTTGGAAGGGAAAAAGAGAGACTTGTCCTCCGGAGAAATTCTCGGACAGGTAATTTGCGTCAACAGAATGTTGGGTGGCGATACACAAGACAGAAAAATTACAAACGTGGTGCTGATGGGCATGGGAGAGCCTTTGGATAACTTCGATAATGTTTTGAGCTTTCTTTATAACGTCAATCACCCCAAAGGGCTTAATATTGCAATGCGCAATATAAGCTTATCCACCTGCGGAATCGCCCCCAAAATTTACGAGCTGATGCAAAGAAAGCTGCAAATAAACCTAACGGTTTCCCTGCATGAAGCATTTCAGGATAAGCGAGAAAGGATTATGCCCGTTGCAAAAGCCTACGACATAGAAAGTCTGATAAAAGCATGTCGGGATTACTTCCAAGCAACAGGTCGTCGCGTGATATTCGAGTATACTTTGATTAAAGGCGTAAACGACGCTCAAGCGGATGCCGATGAGCTGGCGCGCTTGCTCAAGGGATTCCCCGCTCACATCAATTTAATTAAGCTCAATCCCGTAAAGGAAACCGGGCTCAAAGGCACAACGGATAAAGAAGCAAAAATGTTTGCGGATATGCTGGCTGCAAAAAATATGAGCGTTACAGTCAGAAGACAGATGGGCGTCGATATCGAAGGCGCTTGCGGGCAACTCAGAAGAAAGGCAACCTCGTTAAGATAGCATGCAATGCTTGCCATTGGTAGTTGCTCCACAGACAAAAAACAGTTTCTTCGCATCATTGATAGAGAACTATGTATAACATAGTAGCGGATTATTACAAGTTTTGGAGCAAAAATCGGTAAAGAAGTGGAGAAGATGAAGGGAAAAGTCATAAAAGGAGTTGGAGGAACGTTTGCCGTAGCCGCGGGTGAGCAGGTGGTTTTATGCAAATCGCGTAAGAAAACGAGGTATGCGGGCGAGGAAATAGTAATTGGCGACGATGTGGAATACGAGGAGTACGAAGGCGGTTTGGGAGCCATTACCAAGGTATTGGACAGGAAGAACAGCTTGGTTCGTCCGAGGATTGCCAACGTGGATGCTTTGTTGATATTGATTTCAGTCATTCCCGAGCCTGATTTGGTATTGGTTGACAAGCTACTTGTGAACTGTGTCAAGGAGGGGATTAAAGCTCTAATTGTGGTAAGCAAAGCGGACATTGTGGACGATGGGTTTATCGAACGTATCAAAGCTACTTACTATTTTATGTCAGAAAACATTTATATGGTAAGCGCGTTAACCAAGGAAGGACTTGCTAAGGTACGGCAGGCGATTGACGGAATGACCTGCGGTCTTGCGGGGCAGTCGGCGGTAGGTAAAACCTCTCTGTTAAACAGCTTGACCGAAGGCTTGAATTTGGAAGTCGGAGAAATTTCTCTAAAAAGCAACAGAGGAAAGCATACGACACGGCACAACGAGATTTTCAAGATCGGGGAGCATACTTATGTAACCGATACTGCAGGATTTTCACTGTTTACGCAACTCGACGTCAAGTATAGCGAGCTTTGGCTGTACTATCCCGACTTCGTCTGTGAGGTAGACAAAAGCAAATGCCGATACAGTATGTGTGCGCATATAACTGAACCTGATTGCAGCGTAAAGCAAGCCGTAAGCCAAGGGCGGATAGACAAGCAAAGGTACGAAAGATATGTCGATATATATAAGGAACTCAAGGAGAATTACGATAACGAGTATTAGTTTTTGTAACGGAGGTCATGTGAATAAAAATGAATAATGAGATTTTGGTTGCGCCGTCTCTGTTGTCGGCGGATTTTTCAAACGTGAGGGATGCCGTAAGGCTGGTGGAGGAGTGCGGAGCCGATTGGTTACACTGCGACATAATGGACGGAGTTTTTGTAAACAATATTTCGTTCGGCCCCAAAATGGTTGCCGATGTACATCGTATTTCCAAGCTAACTTTAGATGCGCATTTGATGATTGTGAATCCGTTGAAATATGCTGAAAAGTTTGTCAAAAGCGGAGCCGCGTTTGTAACCGTCCACTTGGAAACGCTGTCTGATCCGTTGAGCGAATTAAAGGCGATTAAGTCGATGGGAACCAAAGTCGGACTTGCCTTAAAGCCAAATACCGAAGTAGAGGCTGTCATGCCATTTTTGGATTATTTGGATCTTTTACTTATAATGACTGTGGAACCTGGATTTTCGGGTCAAAAGCTCATTCCCTCGTGCTTGCCTAAAATCGAAGTTACAAAGGGAATGATTGATAATTGCGGTAAAGAGATAATATTGCAGGTTGACGGAGGAATTACCGAAGAGAACGTATATGCCGTTACCGAAAAGGGCGCGAACTGCATCGTGTCGGGCAATTCGATCTTTAGGTCGATCAACCCTATGCAAACAGTCAAGATTTTTAAGAAAAAGGCAAATACAAATTAGTAAGCCAAGTTGTATTGGAGAACTCAATCGGATCGGCACTAGCCGACAAAAGCCGACCGCATTAGCCAAAACGTTGGTGTAAAAAAGTTTATGGAATTGTTGCAGTTGTTAAGTGAAACGGGTATAATCGAGGTGGACGATTGCGTGAGGTTTGCGCTTTTGTCCTATCTTCCGTATATCAATTACCGTGATGTGTTACATCGCGATATTTCTGCTTGCGATAAAACGGCACACGATTCCAGGGTGGGGAGCGGAAATGCAAAGTATTTGCTAAATTATATAGGCAGAAGGGTTGTGTCCGTTGCCAAAGCCGAGAAGTTAAGACGTAAATACTCGGTCGTTCCCGAGTTTTTGGGGGCCGCATCCGACGAGCGGATGAGAGTTTACGAGCAATATATAGATAAAGCTTTCGGAAATCTACGTTTGAAAAATCTGCGTATTGTAAACGATAAGGAGCTTTCGTTGCAATTTAGCGCGATTACCGTTGAACTCGACGACAGTCATGCGTTTGTTGCATTCGGCGGGACCGATTTGAGTGTGGAAGGCTGGAAGGAGGACTTTTTAGGTATCTGTACTTATCCGACCCTGGCGCAAAAGTACGCAGCCAGTTACCTAAGCGCAACTTCTGCCAAGTATTCGAAGATTACCATCGGCGGTCATTCCAAGGGCGGGAATTTGGCGGTGTACGCCGCTATGAATTGCAAAGCACATGTCGAGAAACGGATCGATCGGGTATACAGCTTCGACGGACAGGGTTTTATGCAAAAGGATCTGCTTAACGAGTCGTTTTCCGGTATAAAGGAAAGAATAATCCGAATTCTTCCGAAAGACTCCATTGTGGGCAGGCTGATGTACTGCGACGCGCCTTTTATGTGCGTGGAGAGTGCTTTCGGTGGAGTGTTTCAACATGATTTGTTGGCGTGGCAGGTGGAAAACGGTTCGTTCGTAAAAACATCCGACACGGAAAGCAGCTGTGCCTTAGGCGGAGCAATCAACGCTGTTGCCGAAATGCTGAATGAGGAAGACAGAAAAAGGTTGATTGAAGCGGCTTTCGGCGTTCTATATAAATGCGGTGATTCGTTTGACGTTATAATCAACAAGAAGCAGAAGGTTATTCAGGAGTTTTTCAGACTGAACAAAAAAGACAGGCTTATCGTTTTAAAGGTCGCTTCCAACGTGCTTAAATGCAAGGCATTCGGTAAGTTTATGCTAAGCACTGTATTTTACTATGGTTCATATATGAAAAAGCATACCGAATCGGACTTGAAAGAGCAAGACGCTGATAAACGCGTTGGAATCGGCAAGAATGAGCTTAATGTCGAAAGAAGCGTTTGATCGTTAACGGAGGAAAAATGGAAGGTTTAGTCAAATATACTTATCCGCCAAAAAAGCACAATAAAATTGTCGTTGTTTTGTCAACGCTTGCTGCAAGAATAGGCTTGAGAAAGGTTAAACGCTATTACGACAAGAGCCTACTTGACTTTGAAGCACCATGCGTTTTTATATGCAATCATCCCTCTTTCTACGATGCCATTTATGCGCAGTGTACCTTTGGCAGAGGTAAGGTATACTCGATGGCAGGCAGAAATTTCTTTGCCAATCGTACGAAAGCAAAGTATTTGCAAGCAATCGGTTGCTTTCCCAAAAGTCTCTTTTGCGCCGATATCGAAGCCGTCAAAAATGCGATAAAGGTCATTCGCAACAATGGTATGCTCCTGATACTACCCGAAGCAAGGCTGTCTACCTATGGGTGTTTCGAGGGGCTTGAAATCCAGACAGCAAAGCTACTCAAGGCTTTGAAGTGCCCCGTTAATGTTTTCAGGCTAAGCGGCGCGTATCTTTATAGACCTAAATGGTCTAAAGTCAAGAGAAACAAGGGTATTGTCGATATCCATATTCAAAGATTGTTCGATAAGGAGGAGTTGGCTAGTTTATCCGAGTCTGACATCCATGAAAAATTGGTGAATGCAATCAGATACGACGACTTTGAGTGGTTGGACAAGAATCCCGAAATAACATACAGCTCGCGCGCTTTGGCTGAAGGCTTGGAAAACATCCTCTTTATGTGTCCGCATTGCAAGAATGAGTTTACTACTGTAACAAACAAGGATACTCTTTACTGTACCAACTGCGGCTATACGGTCAAACTCAATTCGAGATATGAGTTTGAAACTCAAAAGTATCCGCTGTATTTCAAGAACTTGAAGGAATGGTATCTGTGGCAAAGAGATATTATGTCTAAAGTAGTAGCTGAAAGAGAGTACGCTATTACTACAAAAGCACATTTACTTATGCCGGACGAGCGATTAATTAAGGGAATGGTCGGCAGGGGAAGCGGAACCGTGACCTTGGATATAGAGGGTTTACGTTATGAGGGCATCGACAATGGGAAACCGATGTCAATCTTCGTCCCCATGGGGAACATAAAGCTGTTGCCGTTTGAGTGTGGATACGATTTCGAGGTATACTACAAAAACGATTTTTATATGTTCTGTCCGAAGAACGGACAGGAATGTGTAAAATGGTATATGGTTAGCGAGTTGCTCCATAAAAAGTACGAAAATTCTATCAAGACGACGGAGGACGAGTAGATTGCGCAGGTATTGGGCAACAATACACGCTTTGGTAAAAAAGCTTGGGGCAATCGGGAGTTAAAAATATGAAAGGGTTTATTACATTCGAGGGCTGCGAGGGAGTCGGCAAGTCTTCTCAAGTTGCCTTATTGAGCGATTATATGAAATCGGTCGGCATAGATGCCGTTTTCACGCGTGAGCCTGGCGGAAGCAAGATTGCCGAGAAAATAAGACAGATTATTTTGGACAAAAACAATCCGGAGATGAGTGATGAGTGCGAATCCTTCCTTTATTTTGCCGCAAGAAATCAGCATTTGCACGACATAGTAATGCCCGCGCTCGAATCGGGCAGGCTTGTGTTTTGCGATAGATATGTGGATTCTTCCTTTGCCTATCAGGGGTATGGAAGGGGCTTAAGCGAGGAGTTTATGCGATCGATTGCCAAACTGGCGGTCGGCGACATAATGCCCGAGTATACGGTGTTTTTGGACTTGAATCCTACCGAGGCGTTCAGGCGTAAGGGTGGTGTGGATAAGAGTGACCGTTTAGAGCTTGCGGACAAAAGCTTTCACGAAAGAGTTTATAGGGGATATCACAAATTAATTGAGCAGGAGCCGAACAGGTTTATCGTTATTGACGCTGGTGGCACGAAAATGCAGACGCACGATAAAATTGTGCAGGCTCTTGCAGAACGGGGAGTTTTTATTAAACGAAGTGGAATTGATAAAACCGAAGGTTGACACATTGAAGAAGGCGGGAATAAAAGGCGAAATCGAAAGGTATAAAAGGTATCATTCTTTTGTGCTGCAATGCTCGGATAGCTATGTTCTCACACAGACGGCTCTTAGCTTTGCCGCGGCTTTGCTGTGCGATAACGGCGGTTGCGGTGAGTGTTCCCGTTGCGACAGAATAATGCGTTCTATCTATCCCGACGTAAGGTTTTACCCGAAAGCAGGAGTGGCACAGATTCGAGTGGACGACGCGCGAGATATCGTTGCAGAAAGCTATAAGGCTTCGATTGAGGGGCGCGGCAAGGTTTTTATACTCAATTCCGCTAACAGCGCGAACGATGCAGGTTGGCAGAATATGCTACTTAAAACGTTGGAAGAGCCTAACAGCGACACTTATCTTATACTTTGCGTAAACACATCCGCATCGTTATTGCAAACGGTTTTAAGTCGCTGTATTCTCATTACAATACCCGAACCCGATTGGCACGATGTAGCCGCATACCTAAGAAGTTGTGGATGCGAAAGAACTAAAGCAGATCTGGTCGGCTTGGCTTCGGGAGGAAGCTATGGTAACGCTCTGGAAATTATGGGAAAAAAAGAGCAGTTAAAGCTTCTCGATGAAACTGTAAAAATGCTCCGTGACATGAAGTCAAGCGCGGACAGCTATAAATATAACAACATTATTCAAAAAAACGCATCGTTTGCAGTAAAAATGTTGCAGTATATGTCCGCTGTTTTCGGTGAACTGATTAAGCTGCATTGCACTGATGGAAGCGTGGTTGAAAATAGTCAGAGTGGAGCATGCTGTACGATTCTATCGGAGCTTGCCGTAAAATATACGCTTTCTGCTTGCGTTTTTATTATGGATGAGATAAATTATGCAAAGGATCGCTTAGATATGCGATCAAGATACCAATATGTATTGGATGAATTGATATTAAAGATTTTGGAGGTTGCACATAAATGCCGACAATAATAGGAGTAAAGTTTAAAAAAGCGGGAAAGATATACTACTTTTCGCCTCTCAATATGAGTTTTAAGGTGGGAGACGGCGTAATTGTCGAAACCGTCAGAGGTGTTGAATACGGTATTGTCGAGCTTGCAAACCGCAACGTAAACGAAAAGGAAGTCGTCGGGCAGTTAAAACCGATTAAAAGGAGAGCTTCTACAGGCGATACCAAACAGTATTTGGAGAATCAAGCTAAACGCATTGACGCGATTGCGATATGCAAGGAAAAAATACTTAAACATAAATTGCCTATGAAGCTTGTGGACGCAGAGTTCACCTTCGACAAAACCAAGGTAATATTCTCCTTCTATTCGGATAATAGGGTAGACTTTCGTGATCTGGCCAAGGATCTTGCTAGTGTTTTCCGCATAAGGATCGAGCTTAGGCAAATCGGTATTCGCGACGTCACCAAGCTTTTGGGCGGCTTGGGATCCTGCGGCAGACCTTGCTGTTGCAGCGTGCATTTAGGTGACTTTGAAAGGGTTTCTATTAAGATGGCTAAAATACAGGGGCTTTCGCTGAATCCGATTAAAATATCCGGACTTTGCGGTAGATTGATGTGCTGTTTAAAGTACGAAAATGATCACTATACCGAGTCGAGCAAACGTATGCCCAAACCAGGCAGTGTGATTAAAACGCCAAACGGCGAAGCCGTCGTTGAAAGCGTAGATTTACTTAAGGGTAATGTTGTCGCAAGATTTACCAAAAAAGACGAGTCGTTCGAATATATTACTTATAAATACACCGATATTAAGGTAAACGAGGTAATGGCAGATTCGGTTGACTCCGATACGGAAGAAGACGTAAACAATCTTGAAGACTGACCGACTATGCATAAAGTCGGCTATACCTGCTTTATCCGATACCTACAACCGAAAAGGTGCAACTACGAGCGTGTTTCCAAAGCCTGTACAAGTACCGATAAACGGAAATGGTGAGATCCTTTTGATCTATATTCGGATATTTTGTGTAACACGAGGAGTGCGAATAATATGGTTAACAATAACTACGATTCCAGCAGCCTGACCGTCATCGAAGGACTCGATGCGGTTAGGGCAACGCCCGGAATGTATATAGGATCCACGGGACCGAGAGGCTTGCATCATATCCTTTGGGAGATTGTGGATAACGCCGTCGATGAGGCGGCTAACGGATATGCGAGCGAGGTCGGAATTACTTTCAACACTGACGGAAGTGTAACTGTGTCCGACAACGGCCGAGGTATTCCGGTGGATTTACACCCCAAGCTAAAAAAGCCGGGAGTGGAAGTTGTATTTACATATCTGCACGCGGGAGGAAAGTTCGACAAGGCGGCATATAGCTATTCCGGCGGTCTGCACGGTGTAGGCGCAAGCGTAACAAACGCGTTGAGTGAATGGCTTAAAGCCGAGATAACCAAGGACGGAAAGCTGTATACTATTTCCTTTAAAAGCTATTACGATAAGAAGAAAAAGAAACAAATGTGCGGAGTTTTGGATCAGCCATTGGAAAGCAAGCCTTTGCGCACAAAAAAGACGGGATCGGTGATAACGTTTTTGCCCGATAAGGATGTCTTTTCGGACATTTCTTTTTCATATGAGATTGTGGAGAACAGAGTAAGAGAGCTTGCGTTTTTAAATAAAAACGTTAAATTCATTCTTTCCGATTTACGCTCGGAAAAGTCCGATGTGTTTTTGTATAGCGGAGGTATTGCAGATTACGCGACATATTTATGTGACGGCAAGATTCCTATGCTTAGGCAACCTATATACCTTGAAGCGAGCAGCGACGATATGCTCTTTGAAGCCGCCATACAATATAAAAACAACGATTCGGAGTCTATGTACTCATTTGTGAACAACATTCCGACGACCGACGGAGGAACACATGAAACCGGCTTTAAAAGCGGACTTACAAAGGTCCTAAACGATTTTGCAAAAACCAATAACCTTGTCAAGGATAAGGAAATGACGTTGACGGGTGAGGACTATCGCGAGGGAATTTGTGTTGTGTTGTCCGTAAAGATGAAGAGTGTACAATTCGAGGGACAAACTAAGACAAAATTGGGTAGCGTAGAGGCAAAAACCGCCGTCGAGGCACTGACGATTCAATCACTTTCCGCATATTTGGATGCAAAGAAAAGCGTGGGAACGCAGATTATTAAGAAAGCGATGGTGGCGGGTCAAGCCAGATTGGATGCCCAACATGCTAAAATGATCTCCAAATCCAAAAACTCCATCGATAGTATTTCGACACTAGTAGGCAAGCTCAGCTCCTGTACGGGGCGAAACGCAAAGATTAACGAGCTTTTCATCGTCGAGGGCGACAGTGCAGGAGGCAGTGCAAAGCAAGCGAGGGACAGAAAATTTCAGGCTATCTTACCATTGAAGGGAAAGCCCGTTAATATCGAAAAGAAGGGTTTGAAGGCTATTTTAGACAACGATGAAATCCGTTCAATTATATCTGCTTTGGGCACGGGAATAGGCGATGATTACAAGGCAGACGACCTTAATTACGACAAGGTGATAATCCTAAGTGATGCCGACCAAGATGGTGCACATATTCGGGCTTTGCTTATGACGTTTTTCTTCAGATATATGAAGCAGTTGGTGTTGGACGGACACGTTTATATCGGTCTTGCGCCGCTTTACAGGGTTTACAAAAAGGGCATTACCGAGTACTGCTACGACGATGAGGAGCTAGCCGTTGCAATGGATAGAGTGGGGAAGGGAGCCGAGCTTCAGCGTTACAAGGGATTGGGTGAAATGAATCCTTCCCAGCTTTGGGAAACTACGCTCAACCCGGTAACGCGATCTTTAATAAGAGTTACAATCGAGGACATCGCAATCGCTGACGTAATGACTTATGCGTGGATGGGCGGTCTTCCCGAAAAGAGAAAGGAATACATAAACAAATACTGTAACTTTAACAAAAACAACGATGCGGCGGTAGATAAATATCTGAAATAGAATTTAGATTTTATTTTCCATCAGAGATTAATTGCCGAGTCATATAAGCAATTATATGAAAAACGCCAAAATAGGATTACGAACACATCAGAGATAAAATGCCGAGCCGTGTAATAGCGTGGCACAAAAAAACGTGAAGAGCTTCCGATATGCGTTTTTGGATTGAATGGAATACTCGGAGTAAGAACAAATACGGATTAGCAGTATTTGATAATTTATTAACGATTGATAAACGGTCGTTGGTCAGGGAGCAGAGGGAAAGAAATGCTTAGTAAAACAGACGAGGGTATAAAGAAAGAGGACAGGCTTGCAGACGGAAGCAAGCTAATCGAAAAGAGTATAGAGCTTTTGATGAACGAGTCTATGTTACCTTACGCGGAGGCTGTTATTATGGACAGAGCCTTGCCGAGAGTAGAGGATGGCTTGAAGCCCGTGCAACGCAGGATTCTTTATTCGATGCAGGAGTTAGGTTTGACAGCAGATTCGCATTACTTGAAAAGTGCGAGGATTGTCGGAGACTGTATGGGAAAATACCATCCTCACGGTGAATCCTCGGTGTATCTTGCAATGGTAAGAATGGCGCAGGACTTTAATATGAGTGCCCCTTTGGTCGACGGACAGGGTAACTTCGGAAGCATCGATGGTGACAGTGCGGCGGCTATGCGTTATACCGAGGCAAGAATGACTCCGCTTGCATTGGAGATGCTGAGAGACCTGAAAAAGGGGACGGTTACTTGGAGTAGAAACTACGACGACAGCACCAAAGAGCCCAACGTTTTGCCGGGAAGATTTCCGAATTTGTTGGTTAATGGTGCAAGCGGCATCGCCGTGGGACTTGCGACGAGTATTCCTCCGCATAATTTAAACGAAGCTATCGAAGGGGTTATCGCTTACATCGACAACCCGAAAATTTCATTGGAAGAAATGATGACTCACATCAAGGGACCCGATTTCCCTTCGGGTTGTTTGGTGTTAAGGAGCGGTTTGGAGGAAGCTTACAGGACGGGAAAGGGCTCGGTTATGATGCGTTCGGTTATGCACGTCGAAACCGATAAAAACGATAAAAAGAGTATTGTAATTACCCGTATGCCATATCAGGTTATAAAGGCAGATTTACTTGTCAAGATTATCAAGCTTAGAGAGAACAACAAGGAGAAGCTCGGTGCGATTACCGATGTCGTAGACGAGAGCGACAAGGAAGGAATGCGCACCGTTATAAAGCTGAAAAAAGATGCCGATGTCGAGCAGATTGTCGAGATCTTGTTAAACAGCACGGAGCTGCAAAAACGGTTCTTCTTTAATATGGTTGCTATTGCCGACGGCAGACCCAAGCAACTGGGATTGCTGGAAATTATCGGACACTACTCCGACTATCAGCATCAGGTAGTTCTTAACCGATGCAAATTTGAGCTTGAGGAAGCCAAGGAAAGGGAGCATATTTTACAGGGCTTGGTGATTGCCGTCACAAATATAGATGAGGTCATTGCCATAATTAAGGCTTCTCAAAATACAACCGCCGCCAGAAACGCATTGAGAGCGCGTTTCGACCTAAGCGAGAGGCAGGCACAGGCTATATTGGATTTAAGACTTGCACGGCTTACGAAATTGGAAGTCGAAGTATTGGAGAACGAATTAAGGGAAATCGAAGCGCGTGTAAGAAGGCTAACCGCGATAATTACCAGCAAGAGATTGCTTTCGGATTTGGTTAAGACCGAGCTTACGGAGATTTTGAGAACGTATAAAACCGTGAGGAAAAGCGAGCTGGTTGAGGATTTTAGGACAGTTGCCGAGATAACCTCAGCGGGTGCCAAAGCCGAGGATTGCGTGGTTGCCATAAGTGCGGATGGTTGCATCAAGCGTATGCCGAAAAGCAAGTTCATCGCGGGATTCCGTACGCCGGGCGATGCTTTGTCCGCTAGTATAGAGCTTAAGACTGACGAGGAGGTATACATCGTCACGGACAGTGGTGGGTGTGTCAAAACCTCTACCGAAAATATTCCGCAATGTAATTACACGGACGGAGGGGCAAAGTTGAAGGCTATATGTAAGGATGCACAGAAGGAAGCCCCGATTGCTTTATTTACCGATAAAAACCTCAATGGAGCGGATATGCTGATTTACACCGACGACGGTAGTATTAAAAGATCCAACACCTCTATTTTGAAGGTCAATAAGGACTATTACAAGATAATGGTTCTGAAAGATAATGCAAAGGTTGTCGGTGCCGAAATCTACGATAAGGACAAGTATGTCATGTTTGTATCCGATAAGGGGCTTGCCGTTAATTTTACCGCCGACGATATGTATATCCAAGGAAGGATTGCGGGAGGCTCACGTGCAATAAACTTGGACGAGAAGGATAAGACCGTATTTGCATCGCAGGTTTCGCCCGAGGGTGACGTCGCGGTTGTAACTCGTGAAGGATTTGGAAAACGTGTGCGCACAAAGGAGCTTGGCGTTATGACCAAGGGCAGAAAAGGAATTAAGCTGGTCGAGTTGGGCGACGGTGACAGCGTTTCATTTGTATGCGATGCTACATCTTTAAAGCAGATTGCTCTCTATGGTGAATCGGAAAGTATGGTAATAAGTACCGAAGCTCTGTCTGTGGAATCACGATCACATAAGGGGCGGCAGATCAAAAAAGGCTTGAGGATAATAAATGCCGTCGAGTTGGCATAGTCGGAGCCTGACGGCGGGCAAAGCTTAGCCGACGCAAGCATAGTGCAAGTGTTTTCGAGCAATTGCAAAGTCGAGTATAGATTGGATTCGACACAAAAAATACTACAAAGGAGAAAGCCATGTTTGCATTGATTAAGGCAGTATTGTATAAATTAATACTTTTCTTTTTATTGTTTGCGTTTTTTTGCTTGACAGTCGTCGTAGAAAATTCGATAATACAATGGGTAGTGGTTGTTGTACTCTCACTCTGCGGTTTGCTTATGTTCTTTGCTATGCTAAGAGCAATGAAAAGAAGTGAGCACATCGAGCGTAGCATTGCTTTTTTCCTTTGTCTTACCATCATCGGGGCAGTAGGAGAATTGATTTGGTGGGTACCCCTTTTCGACGGCATTTTTCAAGCGGCATACGCTTTTGCCGATGGCTACGGCTTGGCAGATACAGTTACGGGATTTTTCTCCTTTTACTTTATTGCGACAAGCTTTACGACGTTATTTTACGTTGTATGCTTCTCGTATTGCTCGGCTAAGGGCTATCGGCTTAAAAAGTCGAATAAGTACATGCGGTAGTTTTGCCGTAGATTTTACTATTCGCGGTATTCGGATTTAAGGGAGATACGTCCGATTTACCGCTTGGGTGGGGCTTGAGAGAAAACCGGTTAGGCAAGGAGTTTTTATGAAGAAACTGCATATTTGGTTTTTGATCGGAGCTATTATGTTGGTAATAGTATGCCAGTTGGTATGGGCGTTCGTTGCAAAGGTCGACACAGTCGTTGAGGTCAGTGGCGTTTATAAGGACGGATTAGTGAGATGCTATCTTCCGGTTGAGGAAGCGACCAAGCTCAACAGCGGTATGGACGTAAAGGTGAACGACAAGTACAGCGGCAGAATACAAACCATGTCGCAATCGCCCATATCAAAATCGGAAATAATCGAAAGGCTGTCGGCAAACGATTATACCTTGGCGATGATGAAGTTGACCGATTGGAATATCGAAATTACCATACTTACCGATGAAAAGCTTTCGGAGGATCTGCTCTGTAACGTGATTATCGCCGTTTCAAGCAACCACCCGATCGAGTTTTTGTTTTAATGTGTAATATGCATTGCAAAATCAACTAGTCGATAATTTAGGTGGAGTTTAAGTTTAATGCAATGAGGATATGTGCCGCTTGTGCGGATTCGGGCTTTGGTACAGCCCGTCGTTTGTCTTTGGCAAATTAGCGAACGTTGGTAGCGCGAGGTTCTATGTGCATTTGGGAGACGTACATTGAAGAAAGACAGGATTTGCTTTAATTCATACAAGTGCAATTCGGATACTCCGGGATATGCCGTCTGTTTATCCGCACTTCTTGCATATTATGGGAAGGATGTCTCGCCGATTGAGATTGACACCATATGCGGAGTGGATGGAGATATGGCGGCAAAATTCTCGGCTGCCGAGTCCTTCGGGATATCTATAAAGGGTGTGTTGGTTAATTATGCCGATTTATTAGACGAGGATGTTCCGTTTATTGCTGAAAACGAAGGAAAGCCCGTCATTGTGACCTATTTATCGGATAAGTATGTGTACGTGTTTAAGCCGAGTTTGGGCGATATTCGCATGTCGTCAAGTGCTTTTCAAAAGTCTTTTTCCGGTATGATATACCGCGTATCATCCGATCTTTTGACAGTTTCTTTGCAAAAGCGCGGCATATTTAATGATTTTGACAAAGATATTCGTCGGATAGGTCGGTTTGTCGTACCTGCACTTTTGTTTTCGTTACTTGTCATTTTTACGTTTGCACTAATACGCGTGCTTCCCGATTACATTTTGAATTACAACGGGACAAAGTGGAACGCTTATCCCCTTTTAGCGATTATTAACATTATTCTTCTTCTTGCGGCGGTGTTGTCGTATTATTTGTTCGACATGGCACAATATAAGACTGCCTTTACCGATGCCGAAAGGTCTTTACCCAAACACATATTGGGTGTTCCTAAATCTATTTCGATCGATACCTATTGGCTTATTCGCGGAAATACAATCGCCGATCCCTGCGGGTTTCACGCCTTTTCTTACGGTGTGTTTTTTGCGATTTTCGTTCTCTTGTCGGTAGTTTATCTCACTGTTTTTTCGCCCCTGCTTTCATTGGTTTCGGTTACGCTTTTACTGGCGGAGATAGCGTTTGCAATTGCGATTTTCGGTTACACTCGAAAGCTGGCGGCAGCAGAGATTGCACGAAAGAGCAACTATCGAAAGTGCCTTTTTGATTATACGGAAAATCGCCGTATTATCGAGCTTAATGGTTTCTCCGATAGGGAAGCTCAAAAGTTGACTGCCGCAAGGGCGGCGTATTCTGAGGCAAAAGCCGTATTTGCAAAGGTGACAGCAGGTGTCAAGGGCGTATGCATTACTTTAACAGGAATCGCCGTTATTCTATTGCTTTCAAGCGGTCTGTATTTCTATATTTTAGGAAGTAATGTTTCCGTGGGAAAACTTACTGTGTTCATTTTGTTCGTTACTCTGTGCGCTTTGCCTTCGGTGAAATTATATGAGTTTGTTTGTAATGTTTATACGGAAAGGACCGAGCGTGGTTTTTTCAAGGAAATTGAGTTATTGAACGAGGAAGGCGGCGAGGACGAAATGGAGTTTTTCGGATTGATAGAGCTGCATAACGTAACCCTTAAGATAAAAAACCGCACTGTTTTCGATAACTTCAATTTCACCATGGAAAGCGGCAGCCGTACGGCTGTATACGGGGAAAGCGGAAGCGGCAAAAGCACGCTGGCAAGATTAATTACAGGGCAATTGGATTACCAAGGCGAGATACTCTGCGATGGTGTTAACATCAAGAGATTGTCTGCAGACTGTCTTGCACATAATATTTATATCGTCAATTCCGAGAGTATGCTGTTTGTGGATTCCATTAGGAATAATATTACGTTTTTCAATGAAAAGCTGTCAAATGAAGAGGTAATTCAATCCGCACGTATAGCGGAATTGCACGATAGCATAATTAAAAGAGACGATGGCTACGAAAGCAAGGTAGAATATAAAGGTTTAAATATGTCCAAGAGCGAAAGGGTAAAAATCGAACTTGCAAGAGCTATTGCAAATGACTGTAAAATACTGATAATCGATGAAGCAACCGAATGTTTGGACGTCCTAACCGAGAAAAAGATATTAGACAGAATTGGTGAAATGGGAGTTACCGTGTTGTTGTTTACCACACGAGAAGGCTCATTAACCGATTGCGATGCAGTGTATAATATCAAAAACAGAAAGCTCATCTAAGTAATTGCAACGACAAATTAAACAAAGAAAAGCTTAATTTCAGCATTTTAGCGAGTGGAATTGTATCAGATATTGATCTGCCGTCCAGATTTAGATAATCAAAAATGAGAGAGGATACATACCATCCTACCGAAAAGGGAATAAAGGCAAACATGAAAAAGACTACGGAGATTGCGAAGAAGATAGGAATTGCTGACATAACGGCGTACTGCGCCGCTCTTGTAATGCTAATCTTGCTGTTCCGACTTTATTATTTTGCTTTGGTTTATGCTTTCGGTGTGATAATTCCTGTTAAAGACGTCGGTTACATCGGAGTCTTCGCGGTTTATTTATGTGGAGCGGTCATAGGGACGGTGTTGGTTGTTATATCGCTTATGCTTTTGATTAATCGCGTTACCGACGGATTGACGGCTCACCGTCTTGAACGAGAATCCTACTCAGAAAGTGCGATTCACCCCTATTTCAACGCTATAATGATCGAAAGGGCTGTAAAAAAAGCCGTAAAGGGAGTGGCTTGGGGCGTTATCGCCGCTGCGGTTATTATTGAAAGCTTTATTACGCAGATTGTATCATTACCATTAACTGCACTTTCCGTTGCGTTTTTCGTTGTTTTTTCCGCCACCTGTGTTTGGAATTACGGAGCAAGCAGGAAACGTTTCTCTCAATGGCTTACCAAAGAGTATAATAAGTTTGAGTTGAGTCTTATTTGCGCCGTCAACACGACTAAATTAAGAAGTAAAGCAGTCTCCGAACACCTGATACGCGCTTATTCCGCAGACGTCGGAAAAGCAAACGGAAGCGTTTGGGCAAAAAGCTTTGTTGTGGTTGAATATGCCGTGTACTTGTGTGCGGCTCTCATTGCATCGAAGGCTTGTGCGATTACCGTAAGCGAGTGTGCAGTTTACCTGTGCGTTTCGGGACTTCAAATGGTGTTCGGCGTTATTTTATTTGCCTCCGTTACCGATATGTCTTTTGCGATCGAGGTATTTCGCGGCAATGTAAACGACCGTATCGTTGGCAACTCAAGCTCGGAAAAAGCCCCGTTCAGGTTCGACAGCGTTTTGGAGGTTAGAAATTTGTGTTATTCCTACGGGAAGAACAACGTTATACGCGACTTGAATTTTACCTTAAATGCCGGCGAGAGTTTAGCTGTAAGCGGTGCAGGGTCCTCGGGTAAGACCACGTTGGCAAAGCTGCTTTGCGGGCAGATTAAAGCCGATCGCGGCACCGTATATTATGACGATGCCGAGATTAAGGAAGTGGATTTGAAAGACCTCTACACCAAGACGTGCATAATAAATCAGGATGACGGCTTCTTTAACGGGACATTAAGAGATAACCTTGTATCGAGAGCGGTTGATGATGATCAGATATCCGCGGTGCTGAATAAGATGGGCTTAACCTCTTTTATCGCCAGTCTTCCCGATGGCATCGATACCGAGTATTATCACGGCAGTTTGACTTTCGGTGAAGGAGTGATGCAAAAATTAGTGCTTTGCAGAGCACTTTTGCGTGTTTCCGATTTGTATATATTAGATGACATTTTCCGATTTGTTGACAGAAAGGCAAAAATAACCTTTATGAAAGAGTTGCTTAGTTTGCACAAGTCGTATATAATTATTACAAACGACAAGAGTATAGTAGAGGTATGCGATAAGGTTTTGTGGTTGCGCTGATTTTGGAGTGCTTTGCTCTGCCGATATAGCTTAAGAATACAAGCATATAGGCTCACTTAACTGCGCATACAGTGTGTTATTGTCGGATTTGGGGAAAAACGAAGGATTAGTTTTATTACTTCCTTTTTTGGGCGGCGGAATGTCGTCGGGTGAATAATGTGAGCGATAATCCCAATAAGTTGGAATTGAATTCTAGAAATCGAAAACAGGGCAAACTTATTGTATGGCAAATTCTGCTTTTTAGCTTTGTTGCCTGCTTTTTGATATGCGCTGCTTTTGTTATTGTTTTGGTTACCAATGATGACGGATACGATACGACTACAATTGACGGAATCGTATATACCTGTCGCGAGGATGGTTGGGTGGTCACGGGAATTGCCAATCCCGATACCACTCACGCCGAAATAACCAATTACATCAACGACGTACCTGTAATTGAGTTAGGGAAATTCAATAATTACAAGTCTTTAGAGAGTATCTATATCCCGAGCACCGTGAATAAGATAAGTTGCCAGTTTGAGTTGCTCACCAATTTGAAAAAGATTGACGTAAGTAATGAAAGTACCATGTATGCAAGTGTAGACGGTGTGTTGTACAGTAAGGATTTTACTCGACTGATCAGATACCCTGTTGCCGCCGTTCCGAGCAAAAGCAGATATAAGCTTGCTATTTACTATGATTATATTGACAGCAAAGCTTTTATGAATTGCACAAATTTGGTTTCGTTGGAACTCTCAAACAGCACTCTTAGTATTGGCTCAAATGCATTTGCCAGAAGCTCCATTGAAAGCATTACGCTGTACTCAAGTTTGGTTAGCGTCGGCGACATGGCTTTTTACGACTGCAAGAATCTTAAGTCGGTTTTGATTCCCTATTCGGTGGAGTTAATCGGAAACGGTGCATTCGCCGGTTGCTCGAATTTGGCTAATATAAGCGTTAGCACATTAAATTCGAACTTTACCGCTCTCAATGGAGTGCTTTATTCGGCCGACTTATCCAAGCTGATCGCTTACCCTTCGGCGGCGGTGGGCGAAGTGTACACAATTAATTCTCAAACCTTGTCGATATCGCCCTATGCATTCGCTTATTCCGCAAACCTTAATAGTATCGCGATCCCCGATAATGTCGTTAGCATAGGTGAAAATGCGTTCGCAAATAGCGAAAAACTTAAAAACGTAATCATTGAAGGCGATGGAGTCGTGAGCGTTAATGCTTTAGATGTCTATTCTGCGACCGTAAACTTTTTTGTGGACAGTGAGGTCGTTCTCTCATATTTACAGGACGACAGTTGGAAGCTGGCGCATGTATTTCCTTATCATAAGGACGAGCAGTCCGATTTTTTGTATATGACAGTGCAAGAAGCGTATCTATATGGCTACTATACCGATGATTTGGCGAACAACAATATAGCAAATAATGACAACGGTTGTATTATCACTGGCTGCATTTCTGCGGATAAAGAGATTATTTGTCCCGACAGTGTTAAGTGCGACGGTGTCGAAATGTACGCGCTTACTTACACCGCGCGTGCTTTTTGTGCGAAGACGGTTACAGACTTTACCAACGGCGATAACATCGTATATATTCCCTCAGACTGTTTTAAAGGCTTTACCTATTTATGTGAAATCGAATTGAATAATTCCTTGCAAAGCATCGGAAGCAGTGCATTTATGGATTGCGTGCAATTAAAAGAGGTTAAATTTTCCTCCTACTCTATCGGAGTAGATAAGTATTTTAAGTTAAATATTATTGGTAAAAACGCATTTTATGGCTGCTCGTCTTTGACTATGATTGAGTTTCATATGAAAGCGGGCAACGGCGCATTGCTTCTAGACGAGGATTGCTTTACTAACTGCCCCGGTTTGCAATATGTTTCGACCGCCTGCTTATTTGAATACCTTGCTTATTCGGGAGAAGGAACCGGTTCTTCGGATTTTGCGATTTATGTCAAGGATTCTCTCTATGAGCAGTTCTATAAGGAATCCAGAAAACACGAAAGGTATTGGCAAATGGATTCGAAAGACATTTTGTATGCTAAGGTGCTAAATGATCGAGTTTTCGGCGAGTAAGGTTATTCTTCTTTTATCAATGATTGTATTGTGCTTTGTACCGAACGCCTGTGCTTGATAATTCCGACACAACTAATAAGCAGTTTTCATAATGGTTTAATTACAAGCAATCTAACGCGAGTAAGTGTTAGGTTGCTTATTTGTTAGGAGACGTGTCATTTCTTTTTGTCAAGCATCGGATTTGCGGTTCAATTCTTAATTAGAAGCTAAATAGACGTTGCGTAGTTTGTTTGCCGTATTGTATTTTTGTTGACTTTTATAGTGATAGATGGTAAAATTATTCAGACGAGAAAGAAAGACGCCTTTCTTGTGCGCAAATTGTACCGCTTTTATCGGAGTCGTTATGTTGTAATTGTACCATTTCACTTGCTAGTGAGAGTATAATTGCTTGGCTTCGACACTGTCTACCGCATTGGTTTGTATTAATTGATGCGTTAATTTGTTTAAATGCGGGATATTATCGTTCGGTTTTGCGTACAAGCGCAAATGCGAGTTAATAGGACGCCTATGAAGAAAATGCCACTTACCGTATTGATGCTGACGGGGATATTGTTGCTTCTGCTTGCCGTAATTGAAGGAGTGAGTGCGTATATATCACATTTGCAGAAGGAGATTGTGTTCGCCTGCTTTTGTGCGCTATACGGAGTATTTGCTTGCATAGCTCTCGTGCGTTTTATGCATATGGATAAGTTCAAGGAAAGCTCGATCATTCATAACTTTCGACCAAAAATCGTAATAAAGCTTTTGCTTGTATATGCGGTGGTGGCGACCTTATTATTGTATACGGTGTCTTGGTGGGTGGCGTTGATTGTTGAAAGTATACTCCTGTTGGTAGACGTATATATCCTGTTTTTTCGAAAAAGACGTATTGATTGTCGTTCGAAGGACAAAAACGAACAATAGGCGTGAATTCGACCGAAAGTGTCATCTTTGGTGTCAATTGCGCAAAATATAGAATGTTTGGCACGAAAATGGTAATAATTCCGTATCGGTAAAGAGATGAAGAAGAAGCTTTTTCAAAGCCCGTATGCGATTATATTTGTTGGATTTGTCGGCGTTATCGCTGTGGGAGCGTTACTCCTGTGGATGCCGATAAGCACGCTCGTCGGAGTGCGGCTAAGGTTTACCGATGCCTTTTTTATGTCGACATCCGCAGTGTGCGTAACGGGTTTAAGCCCTGTTGCCGCCTTAAGCTCCACACTTTCGGTTTTCGGAAGGGTTGTTGTGGCTCTGCTTGCTCAAATCGGCGGTTTAGGAATTGCAACCTTGGCGATCTATATGTTTACGATACTCGGCGTAAAAATTAACTTAAACGAGAAGACTCTGATTAAAGAGGCGTTGAATCAAAAAAGCTCGAGAGGTCTAATTAAGCTTGTCAAAAAGATAATGATGATAACTCTCTGTTGCGAAGCTTTGGGTACGATTCTTTATTTTATAAGCTTCATTCGTGAGTTTCCGTTTATCAAAGCTTTGGGCTATGCCGCGTTTCACTCGATAACCGCGTTTAACAACTGCGGTTTCGACATAATAGGTCCTTCCAGCTTTGCACCGTACGCAGGTGACGTATTCTTCAACATTATCACAATGCTGTTGATAACTCTGGGCGGAATCGGTTACATCGTGCTTATTGATTTATTCGAGTTTAATAAAAAGAGAAGATTGCAGTTGCATACACAAATTGTCCTGTATATGTATCTGATTCTTAATGTCGGAGGAATGCTGCTGATAAAGCTCGCCCAAGGCGGTAATACTACTTGGTTGCAGTCACTGTTTACTGCAGTATCAGCAAGAACGGCGGGGTTTGCGACAATCGATTTCAACTCGTTCGAGCCGGGTTCTTTAATCGTGGTGATGATACTTATGGTCGTGGGTGCTGCTCCGGTTTCAACCGGTGGCGGTATTAAGGTAACGGCGGTCTTTGCAATCGCTAAGTCCGTGGTAAGCTACGCACGTGGAAATAAGCCTATGTCTAAGTCGCGCAGAATATCTGATTCTAGCATTTTCAGGGCATACATTTTGCTTGCATTCGCCGTATTTGCGCTGCTGGCGTTCAGCTTAATCCTCTCGTTGATAGAAGGAAATAAGTTTACCTTGACACAGCTGTTTTTCGAATGTACCTCGGCGTTTGGAACGGTAGGTTATTCAATGGGTGTAACCTACAAGCTTTCGATTGCGGGGAAATGGGTGCTTGTGCCGTTGATGCTCTTGGGAAGATTGGGACCGTTGAGCTTTATGGCACTTTTCACCAAAAGACAGTTGGCAAAAAACCAAAGCTTAGTGAAGTATATTGAACAGGATTTGATTATCGGATAATCGGAAAAGGAGGGCGTATGAGTAAGTCGGTCGCAGTTATCGGAATCGGTCGTTTCGGACTGAGTGTTATTGAGGAACTGAGTAAAATGAACGTCGATGTTCTTGCCATCGATATTGAAGAAAGCGTGGTCGAGCGTGCAAGCGAAATGACCAAGCACGCTGTCGTGTGCGACGGAACCAACAAGGAAGCTCTAATTGAAGCCGGCGTAAAAGACGTCGATAAGGCAATTGTTATTATAGGTGACGATAAAGACAAGGTTTTGTCCATACTTATGTTGAAAGAGCTGGGAATAAAGCACGTAACGGCAACAGTTGACGATGAAGCATTTACGAGCATTTTATTGAGAGTCGGTGCAGATGAGGTTATCAGCCCTAAAAAAGAAGCGGGACGTGCTTACGCTAAACGCGTAATGTCTTCGAATATTGTGGACTTTTTCTATGTTACCAACAATTACTGTACCGCACGTATAAGGATTGTCAAGGATATCAATAAAACTTTGGCGGATGCGAATTTCCGTGCTAGATTTAACATAAATATCCTTTTAATAACTCGTAACGGAAAAGAAATAATTCCAACAGGCACCAACGTTCTAGAGGTCAACGACATTGTAACGGTATTCGGTGCAGCTGCGGATATAGGTCGATTTGAAAAAATACTAAATAAAACAAAGGAATCCTAAAAAGTGATTCCGAAAACGGAGAAGGTAATGAGTGATATTCTAACAAGGAAAATCTACGAAGGAAAAGACAAAAATGTTTATGAATGTGAGAACAACAAGCATTTGGCTATTGAGTATAAGGACTTGACCTTAACCAACGGCGGCACTAAAGCGGGCATTATCAATAATAAGGGACTGTATATCAATAAAATTAACAGTCATATATTCCAGTTTTTAGAGGACAACGGAATACCCACACACTTCGTAAAGGAACTTAACGACACCATAACTATCGTCAAAAAAGCCGATATGATCCCTATCGAACTTATTGTTCGTAATGTAGTGGCGGGAACATTGATTGAAAGGACGGGATTGCCCGAGGGAACCGTTTTGAGTACGCCTATCATTGAAATGTACTACAAACGCGTGAATATGGAAAATCCGATGATTAACCGCACACACGCACTTGCGCTAAAGCTCTGTAACCCGGTTGAGTTGGACGTGATCGAGTATAATGCTGCACGTATCAATAAGATATTGGGACAGCATTTGATTACACAAAATATTACTCTTGTAGACTTCAAGGTGGAATTTGGAAGAGTTAATAACCGAATTGTTCTTGCCGATGAAATATCGCCCGATACCTGCAGATTTTGGGACACCGTAACGGGTGAGAAATTGGATAAAGACAGGTTCAGACAGGATTTGGGCAACGTGGAAGAAGCCTACATCGAGATTTGCCACAGACTTATGAGGGCTTAGTATGAATAATGCCGATCAACCTATCGAGCTTCTGGCAAGACAATTTACCAAAATACGAGGCGTAGGGCTTAAAACCGCGCGTAGATATGCTTTAAGCATAATAAAAATGTCCTCTTCCGAAGTGGATACCTTCGCAAGGACAATGGTCGAAACCAAGAAGAACGTCAAGTTCTGCTCCCTTTGCGGGGGCTTTTCCACGGAAGATGTTTGCGATTTATGTAAAACGCGCGATAAATCCGTCTTGTGCGTTGTAAAGGATGCAAAGGACATTTTAAGTATGGAAAAAGCCAAAACCTTCAATGGTGTTTATCACGCTTTGGGGGGCGTATTAAGTCCGTTAGACAACATTGGTCCCGAGAATTTGAGAATAGGCGAGCTACTGTCGCGCTTGAATGATGTGAAGGAAGTAATTATCGCAACCAATCCCGACATTGAAGGCGAAGCTACCGCTCTCTATATTGCAAAGCTAATAAAACCATTGGGAGTTAAGGTTACTAGAATTGCGCAAGGACTCACAATAGGAAGCGATTTGGAGTATGCGGATGAGATGACTTTAAGCCGTGCACTTGAAGACAGGCGTGAAATTTAGTTTTGCCTTAATGCATATTCCAAGGATATAGAATACCCTTTTTATTTTGAACGCGTTTTCGAGGGTTTGTGCAACGCGCTCAAAAGATTTGGATATGAGGAGTTTTGCTTACTGATAAATGAGCTTTTATATAAGCATATGTCAGCAAAGACAAGGTTCGGATGAAGAAGCTTTTACTTTTGTTTTGGACGTTTTTTAAAATCGGATTATTTACTTTCGGCGGCGGTTACGCTATGTTAAGCCTTATCGAACGCGAAGCGGTGGATAAACGCAAGTGGATTGATAAAGAGCAGATGAGTGATATTATCGTGATTGCCGAGTCCACGCCCGGTCCGATTGCCATCAATTCCGCCACCTTTGTGGGCAACAAGGTTGGCGGCTTTTTGGGTGCGGTGTGTGCAACATTGGGCGTGGTGCTACCCGGGTTAGTCATAATTACAGTTATTTATCGATTCAGCTATCTCATCACCGACAATTATTGGGTAAGCGCTGCTTTCAAAGGAATACGTTGCTCAGTTACGGTTCTTATCCTCAACGCCGTTATAAAATTCGTTAAACCAAGCTTGCATAGCTTCATATCCGTATCGATTGCTGTTTGCGCTTTTGCCGTTGCTACGTTTACGAGCATTCCCGTCATATATGTAATTGCATTTGCAGGCGCAGCAGGCGTAGTCTTTGCTTTGATAAAAAAACACAACGTCAAAGGCTCAAAAACTTCCGACAACTGCAAAGATGCGGAGAATAAAGCAATTATGTCAAACATAGTACCCGATAACGGTATAAAGAAAGGTGCTATTGCAGACAAAAGCGACAGTGACGCAGAAAAGGGAAGTAACGACGACGGAAGCAATAAGGAGGGCTTATGATATACCTTCTTTTGTTTTGGACCTTTTTGAAGATCGGGTTGTTTACGTTTGGCGGCGGGTATGCAATGATTCCGATGATAACGGATGAGGTCGTAAATATTCACGCATGGTTAAGTGAAACCGATGTCATAAACTTTATTGCCGTCTCGGAGTCAACTCCGGGGCCGTTTGCGATAAACATGGCGACCTTTGTCGGTAACTCTCAAGCAGGCATCTTGGGCGGCGTGGTCGCAACATTTGGGGTAGTTTTGCCCTCGTTTATAATCATTCTTGTCGTATCGGCTTTCTACGCTAGATTCCGCAGCAGTACTGCCGTAAACGGTTTTTTTACGGCTGTCAAGCCTGTCGTTGCGGGATTGATAACGAGTGCGTACGTTACAGTACTTTGTGCGGTAATTTTGCCGTTTATAAGCTTAAGCGGATTTAAGGTGGGCGACGGAGTTTTCGACTATATATCGCTTATACTTATCGCGATACTGACGGCTGTAGGTTTTATCAAGATTAAAGGAAAAAAGGTACACCCGATTATTTTGATTTTGTTTTCCGCCTTTGTAGGTTTGATTGTTTTCGGTGTGCTTGGGCTTTAACGTTTGCACATTTGCTTCGCATAATTCAGTCTGCATTATATATAGCCACGTTTCACGCATATCTTGTCGGAAATAATTATTACCCGAATTTTTCTGCTCAAATCCTATTGCAGTCCAAATGCGGTTTTTTTACGCACAAAATGCTTCAGCTTCGTCATATAATAGAAAAAGCGGGGGTGGGGTATGTTTTTGTATGAAAATTTGTTGGAAGAAATCGAAGAATTTAACAAAAGAGGTTTTGAAACGGGCTATATCGGCGAAAGTGTTTTAGAGCAAAAAATACCCTATGTCTTCTTAGGAGAAAAGGGCAAACCTTCAATAATAGTTGTCGGTGCTTTACACGCGCGTGAGTATATAACCGCTTTGCTTGTGTTGTATCAGGCAAAAAGGATTATTAAGCAGAACTTCAAGCTCAACGGAGGAATATATTTCGTTCCGATGTTAAACGTAGACGGTGTTCGACTTGCCACCGAGGGTATCGGGTGGATAAAAAACAAGACGGTGGTAAAAAAGCTGATCGAAGTAAATAAGGGTACTTACTTCGGGCTTTTTAAAGCTAACGCAAATTGCGTAGATTTAAACGTAAACTTCGATGCAGGTTGGGGAAAAGGCAAACAAAACGTGTTCTTCATGCAGCCGATGAACTATGTCGGCAAAGCTCCGATGGATCAGCCGGAAACAAGTGCCTTAGCTAGCTTTACGCAACAAATCGACCCGATTTTGACTATGAGCTATCACACAAAAGGCGAGGTAATCTATTGGAATTACCATCAAACAGGGAAACGACTTTGGTGCGACTATTCCATTGCAAAGGTATTGGCAAGACAAACAGGCTACTCCCTCAAATTAAACGAAGGCAGCAGTGGCGGCTACAAGGATTGGTGCATACAAAGGTTATCCATTCCGTCCTTTACAATAGAAGTCGGCAAGGACACATTAACTCACCCTATCGGTTTTTCGGAGTTTAAGTCTATTTACGACATCAATAAAGACAGTCCGCGCCTTATGCTAAACCTTATTACCCGAAAGAAACACCCGATTACATAGTTGCCACACTTACGATCGAATCTCTTTGTAAACGACTGGGCAAATGTACCCGACGAGTGACAGAAATTGAACTAGTACGCGGTTACGACGCAACGCACAGTAGCTACTTGTGGAAGCTCTACTTTGGGGCAAGTAAATAAAGTCGATTATCAAATCGGTTGATATTAAAGCGTTTAAGTTCGAAATAGAAAAGAATGCTGATTTTTTTAAACTATATATTCAGATGATTCTGGTATGTGAAAAGAAATTGCATGTTAAGTCGAAACCGGATGCTTATGTTAAGGTAATCAAGCGAAGATTGTTCAATATGCTTCTCGCATATATTATGTAAAAGAAAGGCGATGTCGATAATGGCATCGCCTGAATTATTACTTAAACGCTTCGTTGGCTATAAGGTGATCAACCCTCGGAAAGCATCTTCTCAATTGCATCTAGAGCCTGCGCGATTTTTTCTATGCTTGTTGCATAAGACATACGGACATAATTTTCGCCCGAAACGCCGAATGCGTTGCCGGGAACCATTGCAACATTATATTTTTCAAATGCTTTGATGGCAAAATCATAACCAGATAATCCTGTTTTTTGAACAGAGGGGAATATATAGAATGCGCCTTGAGGTTCGAATGCAGGCAGCCCCATTTTTTTAAGCCTTTCCGATATGTAACGGCGGCGTTCGTCATATTTTTCGCGCATATAGGATACTTCCGAATAATCATCCTTTCGTCCGTCATTAAGAGCGGTTACGCAGGCGTATTGAATAGGTGTTGCAGGAGCAACGGTGGTGCTTTGTCTGATTTTAATCATTTGGAAGGTTATTTCCTTATTGGCGCAGACATATCCGATACGCATTCCCGTCATAGCGAAAGCCTTGGAGAAGCCCGAAATAAGAATTGTTCTTTCTTTCATCCCGGGAAGTGCGGCAATGCTCGTATGCTCGCATCCATAGGTCAATTCCGCGTATATTTCGTCGGCGATGACAATGAGGTCGTGCTTGACGATTATCGGTACAAGCTTCATCAATTCTTCTTTTGTCATAATCGCGCCGGTGGGGTTTGACGGGTATGACAAAACCAACATTTTGGTTTTGGGAGTAATGGCTTTCTCTAAATTCTCGGCGGTAACCTTGAAACTGTCTTTTTCATAGGTGGGAAGCCTTTTGCTTACTCCGTAAGCCATTTTAATGCACATATTATAGGAAACAAACGAAGGATCCGGAACCAAAACCTCGTCGCCCGGATTTAAAGTCGAACGGAAAGCCAAATCAATCGCCTCGCTCGCACCGATTGTGGGCACAATCTCATTCTCATAGTTATAGCTTATGCCGAAACGGTATTCCAAATAATCGGCGACAGCCTTCCTGAATTCGGGAATTCCCCAGTTGGAAGTGTAGTGGGTTTTACCGTCGATAATTGCGCCAATGCATGCTTGTCTTATGTACATAGGGGTTTGAAAATCGGGTTCTCCTATTACTAACGACAAGACGTCCTTTTTGGTCATAATAATGTCGAAAAACTTACGAATTCCGCTTTGCGGCATTTCAACGATATTTTGAGATAACAAATCTTTACTCATAATCCATTCCTTTTCTTTGTAATATTTATAATTGTACCGACAAACGAGCGCTTAAATTATCGCACTGTATCGGATAAGCTTATTTACTTCGCCTTTCGGTCGCATAGTATCTATCGGCTTTATATCGGTCTAATGCTATTTCGCATCTTAACATTGTGAATATAGCCGGTACCTATAAAGCGTTTATTCTCAATGAAGGCACATTTGATTATCTTTGTGGATTAAAGTTGATATCAGTCATAAAATAATCCACTCGCTAAATTTGCGAAATTAGTAGCTTCTTAGTAATACTTGTTGTATAAATTCAACATTCTTACTAAGATTATAGCAAAAACATTCGGGCAGTACAACAGAAATATATAAACTTGGCAACGAAAGAATTACCATTAAGTTAATGATTTATCCCGATAAATCATATGCTTACGCAGTGATAAACGGAATTATTTGACTTCTGATCACCTATGCATACAAATAGAGCAATAATTGGTTTGTATATGATGTATCAGCACTATGGGTGTTTGTACAGTCTGTTAAACGTGGTTAACACATAATAGCACAAGCAAGTTATATAGCACCTGCACTCTTGAACAAACTTTGTCCATTAACCATGATGAAAAACAGGCAAAATCTTGCAAAAAATGCATTAATTGACTTGCAAATCATTTTATTATTTGCTATAATAGCTCGTAGCGGTTTTGATAGTGATGCCGCAAATACTATTCTACTCTCGGAAAACGAGAGTCAATTGACCAAAGGAGGTGTAATATGAACAGTTATGAATTACTTTTCATCATTGATAACACACTCGCAGACGAAGCGAAAGAGGAGCTTATTACTAAGTTCAGCGATGTTATCATTAATGAAGGCGGTACTGTGGAGACAGTAGATAAGTGGGGAGCTAAAAAGCTTGCTTATCCTATCAACTACAAAACAGAAGGTTTCTACGTTTTGATGAACTTTACGGCTGATCCTGCCGTTCCTGCCGAAGTAGAGCGTCTTATGAGAATTAACGATGCGATCATTCGTCAGATGGTTATCAAAAAGTAGAGTGTTTAAACGGAGGTTATCGTACAAATGAATAAAGTAATACTGATTGGAAGGTTAACAAGGGATCCCGAGCTTTCTACTATCAACAGCGGAGTTTCGGTTTGCAGATTTTCCATTGCGGTGGACCGTCCGTACACAAAAGACGGCGAGCGTATAGCGGATTTTATCAATATCGTGGCATGGCGTTCGCAAGCGGATTTTGTCGCAAAGTACTTCAGAAAGGGAAGCCCGTGTGCTTTGACGGGTTCGTTACAGGTGCGCACATACGATGCGCAGGACGGGACAAAAAGGACTGCGAGCGAGGTTGTCGCCGATAGTATCGAATTTGTGCCTAGGTCTACTGCGACTACCGAGAGCGGCGAACAGCAAGCTGCACCTAAAAAGGTGAGCGATTTAACCCCAATTGAGGACGATGACGACGATATGCCCTTCTGATTGTAGGGTAATTTTATAAGGAGATTAAGATGAGCGAGGAAAAAGTAGCAAAAAAACCCATTCGCAGACCTGCGCGTAAAAAGGTATGTAGCTTTTGCGTTGAGAAAGTCGAAGCCATTGACTATAAAGATATAGCTAAATTGAGAAAGTACGTTACCGAAAAGGGTAAAATGCTTCCCAGAAGAATGACGGGCGTTTGCGCTAAACACCAACGTGAGTTGGCTGCTGCGGTTAAACGCGCCAGAATTATGGCTTTACTTCCGTACGTAGGAGATTAGAGCATAGCAAATGCTTAAGTTTGTTGCCGCAAAGGTTGTATTACATCAACCCTTGCGGCTTTTTTGTATATCTATCTTTATGTAAATGGTTTCACTCGACTATATCTATTATCGTATGTTTAGAGTGCGTTCACGCAACCTTTCAAACGCCATCTTCCGACTGATTTTCCGCCAAACCGTGTTGCTCATCGGTTACATACGGAAGTTTCGCCCTTCTCACTCCTTGTTATCTAATAATAATCTTTTAACGTGACAGTTTCGGATAGTGTGAGTACGCTCTAGTGCAAAAGACGTTATAATAGCAAGCTGACTAAGCAAGAGGTTTCTATTGACAAGGACGACTAGAAAGCAACAGAGGGGGAAAAGCAATGCGCAATTGATGTCGATATATGTATAGTAAAGATACCGAGGCTGCGCATATGTCGATACTCGAATTATATCGAACGGCGAGGACGTTTTACATATTCTAAATAGAGGCGTCAGGTTTGTGTCCGCATTCTATTGCGCAAATTTGAGAAATGTTACGCGAAAAAAATATAAAAAATAATAAAAAGCTATGATAACGGTTGACCTTTGGTGGCAATTTGAGTTAATATATAACGATAGTGTTTATATTGGGTGGCGTTTTGCAAATGTATGGTTAACGATTGCGATGCTGAGTCTATGTCTCGGCGCTTGGGACAGATTCGGCGTTAGCGTGGCATTTACACGAAACCCACGGTATGTTGGAGTAATAATATAGTTTGCGTGAGCGCTGTCAAGATGATAACAAAACAAATTAAGAATATATAGGATGGTGAATATGATAATATCCGATATTAAGTATCAGAGAATCAACAAAGATCAGGTTATAGCAAAAAGCAAGGATTTAATCGACTGCTTTAAGCAAGCAACGAGTGCCAAGGCTCAAAAAGCCGTTATGGATAGCTTCTTCGAGTATCTCAGCGACGTTAACACTATGTTTAATTTATCGTACGTACGTTTTTCGTTGAATACTAACGATGAGTTTTATGCCAAGGAACAGGAGTTTTGGAACAATACTTCGCCCGAGCTGTCTATGCTTGAAGTCGAATTTGCAAGGGCGTTTTTGGGTTCGAAGTATTTTGATGAGCTTAAAACCTATTTTCCGCCCGTTGTTATCAAGAATTTCGAATTGGTTGTTAATGGAATAGACGAAAGAATTATTCCCGATATGCAGCAAAACCACAAGGTTGTTACCGAATATACTAATTTGATTAATAACGTTATGGTGGATTTTCGCGGCGAGAAGTATACGCTGGCATCTATTGCACAGTTTTTTACAAACGATGACAGAAATGTCAGGCGCGAGGCGAGTATTGCATACGGAAACGCTCTTAACGGTGTCAAGACTCAATTAGACGAGATATACGACCGTTTGGTAAAGATCCGTACGGGCATGTCGAAGAAGCTCGATATGGATAATTTCGTGGAATTGGGTTACTTGATGATGAAGCGTAATTCTTATGATAAATACGACATTGAAAAGTTCCGTAACAACGTAAAGAAGCACATTGTTCCTGCGGTTGCCGAAATAAAGGAAATGCTGCGGCAGAAGTTCGGTTGGGACAAAATATATACCTATGACAATAATGTTTATACAGAACGCGAACCCCGTCCGATCGGAACGCCCGAGGAAATATTTGACAAGGGATCGAAGATGTACGCTGAATTAAGCCCCGAAACTTCTAAATTGTTTGATAGAATGCGCAAGGACAAGGCTTTCGATGTTTTGCCGAAGAAAGGCAAGTTTGGAGGCGGATATTGTATTTCACTTGATAGCTATCGGACTCCCTTTATTTTGGCGAATTTCAATGGCTCAGCAGGCGATGTTGAGGTTCTTACGCATGAGTTCGGACACGCTTTAGCTGCCGAAAAAGCCTTTAAATATCCTTCTTATGAGAGGGAACCTGCTATGGAAACTTGCGAGGTTCACTCTATGAGTATGGAATTTTTAACATATCCATGGATGGAGCTATTCTTTGGCGATGCGATCGATGATTTCAAGTTTCAGCATATCGCAACGGGATTGGCATTTATTCCGTACGGCACAATTGTCGATTACTTCCAGACTTGGGTATATGAAAATCCCGAAGCTACGCCTGCTCAAAGGAATCAAAGGTGGTTGGAGATGGAGCATGAGTTTTTGCCGCACCTGTCTTTCGACGATTTACCCTTTGTAAGCGAAGGAAGGCGTTGGCAACGTCAGATGCATATTTACGAATCGCCCTTCTATTATATCGATTACTGTTTGGCACAGTTTACCGCATTCCAGTTTTTGGCATTAAGTTTGAAGGATTTCGATGGCGCGTTTAATAAGTACATGAAATTTGTATCGTGTGCAGGGTCTATGTCTTATACCGAGTTGATCGATTATGTCGGATTGAAGAGTCCTTTTGACGAGCAGGCGTTTATCGAAGTTATCGAGGGCGTTAAGACCTTATTGAAGTAAAATATTGGCACCGTGTAATCGGTAAGCTAAATTAATAAAGAGGTAAATCCGAAATGGAAAATCAAAAGAAGCGTTTAACGCTTAAGGAGTTGCCGAAAAGGTGGTTTATTACCGCTTTTACGGGAATGGCGCACGGATTATTTGCCACGCTTATTGCAGGTACGATACTTGCACAGATCGCTTCACTGATAGGCGATAATTTAGTGGGAAATATTCTTACTTATGTTGCATCGGTTGCAAAGATGCTTATGGGTGCGGGAATCGGCGTTGGAATTGCTCATTCGCTTAAAGCTCCTAAATTAGTTATATTTACAGCAGGTGTTACGGGCTTTGTGGGGGCGTTTGCCGATAAGATTATCGATGGAACGTTTTCGCCTAGCTTTGCACCGGGAAATCCTATCAGTGCGTACGTTGTCAGTATAATCACGATTGAAATTTGTTTACTTTACGCAGGCAAGACAAAGCTGGACATAATACTTGTTCCTATCGGAATGATGGTGCTATGTTTGGGTGCCGTGTATGTTTCTTTGCCCTTTATTTGGCTTATAGGTTTGATTTCTCGCGGAATAGAAATTGCGACTGGTCTTTATCCCTTTATTATGGGTATCATTGTAAGCGTTGTTATGGGTGTCTTATTAACCATGCCGACGTCATCCGCTGCGATATGGATATCGATTGCAAGCGGAGTAACCTCGGATGCTATGCTATTAGCCGGTGGAGCCGCCGTTGTCGGCTGCTGTTGCCATATGGTCGGATTTGCCGTCCAGAGCTTTAGAGAGAACGGCTTCGGAGGTTTGGTTGCGCAAGGTATCGGCACGAGTATGCTTCAAATACCCAACATAATGCGGAAGCCTATAATTATTCTTCCGCCGATTATTGCAAGCGCAATTGCGGGACCTCTTTCCACAACCGTATTCAAGCTACGTTGCAACGCGGTAGGCGGCGGAATGGGAACCAGCGGACTCGTGGGCGTTTTTGGAACAATTCAAGAGAGCGTGAACGCGGGATTGCCTACTTGGCAACTCGTCTTGGGAATTGCCCTGCTGATGTTCATTATTCCCGCAGTCGTATGCTTCTTTGGATCTGAACTTATGCGAAAGAAAAATTGGATCTCCTTCGGAGATATGAAAATCGAGTAATTGTCGGGGACGGATTCGGCTTAGCAGATTGATTGAAATTACACAATATAATACAGAGGTAGATATGAAGATAATTAACGAAGGATTAACATTTGACGATGTTTTGGTGGTACCGGGCGCATCGGAGGTCATACCGGCGGAGATTGATCTAAGCGTGCAGCTTTGTAAAGGAATTAAGCTTAACATTCCGATAATCAGTGCGGCTATGGATACGGTGACGGATTATAAGCTTGCTATTGCCATAGCTCGCGAGGGCGGCTTAGGAATGTTGCATAAAAACATGAGCATTGCGGATCAGGCTATGCAGGTAGACCGCGTAAAGAGGAGTGAACACGGGGTAATAACAGATCCATTCTTTTTGCATCCCGATGATGCCGTTACGCAGGCTCTTGCACTTATGGCAAGATACAAAATATCGGGCGTTCCGATTGTCGACTATGATAAAAAGCTCGTAGGAATATTGACGAACAGGGATTTGAGATTTGAAACAAACTTTGATCAACCGATTGCGAACATAATGACAAAGGAGCATCTTGTAACGGCTCCGGTAGGAACAACCTTGCTGCAGGCACAAAAAATCCTAGGTAAGCACAGAATCGAGAAGCTTCCTATCGTTGATAATGATGGAGTGCTTAAGGGATTAATTACAATTAAGGACATCGAGAAAAATATTCAGTATCCGAACGGATCTAAAGACGCGAACGGCAGATTGTTGGTCGGTGCGGCTGTGGGAACGAGCAAGGACACGATGACAAGAGTCGAAGCATTGGTAAATGCTAAGGTAGACGTTATTGCGGTAGACACTGCGCACGGACATTCCAGCCGTGTTTTAAAGATAGTTGAGCAGATACGTGAAAAGTTTAATGATTTGCCTATTATTACTGGCAACGTTGCCACTAAAGAGGCTGTAAGAGATTCGATAAGTGCGGGCGCGGACGTTGTAAAGGTAGGTATCGGACCGGGCTCTATTTGCACAACGCGTGTTGTTGCGGGAATCGGCGTTCCTCAGTTTACCGCAATTATGGAGTGCGCCGAAGAAGCCGATAGGTACGGCAAACGCATAATAGGCGATGGCGGAATCAAGTATTCGGGCGATATTGTCAAAGCTATCGGTGCGGGAAGCTCGGCTGTTATGATAGGCAGTCTGTTTGCCGGTACGGCAGAGAGTCCGGGAGAAATGGAAATCTATCAGGGAAGAAGCTTCAAGACATACAGAGGTATGGGATCATTGAGTGCGATGGCAGCCGGTAGTAAGGACAGGTACTTCCAAGAGGAAGCTACGAAGTTCGTTCCGGAAGGAGTTGAGGGCAGAGTTCCCTATAGAGGTACACTGAGCGAGATAGTATTTCAGCTTGTCGGCGGTATTCGTAGCGGTATGGGTTATTCAGGTAATCCTACTATTGACGCTATGCGTGCCAACGCAAAGTTTATCAGAATTACAAACGCGGGACTTATCGAGAGTCACCCTCATGATATATCTATAACAAAAGAGGCTCCGAACTATTCGGTAAAGGGAAACAATTAGCGGATGCGATGAATATCCGTTTATCGGACATAAGAGATAAGGAAAGAGTATGACGGAAAGCATTATCGTACTGGATTTTGGCGGGCAGTACAGTCAATTGATTGCCCGCCGCATTAGAGAATTAAATACACACAGCGTACTATTGCCATATGATGCAACTATTGAGGAAATCCGAGCGAACAATCCTATCGGATTGATTTTTTCGGGCGGACCCAATAGCATTTATGCTGAAAACGCGCCCAAAGCCGATTGCGCTATTTTCGATTTAGGATTGCCTATTTTGGGAATTTGCTACGGTTTTCAATACCTTGCGGATCATTTCGGAGGATGTGTAAAAAACGCTTTAATTAGCGAATACGGCAAAAAGAGCGTTCGTTTTGATACGAACTCTACTTTATTCGCTAACATTTCGGATATAAGCGATTGCTGGATGAGTCACACTGATTATGTTGCGCTTGCTCCCGATGGATTTAATGTCACGGCAAGCACGGATAACTGCTCAATTGTGGCTTTTGAAAACAGAGAGAAGGACGTTTATGGCGTTCAATTCCACCCCGAAGTTGTGCATACTGTGCATGGAATGGATATTTTAAACAATTTTGTGGAAAAGGTATGTCATTCCGAGAAGAGTTGGAGTCCTGCATACGTTGCCGAGAAGCTGATTGCCGATTTAAGAAAGGAAATCGGTGACAAAAAGGTGCTATGCGCTCTTAGTGGCGGCGTGGACAGCGCGGTGGTTGCGACGCTTATTCACAAAGCGGTTGGAAAGCAGCTGACCTGTGTTTACGTTGATCACGGTTTTATGCGCAAAAACGAAAGCGAAGAAATAAAGGAAACCTTTATCGACGGTATCGGACTAAATCTCATAATGGTAGACGCTCGAAGGGAATTTTTGGACAAGCTCAAGGGAGTAAGCGATCCCGAAACCAAAAGAAAGCATATCGGGAGTATGTTCATCAAGGTATTTGAACGGGAGGCATCGCGCATAGGAAGCGTGGATTTCTTGGCGCAAGGTACGATATATCCCGATGTAATCGAAAGCGGCAGTAAAACGGGAGCGACTATCAAATCCCACCACAATGTCGGCGGACTGCCATCCGTTGTTAAATTCGACAAGCTAATTGAGCCTTTGCGCGATTTATTCAAGGACGAGGTTCGACGTTTGGGCAAGCAGTTAGGACTGAACGATAAAATCGTTATGCGCCAACCTTTCCCCGGTCCGGGATTGGCTATAAGAATAATCGGTGAGATAACGCAGGAAAAACTCGATATTTTGAGGGATGCGGACTTTATTTTCCGTGAGGAGATTGCAAAAGCCGGATTGGATAGCGTTATTTGGCAGTATTTTGCCGTGTTGACCAATGTAAGAACGGTAGGAGTAATGGGCGACTTTAGGACATACGATTACGTTTTGGCATTAAGAGGAGTGGAAAGCGTTGACGGAATGACCGCCGATTGGGCAAAAATCCCGCTTAACGTCCTTGAACATATCTCCAACAGAATAGTAAACGAGGTGCGAGGAATCAGCAGAATTGTATATGACATAACAAGCAAGCCGCCCTCTACCATTGAGTGGGAATAGCAATTATCAGCGCGTATTCTATCGAAGTTCGATAATTTCAACGCGCCTAGCCGAATCGAATGGCAATCGCTGTTCGACAAAACGGCATTTATATCGATAAATACTTGCCGAGGAAATGTCTATATGGCTAGGTTTTTCGAAAAAATTATCATAAGTTGGGCATAATTAATATTTGGAAGGAACTATATGAAATACTTGGCATTTGACATAGAGGCTGCAAACGGCTACAAGTCGTACAGCGTATGCAGTATAGGAATTGTTACGGCGGATGAAGACTTCAATATACTATCAAAGCGGAATGTATTGATAAATCCGAAAACTGAATACAACTTAAACGGAACAAGAAAAAACATTTCCATCGATCTTCACTTAGACGAGGAAGTTTTAAAGCAATCACCCATCTTTCCCGATATTTACGAAGAGATTAAAGCATTGCTTGAAGATCCGGAATACGTCGTTATGGGACATGCGGTTGAAAGTGATGTCCATATGCTGAATGCGGCTTGTATTCATTACAGATTGCCCTCCATTAACTATAAGTATGTATGCACACAGCTTATGTATAAGCTCTATAAGAATGAGAGAGAGATCAAAGCATTAAACAAGATTGCCGATGATCTGCATATTGAGTTCAATCACCACGCCAGCGACGAAGATGCATTGATGTCTTTGCTTACACTAAAGTATTTACTAAGTCAAACAGGATTGACATTGGGCGAGTTTATCGAGCAATATAAAATCAGCGTGGGAGAAAACGAGAATTATTGCGTAAAAAGAACTGTTAGTATGCTTAAAGACGAGAATTTGAAGAATATGCGCAAGGATAAGGAGAATGAACTTTGCGATTACGTTAAGTCTTTGGGCAGAATGCAAAATAAAGAGCTTAATGGCGTAGTTGTCGCTGTATCTCGTGAAGTCGAGGTGCTGGAAACCGAAAAGGTAAAGAGTTGGCTTAAAGACATACACAAGCGCGGCGGTGTATTTACTACAAAAATAGGAAAATGCAACGTATATCTGTATAAGGAGAATCCTAATCCGGCGGACGAGTCGCGTGAGGCGTGCCTGCGCATAAGACAGGACAGCGGAGATTCGGTGCTTTGGATCGATTGTTCCGATTTCGAACCGGACGGCTTACAGATAATTAAGTAGCCTCTAAATTAAACCGCATATAATGACAACAATTACATCGGTAGTTTTTGGCGTCAATTTTTTTAATATGCTCACTTGCGGATAACAGCAAGCTTGGCTTTTTGATAAAATCAACCAAAAAAAATTCTGCAAGCTTCGTGCAAACAATTGCTATTCTTGCGAATTCGATATATCAAATATTTAGTTATCAATAGATACACGCAGAAGTGGAGACGGTGGAATAATGCAACAATTGGATGACTTTTTAATTGAGTATGGGTTGAGTGAAAGTTGCATATGCGCCGAAGAAACAATAGGGAATTTCGGAAGGCAGATAGTCAACGGGCTTAAAGGAGAAGCTTCGTTGAAAATGCTGCCGTCGTACCTATCTCCATTTTCGGAGATTGTCTACGGCAAACCCTTTGCGGTTGCCGATGCGGGCGGAAGCAACCTGCGTTGCGCTGTTGCTACCTATGAAAAAAGCGGATGTGTGATTAAGTCGCTTTATACAACTAGAATGCCCGCAATCGACAGGAAAATGACGGCGGAGCAGTTTTATTCCTCTGTTGCAAGGTCTATGAGAAGTGCGCTCAATATCGCCGATGACATAGGATTTTGTTTTTCCTATCCTGTTGAAATGGATGACAGCGTTGATGGAAAGCTAATTAATTTCACTAAAGAGATAAAAGTAATCGGGGCTGACGGGAAGTATGTCGGATGCTCGTTACTGGAAGCGGTTGCAAAGCACGATTCGCGAAAAAGAAGAATTGCGATTTTAAACGATACGGTTGCTACGCTTTTAGGCGGATTAAGTATCGACCTAAGAAAGCGTTACGACGATTATATCGGTTTTATTTATGGAACCGGTGTAAATGCTTGCTACATTGAGGACGTCGAGGGTATTTGTGCTCCGTTAGGGAATTATAAGTACACAAGTATGATAATTAACATTGAGGCAGGGAACTTCGACGGATTAAAAAGAGGCATAATCGACATAGAATTGGATGAGCACACGGAGAATTATGGTGCCTATCCACTGGAAAAAATGATTAGCGGTAGGTATTTGGGCGAGATTATCATAAGAGCGTTGGTAGAAGCTACTCGAAACAAAGTTATTGCAAGCGACCTTCTTGCCGAGAACGTCAAAGATTTCAGTACGAGAACCGTTAACGCCTTTTTGGGCGGAGAAATGAACAATTTGTATTCAAAATTCCATTCCGACACCGACGTAAAATCGGCAAAGAGTATATGCTTTTCGGTAATAAAGCGTGCTGCTAAAATCGCTGCTATTGTATTAGCATCGATAATTTTGCATCGCGCAAAGGATAATCGAAAGGAATTTGCTATCATTGTCGAGGGAACAACCTTCTTTAAAATGGAAGGCTTGATCGGGTATATAGAGGGCTATTTATCTGCCTTTTTATCAAATAAAGACATCAAATTTACCTTTATCGGCGGAGATAATCTGAATTTTGCCGGAGCTATGCGAGCGGTGATGCAACTAAAATAGAACATATTTGCAATACGGTATTGGATGTATCTTCTAAACGCAATATATAAACACGAGCTTGTTCATTTATTTAGCATACTATTTCACACATAGTACTTCTAATTATTAGAACAACAGTAGTGGCAATTGGTTAGAGGTAAATATGAAGGTTAAATATAACGTCAAGGGTATGTCCTGTTCGGCGTGCGCCGTCGGGATTGAAAAAAGCTTAATGAGAGTTTCGGGTATTAGAAATGCGGAAGTTTCGCTGATGACCGAAACAATGGTCGTCGACTTTGACTCTAAGTACGTCGACTCCGATAAGATAATCGAAAACGTAAATAAATTGGGTTATACCGCCTCCGTATACGGAGAGCAATTCACGGAAAAATCTATCGACAATCCCTTTATGAGGTTTGTTGCTTCTCTTATTCTTTTAATTCCTCTGATGTATTTTTCAATGGGTGGAATGTTTGGATTTTCTTTGCCGAATACCTTGATTAATTACTCTGTGCAGTTTGTGTTGACATCTGTGATTTTAGGAATCAACTACCGCTTTTTTACAAACGGATTTAACGCGGTACGCAATAAATCCGCAAATATGGACACCTTGGTTGCTTTGAGTGCGGGTGGTTCTTTCTTGTTCAGCTTGGTTGCTAGTATCGTTTTTTATGTAAATGCTACTTATTCTGGACACCTGTTTTTCGAGTCTGCCGCTATGGTTGTAACTCTTGTAACTCTAGGCAAGTGGTTGGAAGATAAATCCAAACGCAAAACGGGTAAGGAAATAGAGAAGCTTTCAAAGCTTGTACCGAAAACGGTCACGGTGTTAATTGACGGTATTGAAAGAGAAATTGCTACATCGATGGTGAAGATAGGAGATGTACTGCTCTTTAGAACGGGTGATTATGTAGCCGTAGACGGAGTTGCACGAGAAGGCGTCGCATTTGTGGACAAAGCGGCGATTACTGGCGAAAGTATGCCGGTGGAAGTAATCGAGGGCGAAGAAGTTGTTTCGGGAAGTATTATTGTATCGGGATATGTGGAGGTGGTTGCCAAAAAAGTAGGCGACGATACTCTGTTTTCCAAAATTATCGAATCTGTCAGAGCCGCAGGCACCAGCAAAGCCCCCGTACAGAAGTTTGCCGATAATGTCGCGGGAGTGTTCGTACCCGTCGTTGCCATTCTTGCGGTTGTTACATTTGCTATATGGATGCCGATATCCAAGGATATTTTCGTTGCTTTCAACTATGCACTAAGTGTACTCGTCATTTCTTGTCCGTGCGCACTGGGACTTGCAACGCCCGTTGCTATCATGGCGACCACGGGTAAAGCAGCAGCTTTGGGAATTCTGTATAAAGACGCCGAAACAATACAAAAAGCGCAGAGCATTAATTGTGTCATGCTGGATAAAACTGCGACAATAACAGAAGGAAAACCGCAAGTGGTGGAAACGGTATATTATACCGATGAAAACCATGCTAAAAGTATAGCCTCGGCAATTGAATCTAAGTCCACACATCCTTTGGCAATTTGCATCAGAGATTACGCAGGAGAGAGCGATTTTGTTTGCGAAAGTTATTCGTATATTGCAGGAAAAGGCGCGGTAGCCGTGATTGATGGAGTCGAGTACTTTTTAGGTAACGATAAGCTTGTAAAGTCAAACTCATTTGATTTGGGTCGATTGGCGAAAGACTTTTCCGATAAGGGTTACACTACCGTATATCTGTCAAACGATAACGAGTTATTGGCTGCTTTTGCGATTTCCGACACGATTAAGACGGACAGCGTAGAAGCTGTCAGGGCATTGAACGAATACGGAATCCAAACAGTTATGGTAACGGGCGATAATAAGGGTGCAGCAAATGCAATCGCCAAAAAAGCCGGAATCGCCGATTTTGTCGCCGAGGTCCTGCCCGATGGAAAGGTTGATGTTGTAAAGGAATATAAAAACAAGGGCAACTTTGTGGCTATGGTGGGCGACGGAATCAACGACAGTCCCGCAATAAAGTCTGCCGACGTAGGAATTGCTGTCGGCACAGGAACCGATATCGCCATCGATAGCGCGGACATTGTTATCGCGGGTGGAAGCTTGAAAGGAATTTTGGATGCGATTACCTTAAGTAAGAAGTCTAACCACATAGTTAAAGGCAATTTGTTTTGGGCGTTCTTCTACAATGTCATTGCTATACCCGTGGCGGCAGGCGCGCTGTCTGCATTGGGTGTTGTTTTGACTCCCTCAATAGCTGCTGCTTGTATGTGTCTAAGCTCTCTTTTTGTTGTTGTAAACGCGCTACGAATATCAGCATTCAAATCCTACTTTGTTACTAATGGCGACAAATCGGCAAAATCGGTATTGTCGGCGAATATTCCCGAGGAAAGAAGCAAGACTAGCTATGATGTCGCTCGTCAAAGCAGCACGCACGAGCAAATGCATAACTCCAATGCGCGCATTGAAGCAAAAGACTATGTGCAGGGAACACAGATAGAGCAGAAAGCCGCGAGTACGCAGAAGCCGACTGAGTCGAAAGCCACGAATACTCTTAAAAATGCGTTTGAGACGAAGGAGGATAACGTTGCTTGCGTGCATAAAACTGTTTTTGTAAGCGGCATGATGTGTATGCATTGCGCAAATCGCGTTAGAGATGCGCTCATGAATATAGACGGAATAATCCAAGCTAACGTCGAGCTTGACTCACAAAAAGCCGAAATCACAGTAAATAAATCCATTAATGAGGGTGTAATCGAAGAAGCCATACGTTCCGCAGGTTATACGGTTTTACACATTCAATAATACTGCTTTTGCTTTAATTATTATTAATGCTTCAATAGACTTTTATTAGGTGGTTTTGAAGTTTTTAGCCGTATTCTGCTAGGATTAATGGGTACGGCTTTTTTTTGCCCTTAATCGTTGAACAGTATCAGATACGGATTTTGACGCGGTTTTATTGATATGTCGGATGCTTTGGATTTGTAACACAATTTGTTTTTTTGGTATATAGTACAGTAGGGGATAACCCCATTTGGAGGTGTATTTATGTTTGAAGGACTTTTTAACTCAAATCACGAAGGGGGCAAATGCAACTGTACTTGGATCATATTGATACTTCTGTTCATATGCTTCTGCGGATGCGGCTGTGGAAAGAACAAAAACTGGAAGTTCTGTGTTAATCCTTGCACGCTTGCTCCAATACTTGCCCTAGCATTCCTTTGCGGCGGCATCCATATCGATAACGGTCCTTGCTAGAAAGTAAAACCGCAGTGAAGACGGGGCGCAAGCCCTGTTTTTATGTCCGCAAAATAAAACGCAGTTAATATGGTATACTATTAGGGAAAACTCGAACCTACATCGTTTAACTAGTAAAGAATGCTAAAGTATAAAGGAGAAATCATGAAAAACTCTATACTATATCTTTCTATTAGTTAGTTACGACAGAGTTACAAGGGGCGATTATGAAAAACACTATTTCGAATCGCTCAAAGAATTAGTTATGCAGAAATATCAAGGAGCGATTATGAAAAACTTGGTCTTTACCGGTGGAGGGACAGCCGGTCACGTTATGCCGAATATAGCTTTGATTGAGGAGCTAAGCAAGAAATACAATATTTACTACATCGCAGGCGAAGGAATGGAAAAAAACCTGCTTGCGCCGTATATGAAGTCTTCGAATATAAGTTATATTACAATACAAGCTCCAAGATTTGTAAGGAAATTGAGTTTTAGTCATCTAAAGCTTCCCTTTTCGCTAATCAAGTGTATCAATCGGTGCAAGAAGGAACTGACACAAATCAAGCCATCTGCAGTATTTTCGAAAGGGGGATATGTAAGCTTTCCTGTTTCATACGCCGCACTAGAGTTGAATATCCCTTTGATTATCCACGAAAGTGACTATTCTTTCGGACTTGCAAACAAGCTACTTGCAAAGAAGGCGGTAAAGGTTTTCTCTGCTTTCCCTTCGGGAATAAAAGGAACGCAGACAGTCGGAATACCCTTACGAAAGAGCATATATGAAGGTGATCGACAGGCAGGCGTTTCTTATTTACAATCTCTATACAAAGAGCAAAATACTATCGATGACCGTGAAAAGGGCAATATTTATTTTTGCGGTAAAAGACCTTTGGTTTTGGTTTTGGGCGGCAGTTTAGGCGCAAAAGCACTCAACAACATTGTCACCGATAATATAGGAGCTTTAACTGCCGAATACGATTTTTGCCTAATAAGCGGAAAGGGCAAGCGGAGCGAAGTATGCGGCAAAGGCTTTTGTCAAGTCGAGTTTACCGATCGAATTCAAGATCTTTATCTAGCCGCAGACGTTGTGGTATGTAGGGCGGGAGCAAACTCTTTGTTTGAGCTTTTGGCTTTGAATAAAAGGCTTATTCTTATACCATTGGAGAAGCAAAGCAGGGGCGAGCAGAAGCAGAACGCGGCGTTTTTGGAGCAAAGAGGATACGCAACGGTTATTGAGGAAGGAAAGCTATCGGTAGAGCTCTTGCTTGCAGAGATAAAAAAAGCGATCGCTACAATTCCTAAAAAACCCGAATTTCAAATCGATGCTAAACGCGATATAGTCGATTATATTATTAGAGCGGTAGAAGAGAATTAATACTTAATTGACGTGAACGCTTAGTCAAAGATAGTGACATGGATTTTATCCAAAAAAATAAACGGTTGGTCATGTACAAAAAGATGATGCGGCAAACGGAAGTGATATTAAACGTTGTAAAATAACTTGACAAAAGCGAGAAATAATGTTATATTATTCATCGGAGCCAATCGGACGGTTGCGTTAATTACGAGGAAAGTCCGAGCATCACAGGGCAGAGCGCCGGCTAACTACCGGTGGAGGCGACTTCAAGGAAAGTGCAACAGAAATAAACCGCAGCCGCAAGGCTGTAAGGATGGAAATGCGAGGTAAGAGCTCACAAACAATTCGGCGACGGATTGTTCCTGTAAACCCCACTCGATGCAAGATAGGGATTAAGTTGTTTGCCCGACAACCCCGACAATTTCGCTAGAGCTCTCCGGCAACGGCGAGCCGCAGATAGATAACCGTCTTTTAACAGAACTCGGCTTACAGATTGGACTCCGAATACGGCGAATCTCGCCGTTTTTTTTGCCCAAATTTAATTTTATGCAATATGGCTTGACATAATGCTTAACTTATGTTAAAATATAAACGTGCAACTTAGTTACCTTTTGTTTGCACAATCGGAGGAATTTTATGGCAGAAGTATTTTTAACCGAAAAAGGCTTTCAAGAGCTGGAAGAAAAACTTAATTATCTCAAGACTGTACGCAGAGCCGAGGTTACCGAAAAGATTAAAACGGCAAGAGAATTCGGCGATATTTCCGAAAATGCCGAGTACGATGCCGCTAAGGATGAGCAGGCTTCTGTCGAAGGCGAAATACTTGAGATTGAAACCAAGCTCCGTTCGGCAAAGATAATTGAGGATATAAAGGATTTAAGCGTCGTTACTATCGGCTGCAAGGTCGTTTTGTTTAATTATAATACAAATAAGGAAGAAAGCTTTCAGATTGTCGGATCCACGGAAAGCAATCCTTACGAGAGTCGTATTAGCAACGAATCTCCGGTGGGAAAAGCGGTTTTGGGTAAGAATATCGGCGATGCTATTACCGTAAATGCGCCTGCAGGTGATATTACTATGAAACTGCTCTCGATTCATAAAATGTAATCGCCAATATGAATAATGACGTATCTCTAAAAGGAAAGGAAAGACTAGACGACTTGCAGTTGGATGGTCTTTTTATCATACAAAATCCCGATAATTATCTTTTCACCTGTGATGCGGTTGAACTGGCTAATTATGTCAGTAATGCGCGCGGCAAAACAGTAGCGGACTTCTGTTCGGGTAGCGGCATAATCTCGATCCTTATCGCTCATAAAAAACATCCTAAAATTGTCTACGGAGTGGAAATAAACTCCTATATGGCTGAAATGTCTGCACGGAGTGTGCGCCTCAATGATATTCAAAACGTTGATGTCATTCAAGGAGACGTCAAAAACGCGCAATTATTGTTCAAAAAAGAGTCTATTGACATCGTCGTGTCCAATCCTCCCTACAGGAAATTAAACAGCGGTGAAGTTCAATCGCAATCGCATTTGGCACTGGCTCGGCATGAGATATTGCTTAACCATGAAGAGTTGATTTCCGCCGCAGCATATGTATTGAAATGTAAGGGCAGCCTTTACCTCGTACACCAGTTCGAAAGACTTGCCGAGTTGTTTTATACAATGAAAAACTACGGCTTGGAGCCTAAAGAGTTGCACGTCCTCGGCGAACCCCTCCGTCCTTCCCGCGTAATTATACGCGCGGTCAAGGGTGGAAATGTCGGATTGAAGATGACATAATAAGCTACAGAATCTTTCTTTCATTCGCTATAATCGGAAAATGCCATCGGCTGTAATCTAATCTGATACTAGTTCGTTGAAACGTTTTTGCTTAGCGCGATATATATCAAATTAAGATAATTAAAATTGCATTTGGCATTTGTCTTTATATTCTGTGAATTTTAGTTTTGTTCTGTTTTCCTGCTGAAAAGAGTTGTATTATTGTTTAAAATATGCTATGATACGCATAGTAGTTATATTCGGAGGTGCAAGATGGCTGACGGCGGCAATAAAAGGAGCATAGACAGGAAGCTTTTATCCGGAGATATGCTTCGCGGACATATCGACACAATAATATTGCGAGTGTTGATAGACGGCAATAAATATGGAGTAGAGATAAAGAAGGAAATAAATTCGAAAACCAACGGACTGTACAACCCGAATGAGCAGTCACTATACAGCGCTTTTCACAGGCTTGAACAGAAAGGGCTGATTAAAGGGGTTTGGGGTAACGAATATGTAGGAGCAACGCGAAAATACTATACTATTACAAACGACGGAGTAATGGTGTATGAGTCCAACCTAAAGGAATGGAACACGGCTAAAAGGCTTATCGACCTTTTAATCGTATAACGGAGGACAATTTGAAGCAGAGAGAAGTCAGTGTGAGCACAAATTCCGAAGGTAGTGAGCTGCTCGCCGATATTTTGATGGAAATGAGTGTGCATGGCGTGATTATTTACGATTCTGCCGATTTATATAGGAATAAAACTTGGGACTATATCGATGAATCGGCGACGGCTGTATACGGCAGAGATGGCGAGGTTACGGTAAAAGGTTATATTGCCGTTCGCGACTCCGCATCGTTGGACAGAATTGAGCGCAGAATAGAGAAGTTGAAGGATTTTTGCGAAAGAGAAGGTGTTGACTACGGCACTTTGAAGATCGAAACCAAGTTGGTTGACGATGACAAATGGCGCGACGTTTGGAAGAAAAGCTTTAAGCCTGTTAAGCACGGCAACGTCGTAATTTGTCCCGAGTGGGAAAACTATATTCCTCGCGACGATGAATATGTCGTGAGAATCGATCCGGGACTTGCATTCGGGACGGGTGAACACGAAACCACCGATATGATACTGACACTTATGCAGAGTTTTGACTATGATGGAAAGGAAGTGGTCGACATCGGTTGCGGAAGCGGTATTTTAGGCATTACTGCAAGGGTTTTGGGTGCGAACTCGGTAACCTTTATCGACAACGATGAACAGGCAGTTGAGGCTACAAGTAAGAACCTTTCGCTAAATGCAATCGCAATCGATGATGGTGTCGAGGTTCAAAAAGCCAACCTGACCGATAATGCGATGAGGAAATACGACATTGCCTTTGCCAATCTGACTGCAGATATTCTGTTGCTTTTGGTCGAAGGAGTGAAAGATTGTTTAAAGGAACAAGCCGTGATTTTGATGAGCGGTATAATCAACTCCAAGATTGAACAGGTTCTGACCGCATATAAAATGGCTGGCTTTGTCTTAATTGAATCGCAAAACAAGGGTGAGTGGAACGCGATAATAATGCGGCTAGAGCCGAAAATGTGAGTTATTATATCGCTACTTGGTTCGGTATTGAAAATATGTTGAATGCAAAAATAAAGAATGTTACGTAAGTAATCGGGAATTTTATGAGTAATTATAAAAGGTTTTTTTGTGTGGGTGCCCCGTTGTTGCGGGGCTCGGAGGCACGACTGGAGGGTGACGAGTGTTACCACCTTAAAAAAGTTCTTAGAATGAGAGCCGGCGAAAGGTTGATTTTATGCAACGGCGATGGCAAGGATTATGTTTGTTTGATAGAAGGCTTTGCAGAGGATTCAGTTTTGTTGCGAGTGGTGGAGTGTTGTGAAAATCAAACCGAAACTTCAATTGATGTTACACTTTTTCAGGCGGTCATCAAAGGCAAAATGGATTACGTCGTTCAGAAAGCTACCGAGTCCGGCGTTCGCAAAATCATCCCCTTTGAGAGTAGATTTACAGTAGCAAAGGGTGAAAACATTGTACGGCTTAACAAAATCGTCGTAGAATCAGGCAAACAGTGCGGCAGAGCGTTCATCCCCGAGGTAACGCCCACACAATCCTTCGATAACGCGCTTGTTGCGTTAAGCGAATACGAAGCTGTTTTGTTTTGCAATGAACGGGAAAGGAATATGAACTTGCTGAAGGGCTTGGCGCAGGTGCGAGGATGTACTTCTTTGGCCGTCGTTGTAGGCTGCGAGGGCGGTTTTACCGAGGACGAAGAGAGTAAGCTTAAACAAATATCGGTTTCGGTTTCGTTGGGAAGGCGCATTTTGAGGGCGGATACCGCTTCGGTCTGCGCGTTGTCGGTGATCAACGCGTTTTTCGAAGCCGATTCGGGCGCATTATAACAGCAATTTATCGAGAATATTATATTGAGTTTTAATATTATCCAGCTCGCCTAATATGGGTTTATAAGATGATTTGCGGCTAATAAAAAGCATATGTGGTTTATTTTGGATGCTACTATGTGTTAGGGAAACTTCATTACTTAATGCAGAAGTATCTTGTTTTGCGGAAATTGAAGCTGTTATGGTATAGGAAAACAGATTGGAGGAAGAATGGATCGGCTTAGAGTATGTGTGTTCTGTTTAGGCTGCAAGGTAAATCAAAATGAGTCAGAGAGTATCGTCGGTGCGCTTATAAAAAGTGGATTCGATGCTTTCTGCGAACCGAAAAAAGCCGATTTATATATAATTAATACTTGCGCCGTCACAGGAGAAGCCGAAAAGAAGTCGAGGCAAGCCGTGGCTAGGGTGTTGAAGTACAACGAAAACGCGGGCGTTATTATTTGCGGTTGCGCATCGCAAAACTCCTATGCGCAGTTTTCCGATTACCCCAATGTTCTTGCGATAATCGGTGTGGCAGGTAAATCGCTTTTAGCACAGTTAGCGGTAAGGCTCTATGAAGGCGGAGCGTTCGAGCAGTCGGATTTAAGCCAAAGGAAGAAGCTTGCCGATAGTATTTTTAGCGATATTTATAGAACTGATTCGAATCTGCATGCCGTTGGCGGCGACAAAGCAGAAAATGCCTGCGTATTAGAATTGCCATTGGAATTTGAGGATTATGCGACGGACGAAGCCGAGGTAATGAAAACCAGAGCATCGGTAAAAATATGTGACGGATGCAACAATTTCTGTTCATATTGTCTTGTGCCGTATGTAAGAGGACGCTCGCGGAGCAAGCCTATCGAACGTGTGGTGGAGGAGGTTCTTAAGTGCGCGCAATATCGCCGCGAGGTTGTTCTGATTGGAATCGACATAAGCTCGTATGGCTTGGATATAGGAACCAGCCTGTTGGAGCTTGTGAAAGCTATAAAGCTTGCGTTGAGTAAGAACAACGCGCAAATTCGTGTTCGGCTAGGAAGCATAGAAACAAGCTTGATTAGTGATGAATTGCTTATCGAGATGCAAAGTGAGTACTTCTGTCCGCATTTTCACCTGTCTTTGCAAAGCGGAAGCGACGGTGTTTTGAAACGTATGAACAGACATTATACCGCGGACGAATTTTATCGGCTTACTCAACGCATCAAAAATTACTTTCCCGACAGTTTTATCGCGACCGATATTATTGTGGGATTTCCGGAGGAAAGTGATGAGGAATTTGATCAAACCTTAAGGTTTGCAGAAAAGGTCGGCTTCTCAGATATTCACATTTTCAAATACAGCAGGCGCAAAGGTACGCGTGCCTATTCTATGGAGCAGGTCGACGGGAACGTCAAGCTAGAAAGGATCGAAAAGTTGAACGAGGTGAAGCGTCAAGCCAAAGAGAGCTTCATCGAAAAATCCATCGGTCAAACAGCCCGAGTTATTTTTGAGGAAAGGAAAGGATCATATATGTTTGGGCATACGGATAATTATATCGGAGTTTACTTAAATTGCGAAAGCCTAAGAAACAACGAAATAAGCTTGGAAAACAAGTTTGTAAATGTCAAACTTACGGGCAAAAAACTTGACGGACTTGAAGCAAAGTTGTAAAATGATAATGAAGGGCGATGCCGATTATGAGTTTAAAAATTCTCGTTTACGTAGGTCGAAGCGGGAAAGATTGCGCGCTCGGACTTTTGGAGGACTATCTAATGACTGACGCTACCTGCATATTTTGCAAGATTATCAGGGGAGAAATACCATCTAAGACTATATACCAAGACGATGATTGTATTATTATCGAGGATTTGCATCCGATTGCCAAATATCATTATTTGCTAATACCCAAACAGCATTACCCTACAATCGGGCAGATGAACGATGAAGAAGCCGAAATGCTTATGAGATCGATTAGACGCATTCCCGAGCTTAGCGAGCTGCTTCATCTAGAAAACGGATATAGGTTGGTTATCAACCAAGGTGAGGATGCGGGCCAAACCGTTCTCCACCTTCATATTCATATCCTTGCGGGACAGCCCTTGGACTTTAAGTGTTGAAGCAAGTATCGCATAATATCGCGATTTTTACATGTAGCGCATAAGTATTATATGCAGCTCCGATAAGTGCCCAACCTTTGGGGGCTGCTACACAATCAAATATTTCCTGCTTTATTGACCGTCGATTTTCGCACGATATCGGTTTGTTTACTTTACTTTATGTGAGACTATTCCTGTAAATAAAGAAGCTTAGGGGCTGTCTATTTTTTTGACAGCCCCCTTTTTATATAATCGGTTATTTGATTCGAACTAAATAATTAATCTAGCAATCGTTTTGTGTGCGTCAAATTATGCAACAGAGCAATCGATCGGTGGGATTATCTAAGTAAATATTGCAACCTATCGGAGGCAATTTTAAGGGCATAAGCTTTACCAATCGGATCGGCGGTCAAAAACACTGTTTGATAAGCCTACTTAATCGGCTCGAAGTCGATTGCTCCGTGTTTGCATAGCGGGCAAATAAAATCCTCGGGAAGCTCATCGCCCTCGTAAATATAGCCGCATATTTTACATACAAATCCTTTTTTGCCTTCGGTTTTGGGCTTGGGCTTAACGTTATTCTGATAATAAGTATATGTCATTGTGTCTTTGTTGCTCATTACCCTCGATTCGGTAATACTGCAAATAAACATCCCATGTGAGCCCAAATCAACATACTGCTCAACCTTAAGGGAGATCGCTGCGTTGATATATTTGGGTAAGATAACTAAGCCATTGTCAGAGCGAACAGGGTTGCAGTTTTCGAATTTATTGACATTTCGCCCGCTTCTGAACCCGAAAGCCTCGAAAACCTTGAACGGAGCCTCGACAGAAAGACAGTTTACGTTCATAATACCTTTCTGTTTTACTATATGGTAGGTATAATTTGCTTTGTTAATGGTAACTGCTATACGTTGAGGATTGTCTGCAACTTGAGAAACGGTGTTGCATATCATTCCGTTGTCCTGTTTGCCGTCGTTGGAAGTAATAACATACAAGCCGTAACCAAGCTTGAAAAGTGCGGTCATATCGTTTTTGTCAGCGATGTCCGCGCTCCTTGCGACATAATCGCGACATAGCTCCTTTGCCAAAGCTTTGATTTGGTCGATATTTCCTTGATTTACGGCGGACAAAATTTTAACGACGGGCTCGGTAAACGTGATATTCTTGCACGCCGATAGCTTGTCTTTAATTATCTTTGCGGCAAGAGGCGCCCACGAGCCGTTTTCGATCATACCAACAGTACGTCCTTGGAAGTTGCGTTCTGTCAAATGGTCGATAAACTGCTTCATATACGGAAAGACGTCTGCGTTATAGGTGGTCGTCGCGAGTACGAGCTTGCCGTAACGGAAAGCATCGGCAACGGCAAGAGACATATCGGTGCGCGCAAGGTCATGAACGACAACCTTTGGACAACCGTTTAGGTGCAGCTCTTTGCCAAGCAACTCAACCGCGCTTTTGGTGTGACCATAGACGGATGTATATGCAATTACCACGCCCTCGCTTTCAACCAAATAAGAAGACCAGGTTTGATAAAGATTAATATAGTATCCCAAATTATCGGTCAAAATCGGACCGTGCAAGGGGCATATCATATCGATGTTAAGTTCGGTTGCTTTTTTTAGCAGATTCTGCACCTGTGCGCCGTATTTTCCGACGATGCCGATGTAGTAACGACGTGCCTCGTCTACCCAGTCTTCTTCAGCGTCCAATGCTCCGAATTTGCCGAAGCCGTCAGCCGAGAAGAGGACCTTTTCCGTGCTTTCGTACGTAACCATAACCTCCGGCCAGTGAACCATAGGCGCAAATACAAACGTTAGGTTGTGCATTCCGAGATTGAGACTCTCCCCGTTTTCGACGGTTATAGTTTCCCACTTAAACTCCTTCTCAAAAAAGTTCTTCATCATATTGAAGGTTTTGACGTTACCCACAACAATGGTGTCTGGGTAAACCTTCATAAACCTTCCGATATTCGCCGAATGGTCCGGCTCCATATGCTGAACAATCAAGTAATCGGGCTTTCTTCCATCAAGTACAGCCGCAATATTATCCAACCATTCATGCGTAAAGTTTACGTCTACCGTATCCATAACGGCAATTTTATCATCGAGTATCACATAAGAATTGTAAGACATTCCGTTGGGAACAGCGTATTGTCCTTCGAAAAGGTCGATTTGCCTATCGTTAACCCCTACATATTTAATACTGTTTGTAATTTTCATAGCTTCCTCCTTGTCATCGCAAGCTTGCGTATTGACGAGCTTCTTGCATAGATTATATCACATTCTACCAAACATTGTTTCTTTTATTTACATATTATTTCGAACAATTTGAGACGCATTTTGTTCAATCTATATCTTGGGAGTTTATAGGCGTTGTACTATTTTGGTATTTGCGCTTTAGTTAAAAGTATCTACGTTATAAAGTAAAATAAAGTCTATTTGAATTAGATTTGCTTCGTTTTCTAGTTTGATTTACAATAAAACATGGATAAGAGCAAATGAGGATTCCTTATTTTTGGTTTATTCTGCGTGGTCTATTGTAATAAACAAAATATTTGTTCACAAACATAGGTTTTTTTATAATAACCGTTAAAATCACTTAACATTATCGGGTAAATATGCTAAAATAATTAATAGCTTGTATCGAAAGAACAAGACTGTTTTTAGTGAGTTTAGCAAAACTCAACTGTTATCGAGCTACTTCCGAATTTTGACATGGAGATTTATTGGCCGGTGAAGTGCATATGGCGTTAAGATTATTACGTGTGCGGAATGATATTTGCCACTTATGAGAATAATCTGACGATGAAAGGCATATGCGTTTAAGTGAGTGGATCTTGGTGGCAAATAAAACGGCGGGTGCCGAAACAGATTGGAGAAAGAGATGATCACATCAAATAGGATAGCGGATTACGCTATGAGCTTTGCGTTACTTATTGTTGCGCGAACGTTGGATCAGGCGTTATCGAGCGCTCTACCGATTAATATGGCGTATTTAACCATTATCATCGGTATATCGTTGGTAATGCTACAACAAAAGGTATGGCAGGCGGCTATCGTCGGATTCTTATTCGGATTGTCCAGCTTTACGCTTAGTTGGATTTATCAGACGTTTTTCGGTCAGAACTTTAAGAATCCGTTAATATCTATATTGCCGAGAATAATCGTTTGCGTATTGGTATTTTTGATTTACCATGCGCTTAATAAGATTCCTTCCAAGAATCCGAAGGTAAAGCGCAGAATAATTTGTGCAGTTTCCTGTGGATTGGGTGCCTTGCTCAACACGGCTTTGGTTTTGGGCGCGATATGCCTGTTTACGAATTACACAAAGGGTTACTTTTATCTTGTCAGTACTGTGCTTTTAACGAATGCCTTACCCGAGTTTTTGCTTTCGGTAATACTAACTCCGTTGGTGGTGTTCGGTGTTGCGAAGGCTCGCAGAATAAATGTGTGCGGAATACCGTATAATTACAGACCGACTCCGATTAAGGATGTACCGATTGAATAGGCGTTTAGATAGCATACGATTATATCAAAGAGAAATACTACTTATTCTTCTGACAACAGAAGTGGAATAAACTTAGGAAATTTAAGAAATGATTATAGTAATAGATATAGGAAATACGAATATTAAAATCGGCGTTTACGACGGCGAGATATTGAAAAACAGCTGGAGAATGGCGACCGATGTCAGTAAAACCGCCGACGAATACGGAGTTACGCTTAAAAATCTATTGGCTGACAGAAATGTCTCGCCCGAATCGATTAAAGGTGGTATTTTGTCCTCGGTAATCCCGCAGTTAAATTATACTATAGAGCATATGTTGAGTTATCACTTCAATATTCGACCGCTTACAGTAGGCGCAGGAATTAAAACGGGTTTAAATATTAAATACGAAAATCCCAAAGAACTTGGATCGGATCGTATCGTCAATAGCGTAGCTTGTGTCAAAAAATACGGCGCACCGTGTATCGTGGTGGACTTCGGAACTGCTACGACCTACAATGTTATTAACGGCGATGGTGAGTTTGCCGGTGGTTGCATTACCTTGGGCGTCAAGTCGTCGGTGGAAGCTCTTGCCAATTCCACAGCCAAGCTCCCGCGCGTCGAGCTGATGCGTTGCAGTACGGCTATCGGCAAAACTACGGTTAAGAACATTCAAAACGGATTGTATTTCAGCGTTGTCGGTCAGGTTAACGCCATAATCAAGAAGATACGACAAGAGATCAACGCTCCGGATGCTACAGTCGTCGCGACAGGCGGACTTAGCGAGTTATTCCTCGACGATTGCGACATCGACGTTGTGGACAGAGGGTTATCCTTGGACGGACTTAAGTATCTGTATTACTTAAATTGCGCGGATGGTGCCATGTAGTCTTGCCTTTTCCTATATTTATTTTCAGCGGTAAGTGCTATGGCAACGGCATGTACCCTTGGACTGCAAAAGAGTGTAAACATATTCGAGCCGATAATCGGCAAACTAATAAATAATGAGTAAAAACTTCGAACTAAAGAGCCATTTTAATCCTATGGGAGATCAACCGCAAGCAATCGATAAGCTGGTTGAAGGAATCGAGAACGGACTGCGAACCCAAGTGCTTCATGGTGTTACGGGAAGCGGAAAAACGTTTACTATGGCTAACATAATAAGCCGTTTGAACCGACCTGCTTTGGTAATATCACACAATAAAACGCTTGCTGCGCAGCTATGCAATGAGTTTAGGGAGTTTTTTCCGAAAAACAGGGTTGAGTTTTTTGTAAGCTATTACGATTATTATATGCCCGAATCTTACATTCCCAGCAGAGATTTATATATCGAAAAGGAACTTGATATCAATAATGAAATAGACAAGCTACGACATTCGGCTACGGCTTCACTGTTTGAAAGACAGGACGTTATTGTCGTGGCTTCTGTTTCGTGTATTTTCGGATTGGGGGCACCGGGCGAGTATTACAAGATGAGTATTTCCATAAGACCGAATATGGAAATGAGTAGGAAGGAGCTGATCAAACGACTGATCGAGATTCAATACGCCAGAAACGATATGGATTTTCAAAGGGGATGCTTTCGGGTTCAGGGCGACACGGTAGAAGTATTTCCCGCAAGAAGTGACGATATGGCGATAAGGGTGGAGTTCTTCGGTGACACGATCGAGAGAATCTCCGAAATTGAAGTAGTATCGGGCAGGAGAATAAGCACGTTATTGCATGCGATGATTTTCCCCGCAACGCACTATGTCGTGGGGGGAGTAACCGCTCAATCCGCTCTCAAGGTTATAAGGCAGGACTTGGTAGACGAAACACAGGCGTTTGAGGACATGGGCAAGCTGGTTGAGGCGCAAAGGCTAAAGCAGAGGGTAAGCTATGATTGCGAAATGATTCAAGAGATTGGGTATTGCTCCGGGATCGAAAATTATTCAAGATACTTCGACGGCAGGAAGAAGGGCGATCCGCCGTACACGCTATTAGACTATTTTCCACATGGTTTTATCACCTTCATTGACGAAAGCCATATGACCATTCCGCAGATAAGAGGAATGTATAACGGAGATCGCGCAAGAAAGCAAAATCTGGTAGATTATGGCTTTAGGTTGCACGCCGCATACGACAACAGACCTTTGACCTTTGATGAATTCGACCAAAGAGTGGGACAAATTGTTTGTGTTTCCGCAACTCCCGCGCCTTACGAGCTGGAGCAGGCGGGACAGGTGGTGGAGCAGCTTATCCGTCCGACGGGCTTATTGGATCCAAAAATCGAGGTTAGAAAAACAGAGGGGCAGATCGATGACTTGATCGGCGAAATCAATGCTACAACCGCAAAAAAGGGTAAAATTCTGGTTACCACATTAACCAAAAGAATGGCGGAGATGCTGACTTCTTACCTTAACGACAGAGGTATTCGCGTACGCTATATGCATAGTGAAATCGATACGTTAGAAAGGATCGAGATCATCTCGGCATTAAAGAACGATGCTTTCGACGTACTGGTGGGAATCAATCTTCTGCGTGAGGGATTGGACTTGCCGTCCGTTCAGTTGATTGCGATTTTAGATGCGGACAAGGAAGGCTTTTTGAGAAGTGAGTCCGCATTGATTCAAACGATAGGGCGTGCCGCAAGAAACGTTGACGGACGAGTAATTATGTATGCGGACACTATGACGGGAAGTATGCGACGCGCTATCGGCGAAACAGAACGTCGTAGAAGCGTGCAGGACGAATACAACAAGGAACATGGAATAATTCCAAAAACCATCGAGCACAAGGTATCCAATACTCTGATTATCGCAAAAAAAGAATCGGGAGAGTTGAGCCTCAATGAAATAACCAAGGAAATCAGCAGATTGACTGCTTCGATGAAGTTGGCGGCAAGTTCATTGGATTTTGAAAAAGCAATCGAATTACGGGAAAGGATTAACGAGCATAAAAGGAAGCTTGCTGCGTATTCCAAGAAGAAGCACGGTAATTCATGACACGGGAAACGGCATAAAGCCGATAATTATATGAACGATAAGATAATAATTAAGAACGCCAAGGAAAACAACTTAAAAAGCATTAGTGTGGAAATTCCTAGAGATAAGCTAGTGGTTTTTACCGGAATCAGTGGAAGCGGAAAGAGTAGTTTGGCATTTGACACACTTTTCGCAGAGGGACAAAGACGTTATGTAGAGAGCTTGTCGGCATACGCCAGGCAGTTTTTGGGACAACTGGATAAACCAGACGTAGAAAGCATCGAGGGGTTGAGTCCGTCGATTAGTATCGACCAAAAAACTACGAATACCAACCCGCGTTCCACTGTGGGAACGGTAACCGAGATCTACGATTATCTTAGGTTGCTTTTTGCCAGAGTCGGAAAACCGCACTGTCCGATATGTGGAAGGGAAATTGCTAAACAAACCGTCGACCAAATCGTGGACCAAGTAATGGAACATCCGTTAAATACGCGTATTACCATTAAAGCGCCCTTGATAAGGGGCAGGAAGGGTGAATATGTCAAACTATTCGAAAAACTGCAAAAAAGCGGATATACCCGCACAGAAGTTGACGGGATTACCTATTATTTAGACGAAGAAATTCCTATAAACAAAAACGAAAAGCATAATATTAATGTAATTATTGACAGACTTGTGGTAAGCGAGGATTGTACGGCGCGGCTTAGCGAAGCTATCGACAACAGTATGAAGCTTGCTGATGATCTGGTTATTGTCAATGCCGATGGTATTGACAGCTTGTTCTCCGGAAAATACGCTTGTCCGAATTGCGATGTAAATATAGAGGAAATGGAACCAAGAAGCTTCAGCTTCAACAGCCCCTTCGGTGCCTGCCCCGACTGTACCGGATTGGGATTTAAGATGGAATTCGATGAAGATCTCATCATCGGAGACAAAACAAAAAGCATTAATCAGGGCGCGATTAAGCTTATGGGATTTAATATCGAAGCTAGTGCGCACACTGACTCGATAATTCGCATGCTAAATAAAAAGTACAGCTTACCCTTGGACGTTCCGATAGAGGATCTCGATCAAAAGTATATTAATTTATTACTTTACGGAAACGGCGGAGAGCAGATGTCCGCCACTTATAAATCGCCGCGCTTCGAGATGAAGTACAAAAGAGCTTGGGAAGGCATTATTCCAATGCTCAAAAGACGATACAAAGAAACGAACAGCGACTATATGAAAAGAGAGTACGAGAATTATATGAAGCTCGTACCTTGTGAAACCTGCGGTGGCAAAAAACTTAAGAAGGAATCGTTGTCTGTAACGGTGGGCGGACTGAATATTTACGAGCTATGCAATCTCAACATTATTGAAGCTCACGATTTTTTTGAAAACTTGGTACTTTCTCCGTCGGAGGAAATGATTGCGGCAGTGATTCTTAAGGAAATAAAACCCAGATTAACATTCTTATTAAATGTTGGATTGGGCTATTTGACTCTGTGGAGAGAAAGCGCGACATTGAGCGGAGGAGAATCGCAAAGAATAAGACTCGCCACTCAAATCGGCAGTGGCTTAACGGGAGTTATGTATATATTGGATGAGCCTAGTATCGGCTTGCACCAACGTGACAACGCCAAACTGATTCAAACGCTCAAAGGATTAAGGGATTACGGCAATACGGTTATTGTTGTGGAGCACGACGAGGAAACTATAATGAATGCCGACTTCATTTTGGATATAGGACCGGGCGCAGGAGTACACGGCGGCAATGTTGTCGCAAAAGGCTCTCCGCAAGACATAATGAATTGCGACGAATCAATGACAGGGCGATATTTATCGGGAAAGCTTCGTATTGCAATTCCCGATGTCAGACGAACGCCGCCACTCGACGGATTCTTACGCGTTAAAGGTGCAAAGAAAAACAACCTGAAAAACATTGATGTTGACATACCTTTGAGCGTCTTTACCGCGGTTACAGGCGTTTCCGGAAGCGGTAAAAGCAGCCTACTGAATGAAATTGTTAAGCCGTTTTTAGAGAATAAGCTTAACAGAGCGCGATTTAAAGAGGTTATGTGTGACCAGATTGAGGGATATGATAAACTTGACAAGATTATTAGTATAGATCAAAGCCCAATCGGCAGAACCCCAAGAAGCAACCCTGCGACATATACGGGAGTGTTTACGCAGATAAGAGAACTGTTTGCGATGACTTCGGACGCCAAGGAAAGAGGATATACTGCGGGTAGATTCAGTTTCAATGTAAAGGGCGGAAGATGCGAAAACTGTTCGGGAGACGGAATTAAGAAGATCGAAATGAACTTTTTGCCCGATGTTTTCGTCCCGTGCGAGGTTTGCCACGGAAAACGGTACAACAGAGAAACTTTAGAAGTTAAATATAAAGGGAAAAGCATCTCCGACGTGTTGGATATGACGGTGGAAGAAGCCGTTTCCTTCTTTGAAAATGTCCCTTCGATTAGAAACAAGATGCAGACCATATATGATGTAGGCTTGGGATATATAAGGTTGGGACAGAGTGCGACTACGCTAAGCGGCGGAGAAGCCCAAAGGATCAAGCTCGCTTCCGAGCTGTCCAGGCGCAGCACAGGCAAAACATTTTACCTTTTGGACGAGCCTACAACGGGACTGCACTCGGCGGACATTGCCGTTCTTTTGAAGATATTGCAAAGGCTTGTAAGTTCGGGAAATACCGTGGTCGTAATCGAACATAACCTTGATGTCATAAAGGTTGCGGACTATATCATCGATTTAGGTGTCGAGGGCGGCGATGAGGGTGGCACTATCGTGGCAACCGGTACACCAGAAGCGATTGCCGAATGTGGAGCAAGCTATACAGGTCAATACCTAAAAAGGATATTTGAGAAGGAAAGCACGATTAAGACAGGTAAGACAGAGCCGAAGTTGAATTATCAACCAAAAGAGAACAAAATCTAAAAAGGATATTTGAGAAGGTAGGCAAGATTAAAACAGATAACACAGAGTTGTAGTTGAATCAAATAACCAAAAGAGCACAAAAAAAGAGGGAATAATCCCTCTTTGGTGCGACGAATGGGACTTGAACCCATACGGTCTCCCATACGCCCCTTAAACGTACGCGTCTGCCGATTCCGCCACCGTCGCAAGCATTGATATAATACAAGAACGGAAGGCATTTGTCAATTGATTTAATAGGGTTAAGGATAATTTTCCTTATATTTTTTTGACCGATTAAGGTGAACGCTACAATATTATTAGTAATTGCAAAAAGTTTAGCTACACTAAAGTGCAGGCAATAGATTATGTGTTGCATCTCTTATTGAGATATAAAATGGCTGCCTACCGCCTCAAATGTGAATCGCGATACAACGACAAGGAGTTTATGTATAACATACTAGCCAAATATTACGACAAGTTAATGAAAGAGGATTATAATTATCGTGAGTGGGCGGATTATGTGCTTGCCTTTATCGGAGACCGCAAACGCGGATTGGATCTTGCTTGCGGAACGGGAAACATCACTAAAGAGTTTGTTGACAAAGGAAAGGCAGTGACAGGTTTGGATATTTCGGCGGATATGTTGTCGATTGCCAGAAAGAAGCTGCCACGAACTAGGTTTTTCCTCGGCAACATGGAAAATCTTAATATTAGCGGCGAATATGACTTTATTACTTGTTGTTGTGATGGTGTGAACTACATAAAACAAGATGGCTTAACCTCGTTTTTTACTAAGGTGCGGGCAAAGTTGACCAACGGAGGCATGTTTGCCTTTGATATTTCGTCGGAATATAAGCTGAAGAATATCATCGGATCCAACGTTTTTTATAACTTAGGGGACGAAGTGAATATGTATTGGCTTAACGATTTGGTTGATGATGCTTTTGGTGGCTGCATCGAAATGGAGCTTCACTTCTACTCCAAGACCAAATCAAGCGAATATAGCTTGCATACTGACAAGCAAAAGCAGTATATCCATAACGTGGATCGAGTAATCTCTTCTCTGTCTTCGGCTGGCTTTTCAAGCGTGGATTGTTACGGCTTTTGTACGCAACGAAAACCCGAGGCAAAGGATACACGAATACAATTTACCGCAAAATGAGCAACTCTTTATTTTTAGATAAACGAGTTTCATTAAGAGGTAGCTGATGATTGTGTTCGCCCAAATGACCAACGAGAGCTAAAAAATCTATATATGTGAGGAATTATGGCTGTAATTATAAAAGCATTATTGGATAAGCAAATATCTATAAGCGTAATCAGCAGTACGGACATTGTGAATAAAGCAATTCTTTGTCACCATACCACGCCTGTCGCATCGGCGGCATTAGGACGTACGCTTACGATGTGCAGTATGTTGGGGACGACTTTGAAAAATAAAAATGATAGCTTAACTGCAATAATAAACGGTGGTGGCGAGTTGGGTAAGATTACCGTAACCGCTCACTCTAACGGATATGTCAAAGGGTATGTAGACAATCCCGACTGTACAACCTATTCTACCGAAGCGGGAAAGTTGGACGTCGGTCGCGCCGTCGGAAAGGAAGGTAAACTGCGGTTAATTAAGGATATGGGGCTGAAAGAAGCATATTACGGAACGTCTCCGTTAGTCAGCGGTGAGATAGCCGAGGATTTTGCTAATTATTTCTATCACAGCGAGCAGGTACTTTCGGCGGTATCGCTGGGTGTATTAATCGATACCGACGGGAGCTGCGCAAACGCCGCAGGGGTATTCGTACAGGTTTTGCCTTATTGTGAAAAGGAAGTCTTGGAGAAGCTGGACAAAATTCTCCCTACATTAAGCAACGTCAGTTTTAATTTAAAAAAGGGCAAGCTCAAGGATTACATCGATAATCATTTTAAAGATTTCGAGATTGTCTATACGGACAGGATCGTTTGTCAATTCAGATGCGACTGTAATCGAAAGAAAATCGAAAGGGTTTTGATTTCGATGGGCAGTGCCGAGATTGAGGATATGATAAGAAGGGAAGGAAGTGCGGATATAAACTGCGCTTTTTGCAATAAAAACTATCATTTTTGCTCCGAAGAATTGTCCGCGTTATTAGATAACGCCGTGAAACGTTCATCCGCTAAGTTAAAGTAAATATAGGACTGTATCTGCAATAGAAGAGGGAAAACTTGGAAGAATATAGCGGCACAGCTTCGGACTGCGTTGGTTTACTCGGGCTAAGTTTCGTACGTTTAAGTACCCTCCTGTCGCACTCAAAACCCGACTGTAAGAACCATCACCACTCATCCTTTCAAGTAGTTATTGTGACGGAGGTCATGAGTATCATTATGATAAAATCTTTAAACAAAGAACCTAACATAAGCGTATCGGATTTGGCTGAGAAGTTATTTTCCGAAAACGACATTGTTTCAGCGTTCGATGTGCTCAGTCAAGCGATATCGAATGGTCCCAATGCGGATGTCGAGTTCACTTATGGCATACTATTACTTCGGTTGAGTCTTCTCGACGAGGCACGCATTCATTTTTACAAAGCATTAATAATTGATCCCGAGCACAAAAAGTCGATCATTTGGTTAAAAAACTTGAAATTAATCGAATCTACTACGCAGGCTAATTTTTATGGCATAGATTCTATTGCTTCTTATGTAGAATCCATGTCGAGCAACATCGAGCATTTGCTCTACTATTTCTATATGATTAAATGCAACAACACACCCTTTAGTGCTTTGATGAGTTATTTTGAAGCTGCATCCAATGCAGAAACGGACGACGCAACCGTGCAAAAATCGGAAGCCGTGTTGAATACGCAAATCGAAAAAGACCTATATTACAATATGACTCTTTTGTTCGATGACGATACCGCCGAAAGTGAGGCGGAAGAACATGGCTCCGATTTTATGATAAATTCCGATTTTTGTTACCTGAATCCGCTTAAAACAACGCTTAAGGACAGGAGAGGTAAAAAAAGGGAAGAAGCAGAAGCTTTGCTAAAGGAAATGCTTGAAAACGAAACGATCGGCACGCACATAATTCCCATTGATTACAAAGGCAGGTTGTTAGGGTATGTCGCCGATTGCATTGAGGAAATGGATGACGGTAAGTTTAATCTTGCCGCCGACTCTTTTTATAAGATCCTTTGGATCATAGGCAATCCCTGCGTTTTAGCCGAATATGACGAGGACATTGAGAACGCTCTCATCGATTTGGATTTAGAGCTTTGTCTTGAATGTCCCGATTGGGTAGAAAGGCTTACAAATGCCGTAACCGAACATTCGGGTGACTTCTTTCTTTTTACGACAAGGAAGCTGTGTTTCGAGGTTTTTCGCGCAGAAAACGAAGCCGATCGTTCATTGAGAAAAGAGAAGCTTGTCGAGGTAATTGAAGGCATTGAAGATTACGAAGACTTTATGGATTGCATAGAGGTTGTAGCAGCTATGGAGCTGTTCGAGGAGGCGATCGGATTAATTAAGTATAGGCTTAGAGTGGTTAATGATTGTCGAAAAGCGATATGGAGACAGCTTTCTATGCTGTACCTATATATCGGAAAGCTCGAAACCGCTTTGGCTTATATCAATTTGTCGATTCAAGTCAACAGATATTCCGCAGTGAATTATTCCGTTAAGTCCGTTATTTTAAAAGAAATAAGGAAAAAAGTTCACAAAAGAGTGCAGTACAAGTATAAGTGCAGCGTTTTTGTGGGGGATTTAAAAACAAATTATACAGAAGCGAAATTATTTGAAAAATTGGCATCTGCTTTGAAGGATTCGGCTAACATCGATTTGAAAGAAATTCTGCAAAACGATGTCGAAGGCAAGTGCGAGTCATTTATAAAGGATTACTTGCTTTGCAGTCATTTTTTAAAGGTGAATATCGAAAGTCTTTTGTGTGCATCTTTTATCTTTTTTAGGGGAGAAAGATTACCCTTTGAAGCGCACCACAAGCTTAAGTATATGCGTATACCGAACAATGAAAGGCATTACGATGATAAAATCTATAAAACGGCTTGCGAAGTGGCATGTGCGATGAGTGTGAGAGGATTTGTCGATGATGAATATCTACTTGAACGGCTTTGTGCTGCGAATGTCGAGCTAACCAATCTCCTTGAAAAACGCAAATTGCTTTATAATAAGCCTGCGCACAAAGACACTGCACGCTGTATACTTGCATCCATGGCGGTTCCCGACATAAGCAATGAAGCTTTATTGCGTATTTTCGATACATCATATATTCGATTGAGGAATTTGCGCGAGGAATTGAATAATATTAGCGACTGAAGCGATGAATGCGAGAGTCTTTCTTCAGTAGAAAGTGAATAAATAAAGTTTGGATGTATTTTAGCAATATATAAAGGCGATAAGTAAACATTCGGCGGCAAGTCATTGCCGTGTATCAAAAATGTTAAAGCACGTCGGTGTGGTGAGGTGATAAGAATTGAATAATATAAACGAGAAGGAATCGGCGATTGAAAAAGCAATGGAGCTAATCGGAAGAAACGACTTAAATCGAATCGTCGTAAGCTCTCCAAAACAAAAAAACTCCGCAGCAAGGGTTGTAATTCGTCCTACAATTGTGAAAGGTGAGTACAAGTTTATCGTGGAAAGTTATCGCGGTCAAAAGGTCTTTCATTCCTATAGAGAAACCATTGACGGCAATTATATACTATCGCTTATCGAATGTTATAAAAATGTCAATATCTTGACCGAGGGCAATACTTTGACATTGATGAGCTCAATAAATGGAAAGGTTACGGTAATTACTTCGCCAAACAATGTATGCGCTCCCGCTCTATCTCACGATCGGGAGAAAAACTATGTGATAAACGAGGGAATGGAGATAGGTGCATTAGTCGACTTGGGCGTATTTACTACAGACTTTAGGGTTGTGAAAAGCAAATACGATAAATTCAAGCAGATTAACCGTTTTGTGGAGATTGTTAATGATGTGGTAGCAAAATGCGAGGACAACTTGAGAATAACCGATTACGGTTGCGGAAAGTCCTACTTATCCTTCGTTTTGTACTACTATTTCACACATATCATTAAAAAGAATGTGGATATTATCGGATATGACCTAAAATCCGACGTTGTCGAGAATTGCAACAAGCTTGCCGAAAAATACCAATACGACGGGTTGCGTTTCGAGGTTAAAAACATTGCCGATTCGGATGCCGTAAGAGAAGGGACGGACATTGTCGTAAGCTTGCACGCTTGTGATATAGCAACGGACCTCGCTCTTTTTAACGCCGTAAAGGGAAGGGTAAAATATGTTTTTTGCGTTCCGTGTTGTCAACATCAGTTAAATGCTTCGGTTAAGACTTGCGGAAATCTCGATCTTATGCTGTCGGACGGATTGATAAAGGAGAGGTTTTCCTCGTTGATGACTGATGCAATTCGAGTTAAGCTTTTGCGTGCCTTGGGGTATAAAGTTGACGTGATCGAGTTTGTGGATTTTGAACATTCTCCTAAAAATATAATGCTTAGGTGTGTGAAAAGTTCGGATAAGATCGACGAACAAGCAATAGCCGAAGTCGGCGATATTTTGAAGTTTACGGGAGCCAAACAAGAATTGTTTACAATGATTCAAGAGCTTATGCAGAAATAAAGTCCAAAGAATTGCTTTAATTTTCTGTAGATAATTGTCGGTGTAAGAAACCGATGCTATTTAATGAAGCGGTAAAGTAATTGCCTTATTATCCTTATGGTAAAATGGCAATGGGCAGGCAGTATAGGCAAATCCGTAGTAAAGTGATAAATTGAAATAAAATAAATTTATTTTATATTTATACATAATCCTTTACAAAGCGCGGTAAAAATCATATAATGCAATAGTAGTAGATATGAGCGGTAGAAAATACCGCAATGAAATATATACATAAGGTAGGAAATGTTATGCTATCATCAAAAGAAATTATTGCGAAAACCGATAAACTCGGTGCGCACAATTACCATCCTAAGGATGTCGTAATATGTAAGGCAAAAGGATCTATCGTAACCACTCCGGAGGGAGAAAACTATTTCGATATGTTATCTGCCTATTCGGCGTTGAATTTCGGACATTGTCATCCCGAGATTATACAAGCGGCAAAGGATCAACTTGACAAGGTAACTTTGACATCTCGCGCATTTCACAACGATTTACTGTGTGAGTTTTTTGAGAAGCTTTGCGAATTAACGGGAAAGAATATGATACTTCCGATGAATACGGGAGCCGAGGCTGTGGAAACCGCGCTCAAGACCGCTCGCCGTTGGGGTAATTTCATAAAAAAGGTACCCGAGGGAAAGCAAGAGATCATATGTTGCGAAAACAACTTTCACGGAAGAACCATATCCATAATTTCCATGAGCACGGATCCTACGGCAAGAGCGGGATATATGCCCGAAACGCCCGGCTTTGTCATTGTTCCTTACGGAGATGCACAGGCGATGGAAAATGCAATTAATGAGAATACGGTTGCGTTTATAGCAGAGCCGATTCAGGGAGAGGCAGGCATTATCGTACCTCCTGAAGGATATTTAAAGAAGGTAAGGGAGATATGTACAAATAAGAATATTCTGTTCATCGCAGACGAGGTGCAGACGGGCTTTGCCAGAACGGGCAAGATGTTCGCTTGCAAGCACGAGGACGTCGAACCAGATATTTATGTGCTTGGAAAGGCTTTAGGCGGCGGAGTTATGCCTGTTTCCGCAATTGCCGCGAATAGCGACATTTTGGAGGTATTTGAGCCGGGCTCTCACGGAAGCACTTTCGGCGGAAATCCTCTTGCTTGCGCCGTTGCGATAAAGGCGATGGAAATACTGGTCAGAGATAACTACCCTCAAATGGCGAAGGAAAAGGGCGATTATTTTATGAACGCGTTGAGAACCATCAAAAATGATGAGATTATCGACATTCGCGGAAAAGGACTTTTGGTCGGCGTCGAGTTTTCGGTTCCCGCTTACGAGTATGTCAAGAAATTGATCGCAAACGGTATATTGGCTAAAGAAACTCACGAAAGAACCATTCGTTTTGCTCCTCCGATTACCATTACTTATGAGGAAATGGATAAGGCTTTGGAAGGAATAAGAATCGCGTTGAAAAAGTAAATGCGATTATCGGACGAAGAAAAAGTAAATGCGATTATCGGACGAATAGCCTTTAGTAAAACTAAAGGTTCGCGAAAATTGAATCAAGCCATAATCTATTTGGCTTTGAGGGTATTTATTCGTCGGGCAGTACTGAATACTTTCGATATGCACATTTCGAAACAAGTATATCGAAAAAAATAAATTGGACGACATAAAAAAGGAGTTTTGACTCGTTTGCTTAATAATTTATTAGAGATTATTATGGGCGAATTGAAATAAATGACTTTTCGACTTGTCGTCCTTTTTTACGGAGGAAATAATGCCCTTTTATTTTGTATGCAAGAACATAACCACTATAAAAGTTGATGCCATTGTTAACGCAGCCAACGCGTATTTGACGATGGGGGGAGGCGTTTGCGGTGCAATATTCGAAGCGGCGGGAGCCGATGAGCTAAGTGCGGCTTGTCATAAAATTGCGCCGGTAGAAACGGGAATGGCAGCGATTACTTCGGGATTCAACCTACCGAGTAAGTACATAATTCATGCGGTTGGTCCTATGTATAGCTATCAGGATGCAGAAAACTGCCGAAGACTACTGCGCTCGGCTTATATTGAGTCCTTGCGACTAGCACATGAGAACAGCTGCGAGAGCGTGGCATTTCCCTTGATTTCTGGGGGAATCTACGGCTATCCTAAGGGAGAAGCGTTAGAAGTCGCCGTAACCGCGATAAATGAATTTCTGCAATCGTGCGATATGGACGTGTACTTGACCTTCTTGGATAAATCGAGCTTTGAAGCAGACAAGCCTTTGATTGCAGGCGTAAAGGAATACTTGAATCAATTGCTTGACCAAGAACCCAATCTTCAGATGAGTTATTGCCCCTATTCTCAAGGTAAGCTGTTGAAGAGGCATTCTGTCGAAAACATTAAAATAAGAGCAAAACCATCTGCGTTGAAGGAATTGTCATCTACCGACGAAGTTTTCTCCGATAGGTCGGAATCTGTTGAAAACAAGGTTATATTCGATGCATATACTTCTAAGTCACAACTAGATAGTATGCCGCACAGCCGTTCGATGTCGCTTGCGGAGACTATAGAAAGCATGGACGAGCCATTCGCTGTGACTTTGATTTGGCTAATCGATCAGAAGGGCGCGAAGGAAACCAATGTTTATAAGAAAGCCAACATTGATCGCAAGCTCTTTTCCAAAATTAAAACTCAAAAGGATTACACTCCGAGTAAACGCACGGTTTTGGCACTGGCAATAGCATTAAAGCTGAATCTTTCGGAAACACAAGCATTGCTTACTCAGGCAGGGTATGCGCTATCACACGCTAAGCAATTCGATGTAATTGTCGAGTATTTTATTATCAACAAAAAATACGATATTTTCGAGATAAACGAAGCCTTGTTCGAATACGATCAACCCCTTTTAGGATATTGACAAATATGTCAGGCTTGGTTATTGCGTATTCACAAACGCATATTGTGTTCGGGTACGTGTAATGCATTTTTCTTAAATCTAATTGTATCAAACGCGTTTCAAATAAATTAATTTTTTTAAGTCGGCGTGTTTAAAAGCATTTTCGGAATTAGTAAAGCGTTGTAAATGTCGCTTTTTAAGCGACCTTTGCTTTTGTTCGGTGTGATAGAATATTGTTATTAAGGGTAGCGACGTAAATATTACGCCTTTTTACGCCAGCAAGTACTTTATATTTATTCGCGATGCGTAATGTCGATTGGAGCACTGTGCTTGCTTTAGTCATGATAAAGAAGCGTAATACAAATATAACGAAGCCCAAAACAAGGAGGAAGGATTATGAGAAAAGATTTAGCGGAGCTTGTATTAATATTAGACAAAAGCGGATCCATGAGCGGGCTTGAAAAAGACACAATCGGTGGTTTCAATTCGACCATGGAAAAGCAAAAATTATTGGAGGGCGAATGTAGAATAACTACGGTATTATTCAATTCAACCTACGAGCTGTTGCACGACAGGGTGGACATTCAAGCGATAAGCCCGATAACAGATAAAGACTACAGGGTTGGTGGCGGAACGGCGTTATTAGATGCGATAGGATTTGCCATACAGAAAATAGAACGGGTGCAAAACAGCGTAGCCGAGGAATATCGTGCGGGCAAGGTGTTATTCGTAATCATAACAGACGGAGAGGAAAATTCGAGCAGAAGTTTCACTTCGGATACAATTAAACTCAAAATCGAGCAAAAGAAAGCCGAAAATGGTTGGGAATTTATTTTTATGGGCGCAAATATTGACGCGGTGGAAACCGCACGCCGCTATGGAATACCGAGAAATCGAGCTATCAATATAAGAGCAGATTCCGAAGGCATAGGTCTTTGTTTCATTGAAGTTTGCGAAGCATCCAAAAGGATGCGCGACTTTGAGTCTCCCGACTTAGATAATCTGTTTAAAAAGACCAAAGAAAAGGATTTGCATGAGCAAGAACCGATGCAGACTAGTTCAACGCAAGCTCAGGGCATGGAATCCAAAATATAACGCAAAAGTCCGCACAAATCACAAGTGGTTAACCTTACCCGTATGTTCAGATGAGTAAGAAGGTTTGAATATATATGCGACAGCCGTCGAGGCACACTCGGCGGCTGTTTAGCGCACAAAACAACGCCCTATTTTAAGGAATATATGGCGCTTAGATTGGTTGTTTTTTTATAGCTCTTCAAATGTATATGTGCTCTATCATTTTTTAGGCGACCTGTAAAGAAAAAATCAACCTAATAGCTATTAATCTCGATAATACTATTTTTTATTAGTTATATCCTTACCTCGGCTTGCTTCATCGTTTTTCTCTTTCCTTTGATTAAAGAAGCCCGTCAAAATATCGCCTATTGAGAGTTTGGATTTAAAGGGGAATAAAAAGGAACGTTTTTCTTGATGTAGGACGCCTTCCGAATGTATGTAATCCTTCAATCTTTCATAAGCAACAATTTCTTTGATTTTCTTTGCGTGTTGACGTATCTTGGCGGAAAGGTGCAAGGTTATGCCGAAGTCTACAAGCATTACGCCGTAAAACAGACCGACAATGAAAGAGAATGCTAAATTGTTCGACAGCCAAGATACCGCAGTTTGCAAATATGGATAGATGAAAAAGCTGAATACTTCTCCCAGTGCAGTCCAAAAAAGTGAAAAAAGCGGACATATAATCCCCTTATAATTGAGCCACCTTTTGGAGTAGTCCCAAAGCTTTATTCCCATACCATTTATGAAAATGATACCCGCAACATACTCGATCAGGGTCATAAGAACACAAAAGAGTATCATTTCATAGTAGAATGCGAGATTAAATGAACAAATAAAGTACATAATGCATACCCCGAATCCGTAAAGCGGTAGGTAGGGACCGTTTAAAAACCCCGGATTAATCCACTTTTTTGCAGGCGAAAAAAAACGACGATACACCAGCTCGATACACCACCCCGAGGTCGCTCCAATAAAAAATAAAAATAAATACTTCAAAAATTCATTCATGCTTTATATTATAACGTTATTTTCAGATAAAAGCAAATATAATCGTAGTATATTTCCTTCTTATAGAAATTTGCTCTCCGAATTGCTCATAAATAAATAATAAATTCTACTCTTTTCGCTTGGGACGTTTTTATGTTGACAAAACAAAGGCAAAATCGTACAATTGTTTTGATGGTTGAACGAATGAGTGGGCTTTATGCTTTATCGATGGCAAAAAGGAATTGGTTCGAATCAAAATGCTAATGGCTGGCTCTAGGCGTTGTCGGTTTGCTTATGATAAATTTTTACAGGTAGGGTGTATTGGATGAAAAAAATCAATAGTTCTGGGAAGCATAGTATCGTAAAAGGTGAGCTGACGGTGTTTTTAGCAGCAGCACTTTGGAGCTTGAGTGCCATCTTAAGCAAGCAATTGAGCATTAATCCCGTACTTATGAATGGATTAAGGTGCGTTTTTGCGTTGGCATTTACTTTGCCCTTTTTGAGATTCAAGCTTAAAATAAACAAACAAATCGCTATCGGCGCGATTTGTTTTGCCGTCACAAACATAGCGTACTTTATCGCATTAAAGATGACGACTGCCGCAAACGCGGTTGTGCTACAGTATACAGCGCCAATTTTAGTATTATTGGAAATGTGGATTTTTAAAAAGAAAAGACCGTCTTTAATTCAGTTTACCGTGGTTGCTATCGCATTTATCGGAATTGTCTGTATTTTTATGCAGGATATACTAAAGGGCGGTGGAAGTCTTATCGGTAATGCTTTTGCTCTTCTAGCCGGTCTTGCGTTCAGCGGAGTTTTCTACATAAACAAGCAGGAAGGTGCAAGTACACTGGATGCGACCTGCTTTGGATATATTATTAGCATAATTGTGGGAGCCTTTTTCATCAACGGCATTGTAGATGTAGATGTTAGAGGCTGGCTAGTGCTGGCTGTAATGGGATTTTTCCAAATCGGATTGGCTTACGTTCTGTTTGCATCGGGCATTAAGTACTGCTCGGAGTTTTCTTCGTCGCTTATCGCAACGGTGGAGGTGGTTTTGCTTCCGCTCTGGGTTGCGATATTTGCTAATGAGTTACCCGATACCGTTTCGATTGTCGGCGCGGTACTGATCCTCGGCGCGGTTATCGTAAATATTATGTATGAGAATAAAAGGCGAAAAGTCGACGTAACTATAGAATAAGTATTAAGCGAACTGCATGTGCCCTTTTCCGACTTTAAAGATCATATGCTTAATGTATCTGTTAAGCTTTGTTGTTTCTTTGTCGGCTTACCGACATAATTGCGACAACGGCACACGCAAATCATTTGCGCTATGCTTATAGTTTTAATTTGGAAAATAAACTTCTAGTTGCCGTTATACCGATGATATTCCTTATTGGGTGTGGCTATGACGTCTTATAAGCCAATATTCCGCAACTACCGCTAGCCTATTATGGCAACAATTCATGGTTGTAATATTCGTATATTGTATACGTACGGCTATCGGTCGCATATTTGCACAGATATAATAAGAAAGATCTGATTGGTTAATATTCCATACCTTTTGCATAATGATAATTTGCGTGTTGACTACATAATGGTTGACAAAAGGTGTCGAATATTGTAAAATATTTGCAGATGTCATAATATTGTAAAAAATAGGATATCTTATACGAAATAGCAGAGCAAAAGGGAGTTTCCGCCGAAAACAATGCGGAGTTGCGTTAATGGAGAATCTCGATAAGACCGTCAATATGCAGATTTCGAAGCTGATTAAAAGCAAGCGACGGTTTCAAGATGTTTTTGAGATAATGTTCGATATGCCGGATAATACGATGACCGAGTCAACCGACGGTTTTCATACTATCAGGTTTTCATATAGAAAAATTAAGGATAGTAGCGTTTCTTGCGCGTATTCGCTGGAGCGGTTGCTTGAACACGAAGAAAAGGGTAGTTTTATTGGACTTGCTTTGGATAACTCTCCCGAGTGGATTTGGTGTTTTTGGGGCATTTTGATGGCTGGCTTCAAGCCTTTGCTGATAAATACCCGCTTGATTCCGGCGGTCATTTGTAGCGCACTTAATAAGGTTAGTGTAAATTACATAATCGGTAACGGAGAGCAATACGGGAAGAAAGGCTTATCCGTCGACAATCTCAAGGAGATTGCTCCCTATGGTTATAGCGGTGCATGGGCGGACGAATTGGCGTTAATGTCCTCGGGGACTAGCTTGGATATAAAGCTTTGCGTCTATTGCGGCAACGAAATTTGCGAACAAATATTGACAAGCAAAGATATTTTAAGGCAAAACAATCGATTTAAGCAACATTATAACGGCTGCATTAAGTTGTTGGCATTTTTACCCTTTTATCATATATTCGGTTTAATGACAAATCTCTTGTGGTTTGGGTTTTTTGGAAGAACTTTTGTATTTTTGAAGGATTACAGCGGCGATACTATTATGCAAACCTGTCGCAAACACGGGGTTACGCATATTTTTGCGACACCATTACTCTGGAACAGCATGGCAAAAGAGCTTAAAAAGCAAATATTTCAAAGAGATGCCAAGACAGTTAAGCGGTTTTACAAAAGCGTGAAGCTTTTTACCTTATTGCAGGGATTATGTGCTCAATTATTCGAGCCATTGGCAAGACGTGCTTTCAAGGAAGTTCATTCTAAGCTATTCGGGAATTCGGTACGCTTTTGCATTTCGGGTGGCAGTTATTTGAGCGAGGATGCGCTATATCTTTTAAACGGAATAGGGATTCCGCTTTATAACGGATACGGAATGACGGAAATCGGTATTACATCGGTGGAATTAAGCAAATCTCCCAAAGTCAGGAATCTTAACTCTGTGGGGAAACCGCTTCAAACCGTTTCTTATAAGCTTGTAAACGTTAAGGGTAAGCGAATACTAGCGGTTAAGGGTAGTACCTTGTGTAAGCATATCTATTCCAACGCCACGGAAAGCTTTACCGAGGATGGCTACTATATTACGGGCGATATTGCGAACAGTGACCAAAGCGGTCGTTACTACATCGAAGGACGAAGCTCGGACGTGGTTATTTCTCAAACAGGCGAGAATATCAGTCCGGATGTTGTGGAAAATGCTTTCGAGTTGGACTATGCCAAAAACTTCACGGTATTGGGATTGAGTGACAATAAACAAACCTCGCTTTGTTTGATTGTTGAAGTCAGCAGCAAATTGTACGATTTGCAGATACAAAAATTAAAAGCTCAGATTATCAAGCAAAACAATGCGCTTCCGAAGCTGTATATGGTGGAAAAGATTTTCTTCACGAACGATTCGACTGCGCTTAAAAACGCGATCAAACCGGGAAGAAAGCAACTACTCAAATGGATTGAAAGCGGTAAAGTGCGCTTGATACCGTTTTCGGAGTATAGAAACGAAAATATCGATAAGGGAACGGATGGTCGGGATGAGATTCGATGCGTATTAGTGAAGCTGTTTGCAGAGGTTTTGGGAAAACCAGAAAATGAGATAGCAAGCAACGCTTACTTTGTGCAGGATTTGGGTGGAAATAGTTTGGAGTATTTTACTCTTTTGAACCTCATAGAAAAAGAATTCGGCGTCACACTCGCACGACTTGATTACAGAATCAACTATACCGTAGACGAGTTTTGTGAGTTTATATGCAACAATGTGTAGAGATCCACAGCTCTCGAATTAGAGTAATTGCCTAATAACGATATATGCAAAAGCCAAGTTATTGATCAATTTGGACGGCTTTCCTGTTTTATGCCTTATTGCTTCTAGCATCATTAGCTATTCGTAAATCGGTATAAAATTAGTAGAGCAATGTATGAACCGAAATAACGATTCAAAGTAGTTATAAGTGTTATCCTCGGTTATAGCGTGAGAAGGCAAAAGGTATTAGTATCAAAACACAAAAGGCGGTAATACAGGGTGGTAAGAAGTTTAGACAAAAAATGGAAGGAAATCGTTTTTGCAATGTCAGGATTCGGTCCGAATCTTTTGATGGTATTATTGGTTGCGTACTTTACCGATGCGGTAAACCCCGTCGGGCTGGCGGCGGACATCAACCTTTGGAGCATCAACGGAAAAGTGTTGGTCGTGATGCCTTTGTTCAGTATCCTTTGGACTGCGGCAAAAGCATTCGACGGTATTATTGACGTGCCTCTTGCGAGCTTGACGGATAGTATTAAATCCAAATTCGGAAGGCGCAGAACTCCGATAGCAATCGCCTTTCTGCCGATGGTAATAAGCTACTTTTTATTATGGCTTCCTTCATTCTCGCAAGCGGGAAATACTGCATGGATTATATGCTGGGCAGTCGTGTTTTTTGCGGCTTACACCATGTGCCTAATTGCCTTCTACGGCAGTTTGTCAACCGTATGCACGGATGAAGGACAAAGACTTAGAGTGTCTAGTTATAAGTCCTTTTTCGATACAATAAGCTACTGTGTCGTTTACGCGCTTTTGCCTGCAATGCTTAGATTGCTCAACTTAAGCATCGACAAGCTTGCTTTGTATTGTATTCCGCTAATGGTTACAATGATAATCCCTCTGTTTCTCATTAAAGAGGGTGCCAAGTACACCACGGCAAAAGCTGAAAACGAAAAGCGGGTAGGCTTTTGGGAAAGCCTCAAGCTTACGCTTGGCAACAAAATGTTTATGCGTTGGATGTTGCCAAACTGTTGCGCATTTTTCGGACTGCAAATGTTTTTAACTGCGCAGAACACCTTGATTTCGGGTGTTATGGGATTGGGTGCGGGAAGCGCGGCGATTTTGAATACCTTTGCTTTTGCTCCCGTTCCAATGATGCTTTACTTGTTTAACAAGCTTAAAAAGAAGAAGGGAATAAGATTTACGTATCAATCCTGTCTTTTGAGCTTTGGTTTATGCATATTGTGTTTCAATTTTGCGGGAAGCTATTTCTGGGGCGACAGCTATTTGCCAAAGCTGGTAATAGGTGCGATCGGCGGCATTATCGGAAGCTGGGCAATCGGTGCGTTTTTTATGATGCCATATCTTATTCCGACGCAGATTGCTGCCGAAGAAGAAAGGCTGACGGGTAAGAACCACGCCGCTATGTATTTTGCGATACAAGCTGTTTTGACTTCGATTGTAGGAGCCGTGTCAAGCGGTTTGGTCTATGAGAATCTTAAAATGTGGACGAAGGATGCGGTGGTGAACGGTGTGGTCGCGGAGGGTGCGATCAAATGCGGCGTTTCTCTTGTGCCGTTGATTGTGTCGATTTTCTGCATAGGGGGATTCTTCCTCTGTTTCTTGATGCCCAAGGATTATACTACTGCTGCCGTCGCTAAGGCGTTAAAGCTTCAAAACCACATCGACAAGCCGGATGCAACAGTCGAGTACAAGCCTCTTTTCGAGAAGGAAACGATTTTTGTAAATATCGTTCTTTCGATATTGTCAGGATTCCTTTTCGTGTTCATATGGCTTGCAACCATCGCAAATAAGAGCAGGTTGTTGTTTGAACGAAAAAGGAAGGCGGTTGTTGATTGGCTTTTGATGTCTTTCATACCATTTTTCGCCGCGTTTTGGTTTTATAAGAACGCAAAGCTTGCAGTAGAAAAAGGCAAAGAGAAGAACATCGAAATTAAAGACAAATCAATTCTTTATTTCATTCTTTGCTGTTTGTTCCTACACTTCTTTGTTTGCATCCTTTATCAAAAGGACTTGAACAGATTCGCCGAGGTGTATGCGCTAGAATGCAAAGAAAAGGCAAATGCGGAAGCAGGCATTACGGTAGCATAAGCCGGTAACAAAGGTAAGACAAGATCACAGAAGGCTTAAGAATATGAATTGGTTTACATATGCTTTTATAAAAATTACAGGTGCGTTTGCAGCTATTCCATATTTTAAATGGAAGATTTGGCGCAGCGATAAAAAGCAGAAAAAACCAAGATTAAACGGAAATGCAATAATCATTGCCAATCATTCAAGCATTAAGGATTTAATGCTGATTATGTTCCTGTTCCCGTTGCGAAACATTAGATTTTTAATTGCGGAAGTGATTTACAACAAGGGAAGATTTATGCGCTTTGTGCTTAAATGTATCGGCGGCGTAAAGGTCGAAAGGTTTTCGTCAGACTTTGGATTCATCGGCAAGAGCGTGGAAATTCTAGACAAGGGCGGCGTTTTGGGTATTTTTCCTGAAAGTAAAATATCTACCGATGGCAAGATTCATGAGTTTAAAACCAGCTTGATTACGATTGCCGATGAATCGGAAGCTCCGATCGTGCCAATTTATATCGATGGTAATTACGGAATATTTAAAAGAGTGAATGTTGTTATAGGTGAAAGCTTCTATATAAATGACTTGACAGAGTGTCAAAGCTTGTCAAAAGACGACTTGCTCGATCTGTCGGAAAAAGCTCGGCAGAAGGTAATCGAGCTTGGGAAATGCTTGGATAACCTTAAAAAAAGCAAATCGGACTCGAAGAAGAATAAAGGCATAAATGAGAAAGGAAAAGAAAGGATATTCCCTGCGGAAGTTCGCAGGTGATATTGCAAGAGTTTGCGGAATGTTTTTTCTGCTGTTTTACCAAACGAAAAAGTATTACGAGAATGGTAAAAAAAGCAATTTGTTGATTAAAGGCGGAGCAGTTGTCATATCAAATCACAGGACCTTTAAGGATCCGATAGTGATATCTGTTGCACTTTGGCGAAGACGGTTAAGATACTTCGTTGCAGAATCGGTTATGAACAAGCCTTTTCGATCGACATTGATGCGCGGCTTGGGCTGTATTAGAATCGACAGAAATATATTCGACTTCGAAGCGGTGAAAAAGGGTATCGAAGTGTTGAAAAATGACGAACTTCTCGTTGTTTTTCCCGAGGGAGCATTAAATAAAACCAACGATATCGCTCCGTTTAAATCGGGCTGCATACTTATGGCTGCTATGGCGAAGGTCCCTATCACACCCTTTTATATTGATGAAGCGCATAAAGGTAAGAAGCGTAAGGTCGCAATCGGTGAGCCTATCGATTGCCAAAAATATATTGCGGGCAGAATGCCTACGGGAAAAGAGATTGAGCAGATAGGACGCGTATTGTACGAGAAAGAGAATATATTAAAAAGCCTTATCGACTGATTATCGCTACTTGAAACGCGCGGAGTTATTATAAAAAGCCGTCTGATTTTGGACGCATACAATTATTCAACAGGAGGAGTCAAATGAATTCGATCGAACGCTTTAGGAAGGAAACAAGCGACTGCGTATATGCAAAAGTCGAAGAAAAAAATCATATAAGAACCATAGGCGAGATGCTTGAGGTCGGAAAACGCGATTATTCGGACAAGGTTGCAGTTTTCGACACCAAAGCTTTAACCTACGCCAAATTATACGATGCAGTATGCAATACTGTCGGATTTTTAGACGAGAATAATCTTGGTAAGAAGAACATCGGAATTTTCATTGGCAATAATTGCGAGTTTGTGAGGATTGCTCTTTCGGTTATGGCAAGCGGCAGGGTAGCCGTTTTAATTCCTCCTATGCTTGATGAAAAAAGCCTTTACGGGTTATTACTAAAATTTGACTGCCAAGCATTAATTTATCAAGAGGAACTGAAGGAAAAAGTCGGATTTGCCCATAATTTGCTTTCTATACCGTTTTTTGCATCAAATGAATGCATCGGTAAGGATAACGCACACCTGCCCGTACTTGATAGGTTCACGCCTGCTTGCATCATCTTAACGGGGGGAACGACGGGCAAGCCCAAAGGAGCGGTCCTTTCGCATAATAACCTTCTTGTAGGCGCAGTCAACGGACTTTACGGAATTGTCCAACCCTTCGGCTTGACATATTACTCCTTAATGCCGATGACTCATGTTTTCGGTCTAATAAGGAACTTACTAACCTGCCTTATATCCGGAGGAAGTCTGTACTTTGCTCAAAACATGCAAGCTATGTTCAAGGAAATGGCAGTAGTAAAACCCGACATTCTCGTGCTTGTACCTGCTCTTGCAGCACTGATATTAAGAGTTTGCGAATCGTCCGGCATCACCGCAACCGGAGGTTCATTGAAAGTAATTATTTGCGGTGGTGCAGTCGTTCCCAAAAACCTTGTAATGGGGTATTACAAATTGGGAGTTAGTCTCTACCCGGGCTACGGACTTACGGAAAGCTCTAATTTGGTGAGCGGTAATCCCGAATTCGTAAAAAAACCCGATTCTGTCGGTATTCCCTTCCCGTTGCAGGAATTGAAGCTTGTTGATGGGGAGCTTTGGCTCAAAGGCGAGAACATTATGTCGGGCTATTATAACGATGACGAGGAAAACAAAAAAGCCTTTTGCGATGGATTTTTCAAAACCGGCGACCTAGCAAAGTTCGACGATGAGGGCTTTTTGTACATAATTGGACGTAGTAAAAACGTAATTATTATGCCCGACGGTGAGAATATCTACCCCGAGGAAATTGAAAAAGCGGTAAACGACCTTGACTTTGTTTCCGACTGCTTGGTCTATGTGGAAAAAAACAGCTTCGGACAACCTGTCCTTGCTCTTGAAATTTTGCCAAAAGTCGCATTATTGCAGTCAAGAGGGGTTACAGACTTTTTAACCTATACTAAGCGTGAGGTCGCAAATGTCGAAGGCTCGGTTAATTACGTAAAAATCGACAATATCAAAATCCGAACGCAAGATTTTGCTCGTAGCCCAAGTATGAAAATCGTTCGTCCAAAGAATGATTTTTAGTGGTATATAAGATATTAAAAGGTGAGTATTAAATAATATGTCGGACATAGTAATTGAAAAAATAACAAAAATATTCGAATTGGTGATTGGAGTGAAGTTGGATCCCGACAAAATCACTGCAGAAACAACACTTTCTCAAGATATGGGATTGAGCTCTATCAATATGCTTTATCTTGCGATTGCTATCGAGGAGGAGTTTAAAATAGAATTGACTAACCTCAACGTCAACAGTTTTAAGACAGTAGGCGATGTCTATAACTACTTGAATGATGTCTATCGCAAGGAAAAGGCTTAGGTTTTTCACGAGCGGTTTATCGACATTTTTTTTATAGTCATCGAAGTGTCTGCCTCAGGGTTAAAGTCGGGAAATTGCTCTTGATAGTAGTATCATCGATCGTCATTTTATGTACATCCATGGACAAATTGTGCCGACGATGTCAGGAGTGTTTATATGCAAACCAAATGGAAGCTTACCAATGCCGAGAAGGGTGCCCAAATTCGAGTCAACATGGGCGGATATTACCATTACGGGATTTTTTTAGGGAGTGATGAGGTTATTGAGTTCGGAGCCGCCGATAATGTAACAAGACCGTCGGATAATATTACGGTCGACAAAGTTTCCGTTGCTGATTTTTCGGGAGGTAGATTTGTGGAGGTTAGACAGTACTCGAAATCCGAGTTGAAGCTCAAGCGAAGCGATGAAGACATCGTTAATTATGCCTTGAGTAAGCTCGGACAAGGCGGCTATGACATTATACATTACAACTGCGAACACTTTGCAAATGAATGTGTATTCGGGAGAAAAGATAGTGAACAGGTCTCCTCGGTAAGAAATAAAATTCGAGAAATGCTGAACAAATAACTCCTTATTATATTTTTTGCCTACAGCTCAAATCTTGCATTGCAAGCGCAGAATTGTGTCTATATCTATATGATTGCTGTGGGTGCTTTTCTTTTACTGATTTTTTATATAGAATATAATGTTATCCGTATAAACATTCTTTTAAATTTGAGCCTTGAAGAAGCTCGATTTTTGTCAAACTGCTAACGTTATTATTGTGTTATTACTGTGTTATTACTAAATTAATAATATTTTAACGATATGCTTTTTCAGGTAATATTAACATAAAAAAAAGTACCAATATTAAATATTTATCGATTCAAACGATTGACAACTTAAGTGCATTTTGTTATCATACATACACCAAAGATATCGGATGCGGTATAAATTAAATGGAGGAAAAATTATGAATAAAAGTGAATATTATGATGTAGTGAACGGATTGCTGAACATTAATGTGCTGATCAGAAAAGCGGTGACGTTTCCGGGTCCCAGACATTTAGACGGAATCAGCAAGACGCAATTTTTCGTGTTATCGGTTCTATATGACAAGGGAGAACACTCTATGGGAGCTATGGCGAACAAGGTTGGAGTGAGTGGTTCTCAATTAACGGGACTTGTAGACGGATTGGTTAGATTGGGTTATATTGACCGTGTTGTTAACGAAGCTAATCGTAGGTCGGTGTTGATTCATATCACGGATGAAGGAAGAAATGCGCTTGATGAGAGCAGACGTCAGACCTTGGAGTTGATACTGCCCCAATTTGAAGAGTTAAGCACAGAAGATGTAGAAAGGCTCCGTGAAGGCACGAATATTGTTACGGAAATATTGGTTAAGATGGGTGAACGCAACAACAATAGGGGTTAAGGAAAATATATGTTAAGTTTAATGAAATATTCCAAGGGCTATATTGCGCAGACGATACTTGCGCCGTTAACGATTGTTGTCGAGGTCATATTTGAGGTTTTTATACCTTACCTAATGTCAATTATTGTAGACTTTGGAATAATGATGGATCCTGTTACAAACGCATCGAAGCTTTCTGTCTTTGTGTTAACGCAATTGAGCTCTTGGGGTGTCGTCGGTGGTGATTCGCAGATTTATGCCAACTATATACAGATTGCAGCTCAAGACAGATTGGGTATTGTCGTATGCGTCGGTCTGATAATGGTTACTTGTGCGATACTTGCGATGGTGTTTGGAATACTAAGCGGTATGTTTGCTGCTCAAGCGGGAAATGGGTTTGCAAAGAATTTGAGAGAAGCAATATTCGTGAAGGTGCAAGACTTTTCGTTTGCCAATGTGGACAAATTTAGCACTGCAAGCCTTGTTACGCGCTCAACTGCCGATATAACTAATGTTCAACAGGCGTTTCAAATGGTGATACGTGTGTGCTTCCGCTCGCCGATAATGCTGATATTTGCTATGTTTATGGTGTTTCAAACCGTAAAGGATTTGGCTTGGGTATTTCTCATTGCCGCACCCGTTATCGCACTCGGTTTGGGTATTGTTGTATCTAAGGCTATGAAGTATTTCAAGCAAATGTTCTACAGATATGATGATATGAACCTTGCCGTTCAAGAAAACTTAATTAGTATCAGAGTTGTGAAGGCTTATGTCAGAGAGGACCACGAAACCGAAAAATTCCGTAAGCGCACAGAGGAATTAAAGGAAGCACAGGTTAAGGCGGAAAAAATGGTTGCATGGAACAACCCGATCATGCAGTTTGCGATGTACGGATGTATGATCGCTCTTTATGGTATTAGCGGCTACAAGATCAGCTTAGGCGAGATGACCAGCGGTCAACTTACAAGCGCGTTAAGTATGGTGGGACAAATATTGAATTCACTTATGATGATAAGTATGATATTCGTAATGCTGCTTATATCCCGTGCTAGCGTTAACCGTATTAAGGAAGTATTAAACGAAAAGATTGACATAACAGATAGTGATACAAATAATGACTTAAAAGTCAAGGACGGCGCGATTGAATTCAAGCACGTTGACTTCAGTTATTCCAAGAACAAGAACAATCTCACGCTTTCGGATATCGATTTCAGCATAAAGGCAGGAGAATCTGTCGGTATTATCGGAAGTACGGGAAGCGGAAAGAGCTCACTAGTTCAGCTTATTCCAAGGCTATACGACATCATTGATGGAGATTTGACTGTCGGTGGCGAGAGTGTAAAGAATTACAAAATACACAACTTGAGGGATGCTGTAGCTGTCGTATTGCAAAAAAACACGTTGTTTTCGGGTACCATTGCAGAGAACCTAAGGTGGGGCAATGAGAATGCCACGCAAGAACAAATGGAGCACGCGTGTAAGATTGCGCAGGCCCACGACTTTATCATGAGCTTCCCGGACGGATATGATACTCGTTTGGAGCAAGGCGGCGTTAATGTAAGCGGCGGTCAAAAACAAAGACTTTGTATAGCGCGAGCCTTGCTTAAACAGCCTAAGATATTGATTTTAGACGACTCTACTTCTGCGGTAGATACTGCAACGGATAAAAAACTTCGTGAAGCATTAAGGAACGAAATGAAGGGAATGACCGTTTTGGTGATTGCACAAAGATTGAATTCTTTAATGCACGCAGACAAGATAGTCGTGCTTGACGAAGGCAAAATCAATGCGGTCGGAACGCATGAGCAACTATTAGAGGACAACGATATTTATAAAGAAGTCTTTAGCTCTCAAAATAATGCTTTGGAGGAGGTGTGATATGGCGATGAAGGAAAAAAACGTTCAAATAGGCGGTCCCGGAAATCGTAGAATGCCTGCAAAGCCAAAAGACGCCAAAAAAACGCTTGGTAGAATACTGCGATATCTAAAAGATTATAAGGTTGCCTTAATAATGGTTGTTGTTTGTCTGATTTTCTCGGCGGGAGTCAGCATTGCGGGTACCTACTTCGTAAAGCCTCTTATCGATAACTTTATCGAAGGGCTTAAAGGACAGGTTGATCCCGACTTTACTCCGTTTTTCAAGACTCTTGCGCTTATGGTGTTCATTTACCTTTTGGGTGTAGCATGTGCGTATATTCAAACGCGTCTTATGATATATGTAATGAGCAACAGCTTGCAGAAAATGAGGAATGAGCTTTTCGCAAAAATGCAAGCTTTGCCAATTAGATACTTTGATCAGCATGTCCATGGTGAGCTTATGAGTAGATTTACCAACGATGTGGATGCTATCAGACAGATGATAAGCCAAGGAATACCGTCCGCGATAAGCTCGGTCGTAACCATTATTGCCGTGTTTACCGTTATGCTTACATTAAGTTGGCAACTAACATTAGTTGCTGCGGTTATTATTGTGCTTATGGTATTTACTGCAAAGGTAGTTGGCGGAAAAAGCGGAAGATATTTCGTCGCTAACCAAAAGCAATTAGGTAAGGTTAACGGCTATATCGAAGAATTAATCGATGGACAAAAGGTTGTCAAGGTGTTCAACAGGGAACAAAAAAGCATCGAAAGCTTTCAAAGCATTAATGCCGATTTATGTGTTGCAGGAACAAAAGCACATACCTACGCAAATATTTTGATGCCTATGATGGGCAACTTAAGCTATTTGATGTATGCGACTATCGCAGTAGTTGGGGCTTTGCTCTCCGTGAAAAATGTCGGAGCTATCGAAGTTGGTACACTTGTAAGTATTCTGCTTTTCACTCGCTCGATTTCAATGCCTATTAATAACCTGTCGCAACAAATTACAGGTATTTTGACCGCACTTGCAGGCGGAGAACGCATTTTTAGCGTGCTTGACGAACCGGCAGAAACCGACGATGGCAATGTTACTTTAGTTAACGCAAAAATATGCGACAATAAGCTCTGCGAATGTGAGGAAAGAACCGGCACTTGGGCTTGGAAGATTCCCAATGGTAAAGGCTTTGATTTGGTGCAGCTTCGCGGCGACGTCCGATTTAAAGACGTTTCATTCGGCTACGAGCCAGATCAGACTGTACTCGATAACATTTCTCTGTACGCCAAACCCGGACAAAAGATTGCATTTGTAGGCTCGACCGGCGCAGGTAAAACAACTATTACAAACCTGATTAATCGGTTCTACGATATCGATAAAGGCGAAATAACCTACGACGGTATTCCGATTAAGCAGATGAGAAAATACCATTTGAGGCGATCCTTAGCTATGGTTCTGCAGGACACGCACTTGTTTACGGGGACTGTCAGGGAGAACATTCGTTACGGAAAGCTCGACGCAACCGACGAGGAAGTGGAGGAAGCCGCAAAGATTGCAAACGCGCACTTCTTTATTTCTCACCTTCCCAATGGTTATGATACGGTATTGACAGCCGACGGTGCAAACCTATCGCAAGGACAAAGGCAGTTGATTAGTATTGCACGCGCTACCGTCAATAATCCTCCCGTTTTGATACTTGACGAGGCGACTAGTTCGGTCGATACTCGAACCGAAAGCTTGATCGAGCAGGGTATGAACAAGCTTATGGCAAATAAAACCGTGTTTGTTATCGCTCACAGGCTAAGCACGGTAAGAAACGCAGATGCAATTATGGTGCTTGAACACGGCAAAATCATCGAGCGCGGAGACCATGAGGAATTGATTAAACAACAGGGCAAGTACTACTCCCTTTATACGGGACTTTTCGAATTGAGTTGATATTACTACATTTGTCTTGTTTGGTATGTTACGAAGGTATAGCTGATTAGAAATAATCGAGAAAGCGTTTGAATAGTATTTCAATCGGGTTACTCCTCGCTTTTCTCATTCGGTAATAATATTGACCATTCCGTACCGCTTGGATTTGTGCCACAAATCATCAAAAGCGACAAGCGAAAACATTCTTAAACTCAATTATATGACGCCGCATTTTTTTGCGGCGTCATTAATTTCCGAGTAAAATAACAACTGAAGTGTACCAATGTGTTTTTTTCATATTTTAAAAAATTGTTCAATTTTAGTTGATATATATTACCAATACTTGATAATATATAAACATGAGGTGCAAAAAAGCACAATCATTTTTTTTAATCGGGAGGTATTATATGAAAACTAGGTATATTTTGATTTCGCTAGCAATAATCACTGTGATGCTTATGTGTTTTGGGCTTTCGGCTTGTGGCAAATCGAATACGATGTCGGTAAAGGGTGTCGACTAATTCTATACTTCATTCGATGGATGAAATGAAAGCTTGGATAAATGCGTGGAAGCTATCAAAAGCGTTATCGAGTTCGAAGATGACAAGGTCTGTGCATATAGCGGAGTTATTCCGGATCTTACGAGCTTTGAAAACTTCGGCGCAACTGCGTACTCGCTTAATCTTTTTATGCAAACAAGCGCGGTGCAACCGTTGGATAAGGAGTATCCTCTTCCTCAAAGCGTTACTGCCGTCAATGAGCTATGCAATCTATATGCGGTAACAAGTTCCACGTTGTTATTTGTAAAAATCATTGCTCCGTATAAAATTTTGGCAAAAAAGGATTTTGACATATTGTATGAGTCTGTCGAACAGAGTATATCGTCTATGGAATACAAGTCGGAGCATTGCGGAACAGTGAATGAGGTGTTTATGGGCGGCTTGATATTTGATTCGCAAAGCTACAATTCAGTTTCTGCAGAAGCTATCGAGCAGCGTTTCGATGCGCGCAACGTGCATTTCTATTATGAAATACTCGATGATCCCGCAACCGACAGAACCGACAGAATGGATGAGTACAGGAAGAAAACCTTGTTTACCATTCAGTTTATTTATGCAGAAGGCGATACCACCTTTGATGTTGAGTTGGAACAGGCTGTTATCGAGTTTTGTGTCAAAAATTACGAAATCGTGTAATTGGAGGAATAACGATGAATAAGAAATTTATTACTTTTATTGCCGTATTTACTTCGATTGTTGTTTTATTGCCCAACTTAGTCAGCTGTATCAACAATCTTTGGGATATACCCACAGATGTCAACTTATTTTATACTACATATGAAAGCAGATTCGAATGTCTAAGAGACAAGGTTGACGGCATCCGAGATAATTACACCGCCGATGGCGAGGAATGGGCATATTGCTATCCACTTATTGACTTGGGGCGTTTGGAGGGTGTCGGTGTCGGCACTTTCAGTATGCTAATATCCAAAATTCCAATGGCGAACACCAAAACTATGGATGCAAATCGTCCCGATTGTAGTGAAGGAAGGGTGTCTTCGATAACAGATATTTATCATGTCGAAAATTCGACCATGCAGTTCGTTTTGATACAATCATATTGTTCGGATCTTCCGAAGTATTCGTGAGAGGTTAGCACCGAAGGATATGAATACGAGGTGGTTTATCTTGAATACCTGTCGTACTACTGTGGAGTAGTCGACGAAGTATTTAAGGATAAAGTGATTAAGTACAACATTCAAAAAGAGGGTGAAATGGAGCAAATGTCGGCGGAACTCGCACAGCTTCCTGAGCAACTCTTTGATGCAAGATCCATTAGAATATACTTTGAGATTCCCGAGGATAAGCAGAGCGAGCACAAGCAAACCACATTATTTCGCGTGCAGTTTATCTATAACGACGGAGAAACCGAATTTGATGCAGAATATGAGCAGGCTATTATAGACTATTGCATAGCAAATTATATTTTGTTGTAATGCAAAGTAACTGCCAAAAATGTGAGTTTTACAAGCTGAACACTTAATATTGATACTTTCGTGTGCCAAACTTAACGTAGTCTAATATACCTTGATCGGTGCTTTTTCTCCCAACTTCTATGCAGGTGGAATATAAAGCAGTTTATTAACGTAAGTTTATTAAGGTTTGTTATTTTTGCTCAAGCTCGTACCGGTTTCGTACGAGCTTTTTTTACCGCGAAAATGCCAATGTTTTTCGGGGAGGATTAGTTTCAATTTGAGAATAGTAAACTGTAATAAGAAAACGGTAAAGCACAAGAAGGCATTATTATATGCTTAAATTTCAATTGGCGCACTTACGACCTCAAATTTTTCGATATTGGCGCACTTACGGCATATACAAATTCTAATATTTATACTAAAATTCTTTGAATGTATCTTAATCGGTAGCGCGACAAGAAACTAAAGCATTGCGGACACATAAAAAACTAGTAGAATTTACTCGGTGGGTTGTTTTATTTTACATGCCTAATCGGTAAACTTCGCAATATGTTGTTGGTAATAATTATTGACTTTTAATAGATGAGTAATTGTATTGACCGACGTACATCGTAAAAAAAGTATAGTTTTCATCGTTCAAGTTTTCTGCTATGTTGGACATAACGCTTTTGGTTAAGATATATCTGCTCTAATTAAGATAAAAAATTGATCAAGTGTCATTTTCATTTGATAATAAGTGAGGCTGAAAAAATGAGTAATAAAAAAATTAGTTTAATAATAGTGTCTGTAGCCGTGGTAATTATTGCGTGCATAGTGCTTGTGGTATGTCTTAAAGATTGGAATAATACTATTGAGTCTTTGACTAAAAACGGCATTACGGTTGAAGGTGGTAGTTTTTCCAAGGGCTGCGAATTATCCGCAACCACAGTCGGCAAAGCAGAAACGGTAGCCGAGGTTATAACCGCTCTGGCAATGCAGGAATACGACAAGACAGCAAAGCACTACGTTTATGACATATATGTTGTAAAGGATGGTACCAAGGTACAGCCGAACGGGAATGTTAAGATCACTTTGCCCGCTCCTAATGAAAGCGTAAATAATTATCTTATATTCCATATCAGGGACGACAATGTTGTCGAAAAACTAGTCGCGACCTGCAACAACGGAACGATAGCCTTTGAAACAAGCAGTTTTTCCTTTTTTGCAGTGGTTGAAGCGGTGGAAGGCTTAGACAGCTCTCGAGAGGGAGTTGAAGCTGCTATTGCAGAATTTATTGGCATGAACTCTTTTTCGTTTGGGGACAACTGTTTAATTGCGGAATTCTCCAACGCGCGTGTCGGCGAGCTTGAAGGCGGAGTATACTATGCGGTCGATGTAGTTTTTTTAGCGGGCAAGACCCTTGCAGAGGTTGGGGCATCGCTGTCTATGGTAGACTTTGTAGGTAGTTATGGCGAGGGAATGTATTTCTGGATGAGAACCTCCGACACAATAGGCATTTCGCTTGAGCAAATTAACGGCATATTTACACTTACTCTAACCAAGGATAGTACCTTGGCAGAGGGTGAGATTGCGGTGTATTGCGACACCGTAAGAGGTACCGTATCGGGCGGCGGAATGTACCGCATAGGCGACACTGTGACGCTCACCGCAACAGCAAAGGAAGGCTACACCTTTGAATGCTGGTATGACGGCAATGGAAATGAGGTGTCGAAGCTTTCTGTTTATACCTTCGTCGTTACTATTGAAAATGACGGAACATACTACGCTTCATTTGCTATCCCTTTACCATTATACAAAGTAACCCTCGATGTAAATGGTGGGGACCCTCTTGATGAAACCGAGCTTCTTATCGAAGAGGGCGCAGATCGTCCGCTCCCTACGCCTTCGCGTGAAGGCTTTATTTTTTACGGATGGAAGACCAAATACAATGACGTTTTGGTGCAGAGTACCGACAAATTTAGGGATTCTTACGCAAGCATATACAGCGATTGCAAGCTTTATGCAACTTGGCTACCTACGCGTTGCGCCACGATAGACGCGGATAGATGGAGCATTTCGGCTATCTATACACAGGAAGAATTTGCAAAGATCGGCGAACAGAGCCGAGGGCTGAAGTGTGTTCTATTGGAGGCGGATATTGATCTTATGGGCGTTGAGTGGATTCCGCAGGTGTTCTATGGCGTTATTGCAGGCAATAACCATAAAGTAAAGAATGTCACAATCGATTATTCAAATTACTTTGCGGATAATCCTAATCAAACGTCGACTGTTTTCTGTGGATTGTTTGACACCTTCAATGGCTATGCTAACGACCTTATAATCGAGGGCGTGACCATAAAAACACCGATAAAGGACGAAAACAGATCATATCCGTATGTGTATTGTGGCGGCTTTGCGGGCAGAATTTTAAGCTGGGGCACGAACCTAACGGGTGTATATGACGAAAATGGTGAAAGAGTGAACTATGCCGACACAGAGTTGCATAAGTGTTCCGTAAGTAATTTTGTTATCGATGGTAACACAGGTGACTGGTGCGGTGCTTTTGCCGGAGTAGTTGCAAGGTCCTCCACAGGAAAGGGTAAATCCATAATTGAGGGCTGCCATACCGATGGTAGTTTGTCGCTTACCATCAATTCATTTGGCGTTCGTTCATGCTTCGGCGGTCTTGTGGGAAATCTCAATTACCAAGGAATTGTAAGAAATTGCTATTCAACGGTGAATGTCACCGCAGAATACATAAAAATGACAGTTAACGGTGGTAGCGGCAGTGGATATGTGGGTGGCTTGATAGGCTGTACATACGGCTCGCTTGTGGAAAACAGTTACTCAACTGGTATTATCACGGTGAAGGCCGAAGGTGATTGCTTTATAGGTGGTTTAATTGCATACGTCGGTGCATATTCATCGGAGAGTTGGATTAAATTCGGCTCAACAGTAAGAAACTGCTACTATATGGGTGAGTTGTATTCGTATGTAATCAGCGATCAAACCGAACTGCGTTACGCATTTAAGGGAGGGATCGCAGGAACAATGTACGCAGGAACAATCAGCAATTGTTGGGCAGATGCCAAAACATGGGGGCAGACGCTCGGCGCGACTCCAGAAAACGTAAGCTCATATTCAGGTGGAATACTTGGGGGAACAACTGATAATAGCTATTCTACAGGCACTATTAAGGACTGCTTCAGTGTGCAGCCGAATTGTTTTGGCAATAGCAACAACATCTCCACACCGCAAAAATCGTCAAATTATGCGGTGGAAAACGTTGGAGTGTACGGAGAATTTGAAAAAGAAAAGGTGTTCGGCGAGTATCATTTCGGCGAATTTGTATCTATTGACGATACGAAAAAGAATTCCGAAAACGTTTGGATTATTGAGAACGGAAGCATGAAGCTGTATTGGCAATAAACGCCTTGGCAGCATGGAGTAATTGTTGCAAGATAGATGAAGAATAGATAGCTAAATCACTGATAATCTAAAGTTCGCCGAAATGCGTAATTTAATAAAGTGACAAATTTAGTTATCGATTCTTCATTTTTGCTCTGTTTTCAAGAAAGTCAATATGGGTTCTAATCTCATTCTAGTTTTCTTTCATGATGGAAATTTACCTCGTTTATGCAAAGTCAATTATTATTTAAAGCAACTGATTAAGAGGTAGATATCCATATCAACTTCCACTACAACTTCATGCAAGGTTACTTTCACAACCGACTAATTTTATGGGACATACTTAGCAATAAAACTAATCTATATTATGAAAAAGTATTTTGTAAAATCTGGTTAAAAACGTTTGCATCTTTTTCGAAAAAGTGGTACTATATTAAGGCTGTAAAAATATACAGACCGTTATCGGTTAAATGCAATAACTTGTTCGGAGGTGAATAAAATGTCAAGAGTATGTGCAATATGCGGAAAAGGAAAAATGTCCGGTAATCAAGTGAGCCATTCCAACCGTAAAACGCCCAGAACGTATCACGCTAACGTTCAGAGAGTTAAGATTGAAGTAAACGGTAAAGAATCTACCGAGTACGTTTGTACCCGTTGCATCAGAACGGCGAATAAAGCCGCTAAATAATCCTGTATTTCTGACTTTGGGCGTTTAATTTGTCTTTTGTCGCATTAACTTGTTTTGCGAGGTATTGCTTTTTTGGCGTCTATTTATCGGATACACATTTACACCCGCCTTTCGGTGGGTTTTTTGTGTTCTAATAAAGTTTGTTCAAGGTTAACAGTATTATATACAAAAGATGCTTAAACATTAAGCATTTTTTTATCAAAATAAAAGGAACGCAGGAGCCTCATATTTTCGATTTTAATTATGAAACTAATGAGTCCGATTAAAAAGTATCGCGATTCGAATTAGCCACCGACGATGTCATAAAGCTCTCTCAAGTCGGATATTGTGTAGGTGGGCATTGCCGCTCCCGTAAGCGTTTTTTTCTTGGGATTATACCAAACCGAATCCAAGTCCGAGTTGTTTGCGCCTAGAATATCACTCGTAAGCGAATCTCCCACGACAAGCGCATTGCTTCTCGAGCAGCGAATATCGTTGAGAACAATGTCAAAATACTCCTTATGCGGTTTGCTGATTCCACAATCCTCGCTAATAAAGACTTTTTCAATGTATTTAAGTATGCCACAGCTTCCCAGCCTGATTTTTTGAGTTCTGCTGACGCCGTTAGTAATAATGAATAGCCGAAAATACTTGCTCAATCGTTCACAAACTTCCTTCGAGTGTGAATTAAGTCTGTGACCCTCTTCGAGGTTACGCATATAAAAAGACTCTATTTGCAAGCTGTTTGCCTTTATGCCTAACGCGTCGAAAAGCCTATCGAATCTCACGGTAAGAACTTCTTCTTTGGACAGTAAACCATTCTCGAACTCCACCCAAGCGGCGCGATTGATTCCATCGTACAGCCTTTCTAAAGATGTCGTTGGAACAATGCCCAAATGCTCCAAAGTTTTTCTGATCGCATTGACCTGAGCCGAGTAGAAATTCAACAATGTATCGTCCGAATCTAACAGAATGCACTCGTATTTTCGTATTTCCAACATTTTATCCGTAATCCCCTTAGTCTTTTCTATATGAATCTACAGAAAAATATTTTGGATAGGTTGACAAGCATCAACTGCGCCGATTGATGTAGCAGATACAATGCTGTATCGGTAATCCTAAAATATTTATACTTCCTTCCACATGAAACATTATATCGGAAATTATCCGATATTTCCCAAATTCAAAAGTAATTTTTGTGAATCTCTCATAAGCTTTGCGCGTAACACAAGGGTAAGCGCTACAGGCAAAGCAACGGCAACGGAGCAAGCGATAACAGAGCCTACGTATGGAGTAGCATTATTTAAGAACATACATGCTACTATGACTATTCCCATAGCCAGAAGTGTTACCGCATACGCGAGCAGTCCCGCAAGCGAACTCGGGTTGTTTTTAGTTGCTTGCGAAATCACGTTCCAGTGTAATCTCGGCTTTCCGAAATCGAAATGAATTTGGAAGTATGTCAGTGGTATTCCGAAAAGGATGCTTATAACAAATGCGGGTAGTGCGTAAGACAAACGTAACCCGACAAACGCCAAGACGATATAGAAAAGGGCAATTGATACAAGATTAAATGAGTGCGCCAAGATGGCTTTTGCCTTTAGTTGGGTTTTAATATCGACGGGAATAAGCTTCATAAACGTGTACTCTTCGCCTTCGCGTGATATTGCGGAATAAGCAACAACATTGCTCGAAGCAGAAAATGCGCCAACCACGCCGACAGCGGGTATAATCAATGTCCCGATATAACTTTCGATTGTAGCAAACACAGATGCCTGACTGCCGTTATTGCCCATAACTAAAATAATCGGCAGTACGACCGATACCACAATTTGCATGAAGCAAGCCAGTCCTAAAGACGGAAATCGTAGGATTGTTTTTGCATCTTTTTCAATAAGCATCTTGACAACAGAGCCACCGCGTACATGCCCTTTGTCGCTACCCTTTGAATTGGAAAACTCTAAACGGCTCCTTTGACTTTTTCCGTATACCAAGGAGGATAGTAGACACGTGACAGCAAGCATAAGCGCGTTGCAGCCTATAGACAGTCCGAAGTAACCTAGTCCAGAAAGGATATCAGTAGCGCACACCGCACGTGCAATCCACAGATTAAAGGGCAACGCGCTTCCTATTTTAGACACATATCGTTCGAAAATAACTGCAATTTCTGCAATACTATCGGACGGATTATTACCTTGAATGCTAAATATAAAGAAGTAATATCCGATAAATACTGCAGCAAACAGCACACACAGTAGAACGGTAGAAAGCACACCCTTATTCTTAAAAAGAGAAATTAGGTACATAAAAGGAACAGCAATAATCGCGGCAACGGACAGCGGAAAAATCGGCGCAATCACCATTACCGGGATAATCATTGTGTGGTACGCAAATCCCATGCCTGCGCCCATTCCAAAGGGAATCAAGGTTAAAAGGAATAAAAGCACGCAGGCGGCAAATTCCGAAAGGTATACAACAATCAGCTTCGCGGCAAACACAGTCGAGCTTTTTACCGGGAGATAGGACGTTATTTCATTGTCCTTACCCATATAAACTGTGTTGATAAAATACACCAAACCCAGAACGAGTGAAACAAATTGAGTGGCGGTAATAACGGTGGAAACAACCTTGTCGGCAATTCCATTTTCGATAGCAATTCCGCCTAAATAGTACATCAAACCGATAATGCCGATGATTATCGGGGCAAAGCACACGACAAGCAATACGGCAATCATAATGTATTTTTTGTTGTTGCTTGTTCTCAAGCCAGAAATTCTGAATTTATCCAAGAGGAACACTTTGAGAAGTGAGTATAATCTATCCATTGCTTACCTCTTTGTAATATCCAAAAATATCTGTTCGAGAGATTCTGTGCTGTTGGCTTTCAGCTCCTCCAATCTACCCAAAAGGACTAGCTTTCCGTTGTCGATTATTCCCACTCTGTCGCACACTTTTTCCACAACGTCGATAACGTGAGAGCTGAAGAACACGGCGTTTCCCCTTTCTGCGTGTTCGTGCATTAGAGTTTTGAGTTCATATGCGCTTTGGGGATCCAATCCCGTTAAGGGTTCATCCAATATCCATACCCTAGGATTATGAATGAGTGCGCCGATAACGGCAATTTTCTGCTTCATTCCATGCGAATAGGAGCTGATTCTATCGTTAAGCGAATTAGTCAAAGAAAACATCTCCGAAAAACGAGAGGCCCTCATTTCAATGTCTTCGATTGGAACTCGATACATGGCACCCATGAAGCTTAAGTATTCGTTACCCGTGAGCTTGTCATAAACTGCGTGATTGTCCGAAACATATCCGATATTGAGCTTCGCTTTCTCTGCATCGGTTTTGATGCTAAATCCGTTTACAAGAATATCGCCCTCCGAAATGTCTAGTATTCCGGTAGCCATTTTAATGGTGGTAGATTTTCCTGCTCCGTTGGGACCTAAAAAACCGAATATTTCACCATCGTTTACTTTTAAATTAAGCCTTTCAACGGCATTTGTTCCATTATTGCCGTATCTTTTTGTAACATTTATAAACTCTATCATATTCGCTCCGATAATTACTTGCAGTAATAACTGTTAGTCGCTCACTTGCTTATTTTTTCGAATATTCAAACTAAATCACACACATAGCTTAATAATCTACTAGTGTTTTCTTCATTGCATAGAGTACTTACACAACAGTCTGAATTATTTGCATAAAAACCATTCCTCAAAATCCACTCGACATCATGATAAAAAGATGTCGCTTTGATAATGACATACTATTTTATAGATGCATTATCAGTGTTTCGTATCTTTTTGTATCTTTCCTTTTCACTGTCCGTAATAGGTGTATAAAACACCTCGTCCTTGAGTTTGTCGGGTAGATACTGTTGTTTCACATATCCGCCGAAGGAGTGCGGGTATAGATAGCCGCTTTCCCTATCGTCCTCACTGTTTCTCTTGTAGCTGTGATCCGCCAAGTGGTTTGGAACGGCAAGCGAAGGATTATCCACTGCGCAAGCGATAGCACTATCGATAGCCATATATGCCGCGTTGCTTTTTGGACAATTGCACAGGTATACGACTGCATTTCCTAGTATGATTCTTCCTTCAGGCATTCCGATGTGAGTGTAAGCCACAAGGGCGTTTGTGGCGACTATGCTTGCTAGAGGATCCGCGTTTCCAATGTCCTCACTGGCAAGTATAACCATTCTTCGGGCAAGTAGCAACGGATCACAACCTGCTTCGAGCAATCTTGCAAACCAAAACAACGCACCATCGGCATCGCTACCCCTCATACTTTTGATAAAAGCCGAAATCATGTCATAGTAGTCATTTTTGTCGATGCTTAATGCCTTCTTAAGACCGCAGTTAATGGCGACATCGCGGTTTACTACTATAGTATTATCTGCATTTTCCTGCGTTGTCAAAACCGCAAGCTCTAAAGCGTTGAACGCGCTTCTTAAATCCCCTGCAGCCGCTTGTGCAATTAAGTCGATAGCATCATCGGTAACTGTGATTTTCAAGTCGGCAAACCCGTTCGGACTGTAAACAGCTTTAGACAAGGCTATTTTTATTTCATCGTCATTAAGGGGCAAAAACTCAAATACTCTGCAACGTGAAACGATAGCAGGAGTCATACTCACATATGGGTTTTCGGTAGTGCTTCCTATGAAAATGATGGTGCCGTTCTCGATTGCTTGAAGCACGCAATCACTCTGCGCTTTGCTCCATCTGTGACACTCATCTAAAAGTAGATATGTTTTTTTACCGCTGAACCTAAGCTCCTTTGCAGCATCATCAATAACCTTTTTGGCGTCCGCAACTCCGCTACTTACAGCGTTTAGTTTTACAAAACGTCCCTGCGTAGAATTTGCAATGATGTTTGCCAACGTGGTTTTTCCGGTTCCGGCACATCCCCAAAATATACAGCTTCCCACTCTGTCGACGCGAATTAAACGCACTAAAAAGGAATCGTCCGAAATTAAATGCTTTTGTCCGACGAAATCGCGAAGCACCTGCGGTCGCATACGCTCCGCTAAAGGCACGCTTTGTCTAATATTGTTGTCCCAAAATGTCGTCTGTTCCATATATATCCGTCACATTATCCTAAATTATTTTGCTCTCATTCGGTTAATTGTATTATAGCATATTTTCTTTTACCTGACAATTAAATCGTAGCTTCACATCATACTATTGTTAGACTGTGTTAATTACTTCATATAAGAAATTATAACAGTTATTCGATCTAGAAATAAAGAATAGAGTAAAACAAAAGAAAATAAGACTAATATGTTACGCATAGTAGTTAATTAATTGACATTGTTTTGCATTATATGTATAATTAAACAAGCGAATATGGTTTTGCGCGCACGATTTACGAATTGTTTAACGTGCCTAAAAATAACAGTAGTATTCAATCGCAATAATTTAACGATTGTCGAGTTCGTCTTAGACAATTTATAAATGGTGTGCGATAGTAAAAGCTACGAATCGATCGGATAAATCACTTAAGAAGGAGGGGACAATGAACAAAGTTTATTCATTGTTTGATGGAAATGTCGAGCGTATGATTTTATATGCTTTATTGGAAAGCGACAAATACAGCGCGGAAATTTCCGATGAGATACTCAAACAAACCGATAATAAATGCATAATAAAAACCGCCACGCTATATACATATTTAAAGAAACTGGAAAGCAAAAAACTCCTTGAGGCTTTTTGGGGAGAAGAATCTCGAGGAGGACGGCGAAGATACTACAAGCTGACCGAAAGTGGAACTCGGCAAATTTGCGACTTTTTGACGATGAACAAGTTGGATATTCCCGATAAGAAGGAAGGCAGTATCGTAAACTCGTCTACCTATGAGGATTTCCAGAAGATTGAAATATCGTCTAAGCGCAGCGCAAGTCCTTACGATCGATTGATTAGTGAGGACGTTATGAACGAAGATGACGACATAGAAGCACTTCTGGCTCAAGCGGAATCGCGTAAGCTAAGAAACAGCGATGAGGATTTGGATAAATTACTATCTGAAGCCGAATCTGGCGTCATCGAATCAAGAACTAAGAACGATTCAAAGAGTGAACTACAGCCTAAGAAGCAATCTGCCGAACAAATATCCCTATTCGATCAGAGCGATGCCAATAGAATGAATCCCGAACAGGAAAAGCATTATGAAGCCATTTATAGCGTTTCTAAGGACAAGCGCGCCGATCGTCCGATGCCTACCAACTACATGGACGTAAAGTATATGTTTTCCGGCAATAAAGCTCCGACAGTTAAGTCGGATTATTTAGAGAAAACCGAGCGAAAGGCTGTTGAACAAACCGATCAATTATCTCATGAGGAAGCTATGAACGAGCTATTTATGGGAAAGAAATCGGTTACCGACTATGAGCGCAAGGAAGCTTTTACAATACAACCATACGCTTCGGATGAAGAAGCTATACTTGCGCCGAAGGAAGCGATCAAGGCAGAGGATTCAGTGGAAGAGTCCGACACGGACACTGCTTTGCTTACATCCGATCGTGAATACGAGGGCATTTTTTCAAAGCGTGTTATGGAAATGAATCTTTCGGAGTTGGAAAGAGAGTTTGCTTCGCGCAGAATAAAGGTAAAGCTGTATAAGCACATCGGCGCTCCTCCCAAAACCGAAATAACGGTAAGAAAACAAAATATGGTTGTATCCTTGCTTACTACGTCGTTTGTCTTTATAGAACTTGCGGTTCTGTTTGCACTTAATTATTTTTGCAACTGGGGTGGAAGCGTGAACGCTTTGCTTTACATAGGACTGGCGTTTTGTGCATTGCCTATTGTATCGCTGATTGCCGTAATCGTATCACCGAACAAGAGGGCTCCGGTAAAAGGGAGAACTGCAGTGTTGGCTATTACTTGCGTAATAATTTTTGTGGTTGCGCTACTTATATTGTTCGTGATGAATTTGCTGTTGATTAAGCCTGACTTTTCCGTAGCAAAGGACTTTTTCGAGTGGATGCTTTTGCCGATTTGTTCCATATTGTCTGTTCCCGTATGGTTTGTTCTATCCGGAATCACGACAAAACATTATTTGGTTTGATTTTCCGACTAATTATATAATTTGCTTTTATATCAAATAGACAGTCAATGAATATAGATATTTTATTATCGGGGTTAGCCAAGCATGGTTGCCCCGATTTGCTTATACCGTCAAAGAATGGACCGCAAAAAAATAAAGGATTCATTATCGTAAGACATCTTTAAATAGTCAAAGAACAAAATGCGCTAAAAAACAAATTATAGCAGTAAAGCTCGTTAAATTCGGATACGCTTCTACGCAAAAACAAAATCTACTATTGCTTAGATGTCGATAAACCATCAAAATACGCTACGACGCGCTTAATAGGTATACCCATATCACGAAAATTCTTTTCATATTCGGTTTCGAGCTTTTCATTTCTAGGCAGATCCGTAGTTAATTCTGTGATAAAAAAGCCTTCCTCCCTCAACCTATTTACCGAGAATTCGAAAAAGTTATCCTTATCAGTAGTCAGGATAATTTTGCCTTGAGGAAGGAGAAGTTTTTTGTAGATTTCGAGAAATCTCGGGTGAGTCAATCTTGCGTTTGAGTAGCTGTTTTTCTTGTATGGGCAGGGAAAATTAAGGATTATTTCCGATATTGTATGCTCCTCAAGGTGTGCAAGCAGATTTTCGGCAGCTATTACCATAAATTTAACGTTGATTAAGCCCTCGTCGGCAACCATTTCAACCGCATCGATAATAACATTGCTGATCATATCGACAGCTATCAGATTAATGTTCGGGTGTAACTGTGCATAATTGAAAGCGAAAGCACCCTTTCCACAGCCTATTTCCAAAGACGTAGGATTATTGTTGTTAAAAATATCAAAAGGACTCAACACAACGCTACTTCTTTCGGAATAAAAGCTTTTATCTTCTTTTGCAGCAATGTATTTGCTTACGTTTTCGAATCTTTCGTTTAAATGCTTTTTTAATCTCATTCGCATATTATTTCTCCGGACAGTCACTAATAGCATAAATAGTGATTCAACTTCATATATTCTAGCAAAAAAGTTACGATTATGCAACCTAATGTATAGCAAAGCGAAAAGGTTTTATAATGAGGATTTACACACATAACGCATATTGCAACTAGCTTGCTTTTCGGCATGCTTTGCTTATGCAGAAACTACCAAGAACCGGTAGTTCAAGTTATTCAACCTTATTGTCTGCGTTCTGGCTTTTTACTGTCATATTAAGCATATGACTAATAAAGGAGATTCTATCCTAATAAGCTACAGATATAAACACCTCATAAATTTATCAAGGCATTATCACACTACTCGGTAATTATCACAGATAGATGACCTCGTATATTTCAGAGAAACATGTAATTTTCTTTTATACTTATAATGCTTTACCATATGTTATTTTTTACATATTGGAATAGACAAGTCTTAACCTTGACTTTATGTAAAGATTATGTTAACATCTAAGTGTAGAAAATATACGGGAGTGCCGCCGATTGCGATGTTATCTAAGTGTTTACTATGCTTAATGACATTTAAATATTCTTTGAATTGCGTTGATGCAGCTTCATTTATACGTGCGGTATCCCTTGAACTAAAGAAGGTATGTTGAATTGTCCGAGGTATTGATATTTGCCATAAACGCCGTATTACCGGTGGTTTTGTTTATGGCGTTCGGCTATGTTTTGAAGATAGCAAAATTGATAGATCGTCCTTTTACCACGGTTGCCAACAGACTGTGCTTTAGGGTATTGATTCCGATACTGTTGTTTTGCAACATATATTCTCTAGATAGTATAGACGTTATCGACTGGACCTTGGTATTGTTTTGCGTTTGCGCAACGTTGGCTATTTTCATTGCAGGCTTTGTATTCGTTAAGCTTTGCGTTAAAGACGATAAGCAAAAGGGCGTTATTTTACAGTGCGTCTTCAGATCTAATTTTGCCATTATCGGATTACCCGTAGCGGCGGCTTTGTGCGAAAACGGTGGAGCGTCCTCTGCGGCGTTGCTGTCCGCATTTACGATTCCGTTATTTAATGTCCTTGCTGTAATATCCTTAAGTGTCTTTATCAAGGGAGACAGGGGCGAGCATACCATTAAAAAAACCTTTACCAACATCCTGACGAATCCATTGATAATCGGTGTAGTTGCAGGTTTGGCTGCACTTTTACTGCGAAGTATTTTCGTGAATAACGGAGTCAAGTTCAGATTAACAGATGCAACCGCACTATATACGTTTATAGTGACGATAGGCAAGATTGCTTCACCACTGAGCTTGATAGTATTGGGTGCGGGATTCAGCTTCCGTGCGGTAAGCGGCTTGAAAAAGATGATTATCATAGGTACTGCAAGCCGAATATTGGTAGTGCCTGCCGTTGTATTGACTGCGGCCTTGCTAATAATGCCCGATATGTCGTCGCAAAGCTATGCGGGAATGATTGCGCTTTTTGCATCTCCCGTCGCCGTTACAAGCGCGATAATGGCAAAGGAAATGGGTTCGGACGAGCAGTTGGCGGCGCAATTAGTGGTGTGGACTACCATATTTAGTATCGCAACGCTTTTCTTGATTGCGATGGTTTTCAAGATGATCGGCGTGTTCTAGTACTAGGTTAATAATACGTTCGATAAAAGCGCGCCTGTGACCGTTTGCGCCGTTATTACTGTTTAATCGAGATTAAAACAATGTCGATAAGTGAGTCGAACTATTGCACATAATCATGGTTATACGACGATTGCATAAAAGACGGTAATACTCGAAGTATAATCGTAATATGCCGAATCAAATTGATTTTACGACTAAATATTACTAATTATCGGATAAAAGCATTTGACAGGTCGGTTAATAAATGATAAAATTACAGAAATTTTTGGAGGATAAGAAGAAATGGCAAAAAATGTAATGGATACCTTAAAAGAGAGAGGATTTATAAAGCAGATTGTATTCGAGGAGGATTTATATAAGCTACTCGAAAGCGAAAGTGTATCTTTTTACATCGGCTTCGATCCGACTGCAGACAGTCTGCACATCGGGCATTATGTGCAGCTTATGGCAATGGCGCACATGCAGAGGGCGGGGCATCGTCCGATCGCGCTTATCGGGGGCGGTACGGCAATGATCGGTGATCCCAGCGGCAGAACTGATATGCGCAGTATGATGGCAAAGGAAACCATCCACCATAATGTCGAGTGCTTTAAAGCTCAAATGGCACGTTTTGTTGATTTTTCCGAAGGAAAAGCGATTATTGCAGACAACGCCGATTGGTTGCTTAACCTTAACTACGTTGAATTTATCCGCGATATCGGCGTGTATTTTTCTGTCAACAAAATGTTGACTGCCGAGTGTTATAAGAAGCGTTTGGAAAAGGGCTTGAGCTTTTTGGAGTTCAATTACATGCTGTTGCAGGCTTACGATTTTCTGGAGCTTTACAACAGATACGGCTGTCAATTGGAGTTGGGCGGCGATGACCAGTGGAATAATATTCTCGCAGGTGCGGATTTGATCAGACGCAAGGTACAAAAGCCCGCATATGCTATGACGTTTGCTTTACTTACAACGTCGGACGGCATAAAAATGGGCAAAACCCAAAAGGGAGCCATTTGGCTGGACGAGAGTAAAACCCCAGTTTATGAGTTTTATCAATATTGGAGAAACATCGACGATAACGACGTGGAGAAGTGCTTCAAGCTCTTGACCTTCTTAGATATTGAGGAGATAGAGGAGCTTACACGTTTCCAAGATGAGAGAATGAACAAAGCCAAAATAAGACTTGCATATGAGATTACCAAGCTGATTCACGGAGAGGAAAAAGCCAAACAGGCTATGGAACAGGCTGCTGCTGCATTCTCCAACGACGGTGATAATATGCCTTCTGTAGAGGTATTAAAGTTCGACTCAATAACCGAGCTGTTGGTGAGTGCGGGTGTATGTGCAAGCAAAGGGGAAGCGCGCAGACTTATTGAGGGCGGAGGAATCCGAATCAACGAAACCAAAGTAGACGGTATCGACTTTGACATTTCGAGCCTTGCGCATGAATTTATTCTTCATAAGGGTAAGAAATTGCATATTAAGGTAAACGTAAAGTAGGAAATAATCGTAAACAGAAAGGTTAAGGCATACTAATTCGCGTCTAGTTGTGGATTGAACGCCGATAATTTACATTTTGAAAGAGGCTACGGTGAAAGAGTTTGTTACCATCGGGAGAGAGATAGTCAGCGCGGAGAACGTTATCAATAAATCACGTTTTATCGGTTACGCTTGCGGTGTTGACACGGTGGAAGATGCGACTGCATTTATAGATAGCATACGTAAAAAAAACTACGATGCAACGCATAACTGTTATGCCTACGCTATAGGCGCACTTGTTAAGTTTTCAGACGACGGAGAGCCCTCTCAAACCGCAGGCAAACCCATATTAGACGTTATACTAAAGAAAGAATTGACTAACCTAGTTGTAGTCGTGACGCGTTACTTCGGCGGGATCAAACTCGGTGCAGGCGGACTTGTCAGGGCTTATTCGGGAGCGTGCGCAAGTGTATTGAGCAAGGCTCCCGTTTTGCGTTACAGAGATTGCGCTCAAGTCGAAGTAATCTGCGACTACTCGCAGTATAAAGCCGTTCAATCGCTTATTGGTAAAAGAGCGGAAATTATCGAAACGGTTTTCGACTCTGCAATAACCATTAGGTTTAGGCTTCCGACTGCATTATCGTCCTCCCTAATATGCGACATAACCGAAATTACCAATGGTAGAGCGGATATAAATCAAAAGGGAGATATTTTGATTCCTTTTGACGAGAATATTTTTAATGAGAAATGATAATAACAAAGATAGAAAAAGCTAAGAAAAAGGATAGAGTCAATCTATTTGTGGACGACGAATTCTACGCAAGTATTTCTGTGGAAACCGTCTATACCTGCCGACTTAAAAAAGGAGCCGAGCTTTCGCGTGAAGAACTGGACTACATTATCGGAGAAAATGAGAGGAATTTAGCTTTTAACCAAGCACTATTACCTCTTTCGAAGACGATGAAAACTCGTTCCCAAATTGAAAGCTATTTGTCGGAAAAGGGCTTTGGAGAGCAAGCTGTGAGCTATGCCGTGGAGAAGTTGGAGAAGTGCGGTTATATTGATGACCGTCAATATGTATCGTTATACATTTCTCTAAATAAAAATAGATGCGGCACGCGAAGGATATCTGCCGAGCTAAACAAAAAAGGAATTGCCGACGATGTGGCAAGTGAGGGGATGGCGGATATAAGCGAGGACGAACAGATAAGCGGGGCTAAGGCGATTGCGGAAAAGTTTTTGAGGGACAAGGAGGTATCGCGCGAAAATCTGCTTAAACTAAACAGACGGCTGTTGTATAAGGGCTACGGCTACGATTTGGTGAAAAAGGTTTTGGATTATTACAAAAATAATGATTCGGAGGATTTTGATTGTTAATGAAAGGCTATATATTATCAAAACAAACGTTAGAAAAAAGTTTAGAAGAAAACAAAGTCAAAATTTCATTGACATTTTACAATACTACCGATTCTACGAACACGCGTGCAAAGCAGTTATTTTTGGAGAAGGGAAAGACAGGACTTTGTTTCGCAGCAGAGCAGTCGTACGGCAGGGGCAGGCAGAACCGCGGATTTGTCAGCAACAAGGGCGGTGCGTATTTCTCCTTGGCAATGGGAGTGAACGACGAAAGCGACTTTAAACAGATTTTCGGGAGTGTTTTGACTATGTCGCTTGCCGTGAGGAGTGCGTTGGAAGCGCATGGAGTGGGCGCGGTTGTTAAATGGCCTAATGACGTGATGGTCAACGGTAAGAAGATTTGCGGAATTATGAGCGAGATGGTGTATTGCGGTACAATTCCTAAGTGTTTGATTATAGGCGTTGGAATCAACGTTAATACTGCCGATTTCGGCACGGGTGACAACGGAGAAAGTATTTCCGACATCGCGACAAGCGTATTTATTGAAAAAGGTGAGAAAGCCGATATTGCCGACATTACAGCCAAAACGATTGCGGAGTTTTTCAAGCGGCTGTTTAACCCCGACTACAACTTGATAGAGGAGTATAAGCTTTATTGCGAAACACTCTACAACAAAGTAAGGGTTGTAAAGAGTTCTAACAACACCGTGAACGGAGAAGCGATCAGGCTTACGGACGAGGGTTTTTTAATTATTAAAAGAGAGGACGGAGAAGAAGAGGTTATTCAGTACGGAGATGTATCTGTCAGAAGCTTCAGACAATAGTTCTAACTTTCGTTCAGCAAACGATCATTTGCTACTGATTTATGCGAATGCGTATCTGAATTATATTTACTCAAAGGGTAAATCTGCGACGATTTCGGAAAGTGCGTTATCTTATTTTGTTATTAAACGACGTTGACACGACACATTTAATTGTCGGCTTTTTTGCACATATATACTGCATTATTATGCAAAATGAATAGAATGTAATAAAATTGTCAATATTGCCATTAAAAACATTTGCAAAAATACGTCAATTCGTGTAAAATACTAAAGTTGACGTGGGACTTTGCCAAGTAGTATTAGTATGGTTTTGTCTCGGTAGTGTCTAGGTGACGATGCAGGTCGGATTGAAAGGCGCGCATTGCTTTTTAGATGCAAGTTTAACGTTTAACTCACATTATTTGCTATAAAGTTTTCATACAGACAGGAGGAAAAGTTTGTGAAATTTGTATATTTGTTTAGTGAAGGAAACGGCTCTATGAGAGAGCTGCTGGGCGGCAAGGGTGCCAATTTGGCGGAGATGAAGAACTTGGGTTTGCCTGTTCCCGATGGATTTACGGTAACGACCGAGGCTTGCAACAGTTACTATAATAATAAGAAGATGTTGAGTGAAGAAATTACCGCTCAAATATTCGAAGCATTGGATAAGACGGAAAAGAAATTAGGAAAGAAACTCGGCGACGTAGCTAATCCTCTTTTGGTTTCGGTTAGATCGGGTGCTAGGGCGTCGATGCCGGGAATGATGGATACTATACTGAATTTAGGCTTGAATGACCAAACCGTTAAAGGTATTGCTAAGCTGACGGGCAACGAGCGTTTTGCATATGACAGTTATCGCCGTTTTATTCAGATGTTCTCCGATGTCGTTATGGAAGTCGAAAAGAAAAATTTCGAAGCTATATTGGACGATGTTAAGGCAAAGAAGGGCGTAAAACTCGACACAGAGTTAGATGCCGAGGATTTGAAAAATGTTGTCGAAAGATTTAAAAAACTGTACCTTGAGGTTAAAGGCGAAGAATTCCCGCAGGAGCCTAAGGAGCAGCTGATGGCTGCAGTGCTCGCCGTATTCAGAAGCTGGGATAATCCCAGAGCTATATATTACAGAAGAATGAACGATATACCCGGAGATTGGGGAACGGCTGTCAATGTTCAGTCTATGGTTTTCGGTAACATGGGAGAAACCAGCGGAACGGGTGTTGCCTTCACGAGAAATCCAAGCACGGGCGATAAGGGCGTATACGGAGAGTATTTGATGAATGCTCAAGGCGAGGACGTTGTTGCAGGTATCCGCACTCCTTTCCCTATTTCTCACTTACAGGAACAGAATCCCGAAGTATTTGAGCAATTCACAAGGATTTGCTCCATATTGGAAAATCACTACAAAGATATGCAGGATATGGAGTTCACTATCGAGCGCGGAAAGCTCTATATGTTGCAGACAAGAAACGGAAAACGCACGGCTGTTGCCGCTTTGAAAATTGCAATCGACCTTGTAGACGAGGGTATGATTACAGAGAAGGAAGCCGTTATGAGAATCGATCCCAAACAGTTGGATGCTTTGCTACATCCGCAATTCGATTCCGAAGTATTGAAACAAGCGGTGAAAGACGGTAAAGTTATTGCTACGGGATTGCCTGCAAGTCCGGGAGCAGCTCAAGGTCGCGCTTATTTAAGTGCCGAAAGGGCAGTCGAAGCAGCCGCTAGGGGCGAAAAGGTAATTATTGTCAGATTGGAAACCAGTCCCGAGGATATCGAGGGAATGAACGTAAGCCAAGGTGTTTTGACCGCAAGAGGCGGAATGACCTCTCATGCCGCAGTAGTTGCCAGAGGAATGGGAACCTGTTGTGTAGCCGGATGCTCGGATTTAAGAGTCTTCGAGGATGAAGGCTATTTCGAGATTAAGGGCATCAAATATCACGAGGGTGATATTATAAGCCTTGACGGAAGCACGGGTAACGTATTCGGAGAGGCTATCAAGACGGTGGAAGCGTCCTTAACGGGCGATTTTGGAAAAATTATGGAGTGGGCGGACAAGTATAGGGCATTGAAGGTAAGAACCAACGCCGATACTCCTAAAGATGCCGCCAATGCTGTTAGGTTCGGAGCCGAGGGAATCGGACTTTGCCGTACCGAGCATATGTTCTTTGAAAAAGACAGAATCATGGCAGTGCGTGAAATGATCGTAGCAAAAGACGTTGATGCAAGAAAGGTTGCTTTGAACAAAATATTGCCTATGCAAAGAAGCGATTTTGAAGGAATATTCGAGGCTATGGAGGGCAGACCTGTTACAATCAGATTCTTGGATCCGCCTCTGCACGAATTTTTACCGCATACCGATGAGGAAATTGCAGAGCTTGCCAAGGATTTGGGAATAACCAAGGACGAATTAGACAAGACTGTTAAATCATTGCATGAATTTAATCCTATGATGGGACACCGCGGATGCAGACTTACCATTACCTTCCCCGAAATCGCAGAAATGCAGACGAGAGCGGTTATTGAAGCTGCAATAAACGTCATGGAGAGAGGACAAAAGGTATCGCCCGAGATTATGATACCTCTTGTAGGCGAAGTAAAAGAGTTGAAGTTTATTAGAGAGATAGTTGAAAAGACCGCAAGTCAGGTTATGCAGGAAAGGAATTTCAAGTTCGACTTTTTAATCGGCACAATGATTGAAATACCTAGGGCTGCGTTGACTGCCGACGATATAGCTGAAGTAGCAGAGTTCTTTAGCTTCGGAACAAATGACTTAACTCAAATGACCTTCGGCTTCAGCAGAGATGATGCAGGCAAGTTCCTCGGCGAATACTATGCAAAGAAAATCTTCGAGAGTGATCCTTTCCAAAGACTCGACCAACACGGCGTAGGAAAATTAGTTGCGTTGGCTTGTAAATTAGGCAGACAAACCAGACCGAAGTTGAAGCTTGGTATCTGCGGAGAACACGGAGGCGACCCGAGCAGTGTGGATTTCTGTCATAGAACGGGACTAGATTATGTCAGTTGTTCCCCATACAGGGTTCCTATCGCAAGACTTGCGGCGGCGCAAGCTAACTTAAAAAATCCTAGATAATTGATCAATAAACCGCAATAGTCGTTCTATTGCGGTTTAATTAAATCCGATTGTAATGCTCGAGAACAATCCATTACAACTCGGGCATTGCGTTGCGATTGTATAACAGATAAAGAATCGAACAAGCAAACAGAAGCATAACAAGACAAACATCATTTGTTGCAAACCCTAAGTTGCAAATGAAGTAACCAGTTGTTAATATACGCGTATAACACAATAATTAACGAGGTGTGAATCAATGAAGGAATATAACGACTCATTTGATTTTTGGAATAAATACTATACATACACAAAAAATTCTGATGAAAGCGACGATTCGATTTCTTTGGGTGCGGCAGCCCTTGAAGAGCAACTTAAGCTCTTAAGTAAACGAGAAAACGTGCTTGATTTCGGTAGCGGAAGTGGTTGGGCTTCTATATTCTTAGCGTCCTTCGGCGCAAAAGTAACCGCTCTTGAACCCGCCGCAAACGGAACAGAGTGTACCCGCCTTTGTGCCGCAGATGCGAGGGTAGCCGATAACATAAATGCAGTTAACGGTGACGATTCCTATCTTGATTGCTTAACAGAGGGAAGCTTCGATGGATTTTTCTCCTGCAATACTTTTGACGTAATACCCGAGGAGGTTACCGAACGCGCTCTGCAAAGAATAGATCGCGTCTTGGCGGATGGTGCAAGCGTGCTGATTTCTCTTAATCCCGATGTGGATATAGAGTGGATATTGAAACGTAACGCAGTCGAAATAACTCCCAAGCACTATGCAATAAACGGCATTTTACGTATCGTATTAAAAAGTGAGGAAGAGTGGTTACGGCTTTTCGGCGAGTACTTCAATGTGCAGAAAGTAATAAGGTATAAGTTCGACTTCGAACCGGAAGGCTTAATGCGCAGACTTTTTGTTTGCACCAAAAAATAACTACCGACACAAGCATAATTATAACCCTTAAGCGCAAGTCGAAAAACATATTAACAAGCGTAACTGCGCGATGTATTATTTATCGCATAAATCGGTTGACCGATATTCCAACAGCTTGTGTAAATAAGCGACTTTTATGTTGCTTGCTTGCATACGCATTGATTTGAGTGAGTCACTTGAAAGCGCATAATTATCAGATTTATGTCTGTCATAGTACTTAACGAGCGCAGGTGTCGCGCTCAAAAAAACATTGGGGCGTTACAGAAAAGATGGATATATCCGTAAATACTGCCTTCGGATTGGAAAGCTTAGCAAAAAGAGAGTGTGAAAAGCTAGGATACGTTGATTTAAAAGCAAAGAACGGACGCCTTTTGATTAAAGGTGGCAACTTTGATCTTGCACGACTCAACGTAAATTTGAGAACTGCCGAGAGGGTAATGATCGTTGCGGGCTCCTTTACTGCGATGTCTTTCGATGAGTTATTTGAAGGAGTCAAAGCTATCGAATGGCAGTATTTTCTTAATGAAAACGCTAAGGTTACCGTCACATCCAAATGCGTAAAGAGTGTGCTTATGTCCGCTCGAAGTTGTCAAAGCATAACCAAGAAAGCCATAGTTGAAAAACATAGACAGATTTATTCAACTGAGCCTACGGAGACGGGTGAAGAGTACAAGATTGAGTGTTCGCTTTATGAGAATGTAGCAACGATAAGCATAGACAGCTCGGGTGAAGGACTTCACAAGAGAGGCTACCGAGATTTGTCGGCAGTTGCGCCGTTGAAGGAAACATTAGGAGCGGCTCTGGTATTGCTTAGCGGATACAAGGGGGAGGGCGTTTTCGCCGATTGCTTTTGTGGAAGTGGAACTATACCTATCGAAGCTGCAATGATTGCCAATAATATTGCTCCGAATATTAATAGATGGTTTGCATTTAACAAGTGGAAAAATTTTCCCGATCGGGACTATGCTAGGGCCATCGAGCAAGCCAAAAGCAATATAAAGATGACTAAAACCGAGATAATAGGTAGAGACATAGATGCCGATTGCGTTAAGATGAGTTTAAGGCACGCGAAACGTGCAGGTGTGGAAAACGCTATTCAATTTTCCCGCGCCGATATGCGGGATTATAAGTCTGTGGACGGTGGCTATTTGGTGTCGAACCTACCTTACGGAGAAAGGCTTTCGGGCGATATGAATGCGTTATATACCGATCTCGGAAGAATGTATGCGCGTTTAAATAACTACAACGCCGTTTTTTTGACACCTTGTATGGTGTTTGAAAAGCTGTTTAATCGTAAAGCAGTTAAAAAGCGCAAGTTATTCAACGCTAATATTGAATGTTGTTTATACAGCTTTACGCAATTGAAAAACTATCAAGGAAAGAGATAATATGAGTATAAGTGATAAAGACGAATTTATAGAAATTTACACCGAAAATATAGTTAGAGAGGGAGCCAAGGGGCTTTTGGATTGGCTTTGCGATGAGAAAAAGTCAGATTTTTTCGTTGCACCTGCGAGTATGCGCTTTCATAGTAATTGCGAAGGGGGACTGGTTCGCCATTCGCTCAACGTGTACGACAGACTTATAAGAGAACTCGCCGATGAAGGTATCGAGATTGTAGATGTTATGCCCAAAGCCGACAATGCATTGCGTAACAGATACTGTACAATGGAGTCGGTTGCCATTGTTAGCTTGCTTCACGATATTTGCAAGGTTAATTACTATAAGCAGGAATTAAGAAATATAAAAGTAAACGGAGAATGGAAACAGGTCCCGTATTATACCGTCGATGAGAAGTTTCCATTCGGGCACTCCGAAAAGTCGGTGTATATGATCAATAATTTTATGCGGTTAGACGGAGCAGAAGCGTTGGCTATTAATTGGCATATGGGAGGGTTTGACGCAAGAGTCAAGGGTGGCAGTTATTCCTTATCAACCGCATTTTATACATATCCTTTGGCGGTGCTACTCCATATTGCCGATATAAAGGCAACATACTTGGATGAAACTGTCGGTTGATGTTGCTAAATGTTAATTTGATATTGTGCAGCAATCGATCGTAAGACATTGCTTATTAATAAGAGCAATAAGCGCACCTTGCTTGGATGCGAATTAAGCCGCTTGTTCACAAGCACAAAACAGAACTTTATATAAGCAATAAAAATGTGCGTTTTCTTTTGTCGGATTGAAATAATACATTAATTATACGAATATACTTTGATGGCTTACATATAAGAATCACTACGCACATAAATTATATATGTAAGCCCTCACAAAACTTGACACGCGATGCACTAAAAGTAGATATTTCCTTCAAAATCGGGATTGTTATCCTTGGATTTGATTGTACCTGCAATCACGTCGATCAATTTATTATAGTCGCCGTCCGCGATTTTATAGGTTGTATTCAGTTCGCCTTTGACCTCGGGCGAAATATTGGAATGAAAGTATACTGTATCGAATCCGTATTGACCTGCTCCGTAAATATCAGAAAACCAGTCGTTACCAATAAACAGCGTCTTTTTTCCGTCGATATTATAGGTCGAAATCAAAGCTTCATATATTCTCTTATCCGGCTTTATGCAACCCACGTCGGATGATAAAATAATCCCGTCGAAGTATTTTGTAATACCCAACATATCCATTTCTCCGATTGTGAATCCTCTTTGAGCATTACTAAGCAAATAGATTTTCTTACCGAAGTTCTTCAACATAGTAAGTAAACGATCGGCTCCGTTATATAGCTTTATATAGTCGGTAGCAAGAATTCGGAAGAATTGCAAGATAAGTATGGATTGCGAAGGAGTAAGCTTGGTCCCGCAGTTAAATTCGACGAGTTTGGTAAAAACCTTCTCCATTTTAATCTCGGGATAGAGGACCTTTCCAGTATTTGATGATCTTTTCAACAAAGCTTCACAAGTATCGAAATACTGCTTTTTCAAAGACAGAGGATTGCATTCTCCTTTATGAAAATTAATAAGTTCTGCCATCTTTGTCCAAAGCTCTTCCTTATGCTCGTTAGTCGATACATCGATTAGCGTTCCATATAAATCAAAAACGTAATTATCGTACATATTCCCTCCGTCAAGTGAACGACGTTCACTTTTATCTTCCGTGTATGCAATGCAAATGTATCTTGCTTATTGTCTATAATATTCAATAATCTAACAGTACCAATTAAGCTACATTTGCACTTATATATTATAAATAAACTTCGGCATATTGTCAAGCATATTCCAAGCTGAAACTCTTTTAGAGTCAGGTGTGCTTAGTATGACAATTTACTATTACATATATAGCTTTGTTTACGTATGCAAAAAATCGTAAAACAGTAAAATTGCTTGTAAAAGATCGCTTAATATGATAAAATATAATAGTTATATGTAGTGGAAGATGGTAACACAATTCATGCTAAGCTTCACTTATAAAAGTATGCGCAATATGTCTTTTGACTCAGGAACAAAGAGCCTGTACAATAATTATTAGCGCACCCAAGGAGAAATGATTGTACTATGAGTTTATTCGTAAATCAAAAAACTTTCAGTTGGACGGAAAAGTTCAGCATTATCGATGAGGAGGCAAACTGCAAATACAACGCTTGCGGTGAGTTGTTTTCTTGGGGCAAAAAGATGCATATTATTGGTGCAGATGGCAAAGACGTTGCGCTTATTCAATACAGTGTGATTGCTTTCAAGCCCAAATTTGCTATATATGTCAAGGATAAACTGATCTGCGAGATATCGCGTCACCCTTCGATCTTCAAGCCAAAGTATTCTTTACAACATACCGATTGGTCGGTAGAAGGCGATGTGTGGGCGCAAGAATTTACGATAATGGAAGGCGGTAAGGAAATTGCAGCAGTCAAGAAAAAGCGTACTTGTTGGGGTGACGGCTATTTGATTGATTATGCCTCACCTAATGATGAATTGCCTGTTTTGGCTATGTCAATAGCCATTTGGTGCATTATTGCGTTAGAAACAGAAACAAACACGGATGGTATTTTCAAGTGATAAGTAAGTCAAGCGGAGAGTTTTATGTATTTAGACTCATAGAAGGCGATGATCTTATGGGTGGCATTGTCGACTTTGCCAACAAAGCAGGCATAACTGCGGGAGCAATCCTTTCGGGCGTTGGCTGTGTTAAAACCGCCCGCTTAAGGGATGCAACCGGCGTCGACATACAGAGAATCGATGAGCATATGGAAATTGTATCCGTTACTGGAACGGTATCGCTTAAACGTACGCATATACACGTTTCGCTTTCCAAGAAAGATTTAAGCGTTATCGGAGGTCATTTGGTGGAGGGTTGTATCGTCAATACGACTGCGGAAATCGTTATTTTGGCATTGAACGACTTATCGTTTGCCGATGCCTTTGACCCGACAACGGGTTATAATGAGTTGTGCGTGAGCAACAGGGAATTCAAGTGATTATTCTATATCGGTTAGAATGCGGTATCGATATATTTCCTTTCAAGATAATAAAGCCGAAAAAGACGTTAGCCTTTGGCTTGAATCCCTAATAAAGCTATGTATGGAGGAAAAACGATGAATAAAGGGTTTATAGGTTTAAGGACAATACCGAAACCCGCCTTATTTAGCGCAATAAACTTTAGCGTGTGTTTTTTCGCTTTCCAGCTAACGGAGTTTATGGTAAACGATTGCGCGGCAGCTGTTTTGGGAAAATACAGTGTCATTGTCGTCTACTCAATTGGCTTGCTAAGTACCGCGCTCGGTTTACTCTCTTTTTCTCTTTTTGATAAGCTAATACACAACATAAGAGTGCGAAACGTTGCATTTTCTTTAATCGGAGTTATGGTGATTGCTACTTCTTTCGCGTTTGCATTCGCTACCAACGGCGTTTTGTTTGAGGTAGGAGCTGTTTTGACGCTGTATTTACTCGGGGTTATCGGAGGCTCTGCTTATCGAAACTGTGCGATTGCTTTCAACAACAAATATATGGGACGTATCATCGGCATAGGTATGGCACTTGCGGTATTGCTTCAGTACGTCGTTCAGTGTTTACCGTTATCAAATCTTGTATATTTAATTTGCATGACTGTCTGCGTTGCCGCTGTTGTTATATCTTACATATATCCGACTAAGAATAGAGATGTAGTTAATTCATCGGTACTACCGGATAAAACATTGAGTAAGAGGTCGGTATTTGTCACGATTGCCGCAGTCACCTTAATCTCTGTCATATGCGCATTATTGGATGGAATCGTTGTTCCTGTTCAAGCAGTGGGGCAAAACGTGCTTTCGAATTTTACGCGGTTGTTTTATGCAGCAAGTCTAGTCATTGCAGGATTTACTGCCGATTATAAGAAAGGCAAATACCTTACGCTCGCTACTGTTTGTTCGGTTTTTCTTTCGGTTTTGTCAAGCGCGATTTTTGCCGAAACCTCATTCTATTGGTTAGGAGTCGGATTTATATATCTTTTTAGTGGCTTTTACGTTATGTATTTAACAATTAACTTTTTCTTAATTGCCTCTGAATCCAAAAAGCCGACATTGTGGGCAAGTATGGGTAGAATAGTACGCAGTTTTACCGTCGCCTTCGCAACTATTCCGACAATGTTGCTATATGAACGTTTCGGTAATGTCATACTACTTATATCAAGTTGTATTCTTTCAGTGGCTGTTATGCTGATTTTACTTCGCGATATCAGTAGCGTGTTTGTGCAAAGCAAAGATTTTATACGACAAATCGATAATCAAGTTATTTCAAAACAAACCTCTTATGAGAATGGTATTGATGACTTCTCTGCATCTCGTGGATTAACAGATCGTGAAAACGAAGTGCTGAAGAACTTACTTTTGACAGAGGATGACTTACAGACGATAGCCGACAGACTTTTTATATCGCGACGTGTCCTTCAAAGATATATCACATCGATATATGATAAAACCTCCGCAAAGTCCCGTATAGGATTAATACAAAGGTATAACGAATATATCAATCGTTAATGGATATATGCAATCGCTTTGATAGTGCTGCGATTAATGCAGCATGCAAAGCTTACAAAACAATAGAAAGGTGAATCTATGGAGTTGGATTTTTATAAAAGATTAGGCGTGTTGGTAGACAAGACCGTAATACTATTAAATACAAATATGTTAACGCCGATACAGGAAACGAGTAAGATACAAGGCTCTAGGTTTATGCTAATGAAGCAGGCACCTAGAAATATCTTGGCAATCCTCCATAATATGGGCGAATGTTCGTTGAAGTATTTGTCGCTTTACGGTTCTTTGTCCTATGCAAACTTGTCGCAAATGATGGAAAGTTTGATAATTGACGGACTTATTGAGAAGTTCACCAAGGAAGATTCTAAGAAAGTGATTTATGTAAGGCTAACTGAAAAAGGAAAGGCGTTTATGGAGGAAAGCAACGCAATGTTTGATAGAGGTGCTAAATTGCTTTTAGAGAACATATATAAAGAAAGCGAGTTGATGGAGCTTTATAACTGTTTAAGCAAGATCGAAAACATATTACAAAAGCATAAAACTAAATGATTCTGTTTTAAATTTTGAGTTAAATAGTGAAACCAACCGCATTGGAATTATGAATAATTATCGTCGAGTTTTTGTGAAAACAAATCGAAAATGCTAGCCTGTTGAGTTGCATAAAGTGTGACTTTTGAATATTTTAATCACAATATAAGTTTATATGAGAGGATAACATTAATAATAAAAAAGGCGATAGCCTGAACGCGCATTACGCGAAAGGCTACCGCCGATAGTATTGCTTTAATAGAGATTATTGCACTTTTTCCTTTTGAATGTCTTCGTAAGTCATTTTTTCAATTCTATCTATTTCTGTTCCGTAATTTAACAAGGCTTTGCCGTATAGAATGCATACAACTCCGCCGAAACCATACAATATAATTGCAGACAGGCCCGCAATAACATTAATTACGCTTGCATTAAGCATAATCAGAATCTGCGATGGAACCATTAAGAAAAGGAAAATTGCGGAAGCAATAAATTTCTTCTGCGCAATGATTTTTCCGTTCAATCTGTTTTTGGCATCATTTAAGATTTGACCTACAAAAACGAAGTAACAAACAACAAGAGCGGCAACAATCATATACACAACCAGCAAAATAGCAATTCCCGCGCCAATAAGTCCACTTAAATCGAATCCTAAATCAACTTCTGCGGTATTAAGTAAATCGTTGAGAAATCCGCCGGTACCTGCTGCTATCGAGGAAGCCAGGAAAACAACTATCATAGCGAATGCAAGAACTATATAAGCAAATACTTGATAAGTAGTGAATGCACCTTTTATTAATCCTATACCCTTTGCGGATAAATTGCGTTTTTTTGCACCTGCCCATATAACCCAAAATCCTGCGCATACCAATGCGGATAGCGCAACACTTACAAGTCCATATCCAAATTTAAAAAATCCGAAGTTTGTAAACATGTTAACCAGATTAACAAGGGCAGCAAGTGATGCGGCGATAGCCAGAACAAGAACCATCCAACTGCCTGCAAGAGGATTGATTGCATCAAAGAAAACGCCCTTCTTCTTTTCTTCTCTGTATTTGGCGACTTCTTCGGCTTGAACTCTCTCCAGCTCGCGCTGTCTGCTGCGTTCTGCTTCGGCCTTAAGTTGCTCTTGCTGAGCCATTTGCTGTTGCATCATTTGTTGCTGGATCATCTGCTGTTGTATCATTTGTTGCCTAAGCATTTCCTCAGCAGACATAGATGGAGCAGCAACAGTAGGTCTTGGTTTGTTGCAATTTGTGCAAGTGTCGGTTTCATTAATAGTACCGCATTCGCACTTCCATAGATTGTTATTCATTCTGTCCTCCATAGTAGATATGTATTACGCGTACACCACGCTGAATTATTGTAGCATTAATCATTTAATACGTCAAGCAAAAAAACTTATTTTTTAACTAAAGTTTAATTTTTGATTAACAGTAATTTGTCATTCTCTTCATATTGCTATACACATATCATGTTGATTACCACTTCTAATTCCTTCTTTATAACTTAATTTGGCAATTTACTTTAAATATATGTCATAAAGTTTTTTTAATATTACAGTTAAATACCTTGCAAAAATGTGTTTGGTGTGATATAATACGTTGCGTTGTAAAGGCTGTGAAAAAGCATAAGATACTGCGATTTACCTAAACAGAGAGTCTCGGTTGGTGAAAGAGACAGGCGCGCGGGAAGATATTCACTTTGGAGCTTTTTTGGTGAACGATAGAAAAGTAGCCAAAAACGGGTGGTTCCGTAATAAACTTCAATGAAGGTTGCGTAGCAACGAACTTAGGTGGTACCACGATAGCAATCGTCCTAACGGAGTTTCCGTTAGGATTTTTTTAAGATAATCCACGGCTTATTGCCAATACGAGTGGAATTTGAAGGAGCAAAATGAAAGAAACGATTGACATCATTTTAAACGAGTGCTTAACTGAACTCGACAACAACCCGACTCAAGATGAAATACAAAGTGTAAAGGTAAAGTTCCTAGGTAAAAACGGTAGGTTGACGGCGCTATTAAAAGGGCTGAAGGACTTGTCTCCTCAGGAGAAACCTCTTGTCGGACAACTTGTAAACCTTGCCAGAGAGCGTATCGAAGCTAAGATTGCGGCGGTGGAAGAAGCAGTTAAGCAACAAAAGCTCAAGGAGAAGATTGAAAGCGAATACATTGATATAACAGCCGATTTTACGCACGGAAAGAGAGGTGCGTTGCATCCCCTCTCTATGGTTAATAAGCAGCTCATGGAAATTTTTTCCGATATGGGCTTTGTCGTTAAAGAGGGTCCCGAAGTTGAAACGGATTATTATAACTTCCAAGCATTGAACACGCCCTTAGATCATCCGGCGAGGGATATGCAGGATACATTCTATATTACTGAAAGCATATTGCTCAGAACTCACACCTCACCCAACCAAGTACGGGTTATGGAGCAAAGCCGTCCTCCGATTAAAATGATATGTCCGGGTAAGTGTTACAGAGTTGATGACGATGCGACTCACTCGCCGATTTTTAATCAGATTGAAGGGTTGGTTGTAGATAAAAATGTTACTCTTTGCGACTTAAAGGGAACTATCGAAGCGTTCTCCAAAAAGTTTTTCAGTGATTCCACAAAGGTTCGACTGCGCCCATCCTTCTTCCCGTTTACAGAACCGAGCGTTGAGGTCGACTTAACTTGTTCCAACTGCGGCGGAAAAGGATGCAGACTTTGTAAGGGAACGGGCTGGCTCGAAGTACTCGGAGCCGGTATGGTGAATCCCTTCGTTTTAGATAATTGTGGCATAGATTCGCAAATTTATTCGGGATTTGCTTTCGGCTTCGGCATAGACAGGATGACAATGATTAAGTATGGAATAAGCGATATACGCCTTATGTACCAAAACGACATTAGATTTTTGCAGCAAATCGTAGGATAAGGAGGATAGAATAATGAAAGCACCTATTTCTTGGTTAAAGGATTACGTCGACATTGACGTTGACATTAATACACTTGAGGAAAGACTCGTATCCATAGGTTTTGAGGTAGAAGACATAATAGATTTTTCCGACAAATTCTCCGGTGTCGTGGTATGTGAGATATTAAGCATCGACAAGCACCCCAACGCCGATAAACTCAGCGTTTGCGAGGTAGACATAGGCGAGAAGCAGTTACAGATTGTCACTAACGCAAAAAACATACGAGTTGGCGATAAAGTACCCGTCGCGTTGGACGGAGCGGTATTGAGCGACGGAACTCATATCAAAGATGGAGAGTTGAGGGGAGTCAAGTCCAAAGGAATGTTTTGCGGGGGCGAGGAGCTGGGCGCAAACGACAGCGTATACCCGAACGCGTCCTTCGATGGAGTTTTAGTTTTGGACTCGAACGAGAGGATCGGCGAAAGCATGATTAACGTGCTTGGTTTTGATGACGCGGTATTGGATATCAATATAACCGCCAACAGACCCGACTGCAATAGTATTTATGGAGTTGCACGTGAGGTCGCGGTTGCATTGGGTAAAAAGTGCAAACCTTTGGATTGCTCATACATTGTTAATGGTATTCAAAATACAGCCAACATGGTAACCGTTGAGGTTGTAGATTCCGACTTGTGTCCGAATTACTTTATGCAAGGTGTAACAGACGTTACTGTGAAGCCTTCGCCTCTTTGGATGACTAGAAGGCTGTTCAAAGTCGGGTTGCACGGAATAAGCAATATAGTAGATATAACCAATTACGTTTTGTTTGAATTGGGTCAGCCGATGCACGCATTCGACCATGACAACATTAAGGATAGAACAATAATTGTTAGACGTGCTTTATCGGGAGAAAAGATTATCCCGCTCGACGAGAAGGAATACGTTCTGGATAAGGATATTCTAGTGATTGCGGATAAATCCAAGCCTGTCGGACTTGCCGGAATTATGGGCGGATTGAACAGCGGTATTTCTCAAGCCACTTCGACGGTTGTGTTCGAATCTGCGGTATTTAAAAAAGAGAATATTAGAAAATCCGCAAAAAAACTCGGATTGCGTTCGGATTCCTCCGCAAGGTTTGAAAAGGGAGTTGAGTCGTACACTGCCGATATGGCATTAAGCAGAGCCCTTCACCTAATACAACTGCTTAATTGTGGCATTGTTACAGCGGGAAGAATCGCTATAGGCGAGGAGATACATTCCGAACGACAGGTTTCTTTTAAGTATTCACGAATAAGTAAGATATTAGGTATAAGTATTGACGAAAACCTTTCGTCCAAAATATTGGAGAGCTTAAATATAAGAACTTCGATTACCGATGGTGTGATTAATTGCATCGTACCTCCTTACAGACAGGATATTGACAAAGACTGCGACATAATCGAGGAAATAATTCGAGTCTACGGCTATGACAACATCCAATCAACTTTGTTGGAAAATGTTAAGGTTACTGTAGGGGGGATAAACGTTTCTCATAAAGAGCAGTTTGCCGTACGTGATATATTGGCGGGAGCAGGATATAATGAGATTATAACGTATTCATTCGGCAATAAAAACGCGTATACAAAAATGCTTTTCAACGACAAATATAAGGACAACCTCATTCGAATAAACAATCCTCTGGGCGAAGATATGGCATACCTTCGCGCTACGCTTGCATGTAATATGCTTAACACGATTGCTTTCAACCTTTCGAAGAAGAACAAGGATTTTGCACTGTATGAGTTCGGGAGGTGCTTCTTTGCCAAGTCCCTGCCACTAATAGAACAGCCGAAAGAAATTACTATGCTTTGTATGTCAATTACGGGCGAGAATTCGAATTTCTTTTGTCTTAAAAAAGCCGTGGATTTGGTTTTGGCTCACTTTATGTTGCCATACAAAATAAAAAGGAGCGAGCTATGCTATTTGCACCCGGGCAAGAGTGCGGACATTATCCTTGCCAACGGAGAGGTTATCGGTAGCTTTGGCGAACTGCATCCAACGGTTTTAGACTATTTCGATATTCGTTCCACTGTCTCGATTTGCGAGCTCAACTTCGACCGATTGATCGCACTTTCAGCAGCAGATAGCTTCAAGTTCCATCGAATTTCGAAGTATCCTTCGTCCAAACGCGATTTTGCATTTGTTATTGATTCAAAAATCAGCGTAGGCGACATTCTCGAAACGGTTAAGGATATTTCTCCCCTGATCGAAAGCATAGATTTATTTGATATTTACAACGGAGGTGGACTGAGCGCCATCAATAAGAAAAGTGTCGCTTTTAGCATAACCTTAACCAGCTACGATGCGACATTGAAAGATAGCGAAATTGATAATGTTTCAGACTCGATTGTAGAGGAGTTGCGCAAAAAGTTTGGCGCAAAGCTTAGAGATAACTAAAATGCCTATTTTGTTGTCGCCTGCCGGCAGTAGAGAGAGTTTGATAAGAGCGGTTAATTGCGGAACCGATACAGTATATTTCGGCGTTGGTAGTTTTAATGCGCGCGCTAACGCTGATAATTGCACGGTTGACGATCTGCGTGAGTGGGTCAAATTCTGCCATCTTTTCGGCGTTAAAACCTATGTTACGGTAAATATAGCTATAAAAGACCGCGAGCTCCACGATGCTTACCGTCTACTGGATTGCATATACAAAGCAAAATCCGACGGCGTTATAGTTACCGATATTGCTTTGGCTAAATACGCGATCGATAACTTGACGGGAATCGAAGTGTTTGCAAGTACTCAAATGAATACAGCAAATTCACTTTCGACAAGATTTTTGGAGAGGTTGGGCGTTGACGGAGTTGTCTTAAGCCGAGAATTATCTCTTTCCGACATAAGAACTATGGTAGATGCAACGTATTTAAAAACGGAAATATTCATTCACGGCGCGCTTTGTGTAAGCGCATCAGGACAGTGCCTCATGTCGTCGATGATAAGCGGTAGGAGCGGAAACAGAGGAATGTGCGCCCAACCTTGTAGGCAACTGTATTCTTGCGTCGATCGCTTCGGTAAGGAAATAAATAAAGGTTATCTCTTGTCGATGAGAGACCTTTGTACGCTTGATAAAATTAGAGAGTTCTCTAATTGCGGTGTCGATGTTATGAAAATCGAAGGCAGAAATCGCAAGCCCGCTTACACGGGACAAACAGCTTTAAGCTACTCGAAAGCGTTAAGAAATGGAGTTATCGCTAAGGAATCAGGCTATATAAAACGTATTTTTAACAGAGGAGATTTTACCGACGGCTACCTGTACCGCACCGAATCCGATAGCTTAATATATACCGCAGTTCCTAACCATATTGGAGTAAGAGCCGGTACCATAATTGAGGTCGATAAGGCTAAGAATATTGCAGTATTGAAGAGTTCTATGCGGTTTCATAAGGGTGATTGCTTCAGATTCATGGGAAAAGACAAGGAAGCAAACGCAGTTTACAGCAGAACTCTTTCCGAGGATAAAAGCGGTTTTTTGACCGCTGTCGGCTATACGGGAAATGTATATGTTGGCGATGCGGTAAATATCACTACGGATAGCGAGCTTGAAAAAGGCGTCGAAGCGGTGGAAAGAACCATCGGTATTGAAGCATTTCTACAAATCGGCGACATGTGTAGACTTACTCTGACAGAGCCGACAAGCGGGACTAGTATATGCGTTGAGGAAGGTTGCACAAGCAAGCAGACCGATAATTGCCTCGACGAGGGGTATTACCGCACACAAATTGAAAAAACAGGCGGTACTCCGTTTACTATTAAACGCATAGTAGTTAATTGTGACGGCGGATACGTACCTAAATCCATTCTTAATGGATTGCGAAGAAGAGCGTTGGATGAGTTGGAGCAAGAGATAATAAAGGAGTACGAACGGCGCAACATCGATAATGGTGAAATGAAACACAACAATAAGCCGATAAGCTATAATTGTTGCCTTTCGAGCGAAACCGATACTAATAAGGTTATCAGAACAGTGGAAGCAACAGAGGATGCTAACAATTCAATAATGCTGATTATAAACGATAAACAGCTTACCGACTCTCGTATAGTAAGCATATCAAAGGGTTCGCATATAAAATATACTGTAGTGAAACCCGAGAATTATTCTAAATTCGTTGTTCCCGAGGATATTGATTGGTATCTTTATTTACCGGCATCGGCTACTAATTCGGAGTTGGAAATGTTTAAGCAAGCAATATCAAAAGGTGCGAAGGGAGTCGTAGCCAATAATTCGTACGGAGTAGAGTTGGCAGCGCAAACAGGCGTTAAACTAATTCTCGGAACGGGAATGAACGTTTTCAACTCAAGGACAATCGATGTTATCGACGAGTTGTATCCGATCGAAGCATACGCGTACTCGGTCGAACTTAACGAGAACGAAATGAAGTACTTCGGCACACCGATAAGCGGTAAGCGCGGCTATATGTACGCCGAAGGATTCGTATCGGATATGCAGCTTGCGCATTGTCCGATCAAGCTTAACTACCATTGCGCGTGTAATAACTGCAAGTATGACGGCGATATTTATTACCATGACAAATACGGCAATCGATATGCAATTAGACGAACGGTTACCGACAGATGTCGATATACGCTTTACAATTGCGATAAAACCTCATTAATAGGAAGATTGGATTATACTAGTAATTGTATTATTGACATAAGCTGTTGCGATGATAAGGACGATATAGGGGCGGTTGTAGGATACTACGAGTATTTGATAGATAAAGGGTGCCCAAACGGAAATCAAGCCGATAAAAATACAACCGCAGGTCATTTCAACCGAGGAGTTTGACTTTAACTTTGAGTCATGCACCGACGCATATGAACGATCCGAGTTGCGGATAGTCTTGCTCTATTAGGTTGATGCAAGAAAGAAAGTCATTTCTATCGAGTAGATCGGCTACTTTTGTTACAGTGATTTATATTCGGTAGTACCGACATTTAAAGGCGGTTTGCTTATGAAAAAATTTCGGAGGCGAAATGGAAAGATTAATTAGAAAATTGGAATTAGACAAGGTATTAGAGCGTGTTGCCGAATTTGCGCATAGTATGACGGGAAAGGACGCAGTCCTCAAAACCGTCCCGACAACCGACTTTGATCAGGTGGAATATTTAATGGGATTAACAAAGGAAGCGGTAAAGTATTTAGACTTCTACTCTATCTCTCCATCGTTTAATTTCGACAGCGTGGAGGAAATTGCCGCAAAGGCAAAGGTTTTATCCACATTGTCAATGAAAGAGCTACTGTGCGTAAAGCGTTTTCTTAGACTATCTGCGTGCATTTATATGGATTTCAATAAAATCGTAGATGAAAGCATTTTTTTAATTCCTCAACTTTACACACAAATTTATGCAAATAACGGAGTTGCCGATGATATTGAGTTTTGTATTATTTCCGAGGATCAAATGAATGATAGAGCTTCGGACGAGCTTTACAAAATCAGAACTGCAATAAGAAAGGTCAATGACGATATTAAGAGCAAAATGCAAAGCTATCTGCGTTCGCAGGACACGCATAAATATCTTCAGGATTCGATTATTACAATGCGTGAGGGAAGATATGTATTGCCTGTTAAGCTGGAGTATAAGTCTAGTATCAGCGGAATTGTACACGACCAATCCTCGTCAGGACAAACTCTTTTTATCGAGCCGATGGCTATCGTCGAGCTTAATAATAAGCTGAAAACCTTATACGTAGAAGAAAAGGAAGAAATAGAGAGGATATTATATAATTTTACGGAGCAAATATCAGGTTTTGCCGGTAGATTGAGCATTAACGAGCAAATTATCACTGAATTGGACTGCATTTTTTCTAAGGCAAAGTACGCTTGTACAACCAAATCGCTTTGCCCGCAGATCAACACAAACGGCTATACCGAGCTTAACAACGCACGACACCCGTTGATCGACAAGAATAAAGTGGTTCCCGTAAGCGTCAAGTTCGGTGGAAAATTCAATGTTCTATTAATCACTGGCCCGAATACGGGAGGTAAAACCGTTTCTCTCAAAACCGTTGGATTGTTCGTGCTAATGGTTGAATGCGGCTTGTTTTTACCCGCTTCCGACAGTGAAATATCGCTTTACGATCGGGTATTTATCGATATCGGAGACGAGCAGAGTATCGAACAAAACCTTTCTACCTTTTCCAGTCACATCTCAAACATATGCAGAATCTGCGAAGGCGTTACAAATAAGTCCTTGGTATTGTTGGATGAAGTGGGAGCAGGAACCGAACCCAATGAAGGCTCTGCATTGGCTCTTGCAATAACAGAGTACATTTTGAAAAGCGGTGCAAAAGCTATAATTACCACGCATTACAGCAGGTTATATGAGTATTCTTTGGTTACTAAGGGAATAGAAAATGCATCTATGGAGTTCAATCCGACCACGTTTGAGCCGACGTTTAAGCTAGTGATGGGAGTTCCCGGCAGTTCAAACGCAATCGAAATAGCCAAACGTTTGGGACTTCGAGAGGAGATAGTCGAGAGCGCACGCGGCAAGATTAGCAAAGAAAAGCTTTCCTTCAATAAGGCTTTGCAAGAGGCAGAGGTCATAAGACAGAAGTTTGAACGTGCCAAGGTTGAGATTGACGACATCAAGACAAATCTAACTATCGAATTGGAAAAGTCCAAGGATCAAAACAAAAAGCTTAGCGATCAGCGAGATCAACTGCTCAAAAACAGTAAAATCGAAGCTAAACGAATTATTAACGATGCTCAATTGCAAGCTAAAGAGCTCGTCGACCAAATTAGAGACATGATAAATAACTCTCAAATAGAGGAGAAGCAACTATTTAAAGCAAGGTCTTTGGTCAAGCAAATCGGCGAAATGAAATTAGAAGTCGAAAAGGAAACTCAAGCAGTCGAAAACGAGGTTATTCACGGAAATCAGGTTAAAGCCGAAAGTTTGAATGTGGGTGATAACGTGTTCTATAAAAAGCTTAATGCCGTTGCTGTCATCGAAGGCTTGGGAAAATCCAACAAAGTCAACATCAGAGTCGGTAAAATGCGAACGACAGTAAATCTAGATGAGCTTTATGAGTATTATGGAGGCAAAAAACAGGATATCGCACCCAAAGCCACTTTGAAGGTTGGACTTAAAAAGGAGATCGTTCCGTACGAAATTAACGTTTTAGGCTTGACGGTACAACAGGCTATCGCTGAAGTCGAACCATTTATCGATAATGCAGTTATGGCTAATTATGAGTCGGTGCGCGTAATTCACGGAATGGGAACGGGCGCGCTCCGAAAAGGACTTCACTCTTATTTTAAACAGAACCGCAACATAAAAGACTTCCGATTGGGAGTGTACGGAGAAGGCGAATCGGGCGTTACTATACTTACATTAAAAGATCCTGAAAACTAATAATCCAATCCGGTTTTATTGCCGGTAACCATAAAATAACACGAAAGTAGTAAAGCTATAAAGCTAATAATAGTGTATATTAGATGCGAATAGGTATAACTACAATAAAGAAACCTCATAAAGGCAAGAAATGAAAACTCTTTATTTTGATAATTCCGCAACAACAGTAACCGATCAAAAAGTCATGGAGGCTATCGCGGAATATAACTGCGAACGGTATTTCAATCCCTCATCAAACACATCGCGATCCATAGAGGTGGCTCAAAGCATTAGAACTGTAAAAGATCAGGTTTTGAACCGACTAGGTGCTCATGGAAACATAATTTTTACTTCGGGAGGCACGGAATCCGATAATTTAGCCATTTTAGGTAGTATCAAAAACAATACTACGTTAAACATAGTAACCTCAAGGGTTGAGCATCCCGCGGTATTTAACACAATTAACTCCTTAAAAAGCAAGGGCTTCGATATCAGATACGTTGATGTCGAAGGCGATGGACATATCGAGCAGACGTCCTTGGAAAAGGCGGTTAACGACAAAACGCAATTGGTTGCTATTATGCACGTAAACAATGAAAGCGGTGCGATCAACGATGTTTACGCGTTATCTAAAGCGGTGAAAGCAATTAATAAAAACGCTTTGTTCTTTTCCGACGGCGTGCAGGCATACGGCAGAATCGATTGCCGCTTGGATAAATCCCAGGTTGATTTATATTCGATAAGCGCGCATAAAATACACGGTGGAAAGGGATGCGGTGCGCTATTTGTAAAAGATGGCGTTAATCTAAATCCCATTATTTTCGGCGGCGGACAGCAAGCGAATCTGCGGTCAGGCACGGAAAACGTGCCCTCTATTATGGGGCTGGGAATAGCTACGGAATTGGCTTATAGCGATCTTGAACGAAACTCCAAGGAGTTCGCGAGGTATAAAAGTACTATTCTTTCGGGGCTGGAGGGAGTAGATTGTATCAACCTTTGTAAAGAAGGGTGCCCTTCGATACTAAGCTTGCTTTTCCGCGACATAAAATCTGAGATTCTGCAGCATATTCTTGAGGATAAATATGGAATCATCGTCGGAATCGGTTCGGCATGTAATTCAAAGAATAAATTCGACAGAGTTCTTGCAGAAATAGGAGTACCAAAGGATTATATCGAGGGACTTGTGCGAATTAGCTTCTGCAAATTCAATACCGCAGAAGATGTTTCAGTGTTGACAATGGCACTAAGACAGGAAGTCTGCGCTCTTCAAAAAGTATTGAAAGGCAAGAACCGCTGAAAACAACGGATATAACCGAAAAGTGCCGCCTCCCAAACAGTTACTAGCTTACTTATATAAGCGATTAAGCACGAAAGGCAACGGACATTGTAAATAAATAATTATAAGGATAACACAATGGAAAGCAATAAAGACAAAATTATTATTATTCGATATTCGGAAATACACCTAAAGGGAAACAACAGAGGCTTCTTTGAAAACGCGCTTGTAACCAACATAAAACGCGCACTCGAAGGCTTCACCTTCAGTTTGCAAAAGACGTCCGGAAGATATTTATTAAGTAAGTACGACCACAATCGAGAAGATGAGATTGCAGAGCGTGTCAGATGTGTGTTCGGCGTTTATTCATATAGCATAGGCTACGCGGTAAAAACCGACATTGATGCAATCGACGAGATTGCAAATCTACTTATGGAAGATATTAGTGGCACTTTCCGAGTAAACGCAAACCGCGCCGACAAGAAATTTGGATTAAATTCAATGCAAATCGCGGCGGAAATCGGCGGAAGGATTCTAAGTCGAAACGCCAAATTATCTGTTAATCTGCACAATCCCGAACATATACTCTACGTCGATGTTCGGGAAACAGGCAATACATTGGTTTACAGCAACGTTATTCGCGCAGTCAACGGTATGCCGGTCGGCACATCGGGTAAGGGCGTACTTTTACTTTCCGGCGGAATAGACAGTCCTGTTGCTTGTTATTTGATAGCTAAACGGGGAATGAGTATAAGAGCTTTACATTTCCACAGTTATCCCTATACCAGTCAAAATGCAAGGTTGAAAGTGCTTGAATTGGCTAAAATACTTAAAAGATATACCATCAACCTAACGGTGGACATAATATCCGTTACCGAAATACAAACCGAAATACACGAGAAATGCAATGAAGATTATATGATAACACTACTCAGGCGGTTCATGATGAAAATTGCAAACATTATTGCGGACAAAGAGGACTGCAAGGCTATCATAACGGGAGAAAGCCTTGGACAGGTTGCAAGCCAAACAATAGAAAGCATTACCTGTACCAACGAAATAGCACAAGTACCGGTGCTAAGACCATTAATAGCATACGATAAAGACGAAATAATCGAAGTTGCTAAACGAATCAAGACATTCGATACCTCGATTCTGCCATACGAGGATTGCTGCACTGTGTTCCTCCCGAAAAGTCCCGCAACAAAGCCTAAGCTATGGGTAGTAGAAAGAGAAGAGCAAAAGCTGGATTGCAAGGGCCTAATCGAACGAGCCTTAGCGACATTGGAAACGGTTACGATATGACATAAATTAATCACAGGAGCAGCTAAGCTTAGCAAAACTCATAATTCGATAACTTTTTTGTTAACGCAAACCATTTATAATATTTAAAGATTTATACGGATACGTTCTTAAAACATATAAAACGTATCCGTTTTTTATTCGGTGCAGAAGTAGTATCTAAATACCATAATACAAATTTAACACATAGCATAAAGCTTATTGAAATTAACATAAATAGGTTGGTATTCATTCAATAAAAACACAGCAAGTTTTAGCAGTAAAAGCAACGGAGAGAAGAGAAGTATAAAAATACACACATTTATTTATTCGCAAAACACAAGTTTTGCGAATAAATAGAGGCGTTTTTGCATAATTTATAATTGTGTTGCACGCTTGCGATAATTTAGGATATTTATCGCTTTGAACAAACTTATTGTGTAAATGGTTCTTGTGATGATATAAATATATTGAATAAATCTAAAGGTCTTTGTTCCTTTTTTAAACATATGGGAGTTTTGCGAATATATCTATAAAATGTGTTCGATTCTCTTTACAATCTTCAAGTATAATAATATAATACATAGTAACTAAGTCCTCAATCTAACTCTAATAAGCAAGCGTGCGCATGCTTGAAGCTGCTTTTGATTGCCTGCTGTGGATTTGTTCAATGATCAGAAATATGAGAACAAGATGATATATCGTTTATGCGTGAACAGTGTCATTTTGCGTATAGATTTTCTTGTCGATATAATTAAAGGATTTGCGGATTCAAGGAGGTTGTTATAACATGCCTAACGACTATTTTGTGGAAAGGGATTTTGTAAACCAAGAAAGATTAAATGAGGTAATATATAATGATCTGCCCGAGTTCTGCAAGGAGTTCTTTGTGGGAATTCAAAATCGTACGACTTTGCTTACAAGATTGAATTACGCGTACGATTTAAGATTGTTTTTTGAATTTCTTAACGAGAGGATTCCCAACTTTAAGTCAGTTCCCCCAAAAAAATTTACCTTAAGAAATCTCGACAACGTTACATCCTTTGACATAGAGCAGTTTTTGAACTACATTGCTTATTATGTAAAGATTCAAGACGGAATAAAAACCGAGTTTTCCAACTCTGAAAGAGGAAAGGCCAGGAAGCTTTCCAGTGTCCGTGCGCTGTTTAGATACTTTTTCCGCAAGGAGAAGCTTAAATCCAATGTTGCTGCAAACGTTGATACTCCGAAGATTCACGATAAGGAGATTATCAGGCTGCAGAATGAAGAAATTCCCTCACTCATTGATACTGTAGAATCAGGAAATGGACTGACTAAACATCAGGCTGCTTATCACGCGATCAATAAGCTTAGGGATACTGCCATTGTTACACTGCTCTTGGGCACCGGAATACGAATCAGCGAGTGTGTCGGATTGAATCTAGATGACATTGATTTTGCGAATAAATCATTTGTTGTTACTCGCAAGGGCGGCAATCGGGTTATTCTTTTCTTTTCCGAAGAGGTTGCCGACACGCTTAAAGCTTACTTTGATTCGCGGACAAAGGACAAGACGATTCCACTCAATGAACGTGCTTTATTTGTATCAAAGACCAAAACTCGTATTTCAGTCCGCTCTGTTGAGCTGATGGTCAAAAAATACAGCAAACTTGTGGCGCCACTTAAAAATATCACACCTCATAAGTTACGTAGCACTTACGGTACTGAATTATATCGGGAGACCGGCGATATCTATATTGTTGCAGACGTTTTAGGGCATCGCGATGTAAATACTACTAAAAGGCACTACGCTGCTATTACCGAAAATATACGCAAAAATGCCTCTGATAAAGTAACCTTACGCCATAAGGATCGAACAAAAGATAACGAAGATGATTAATCACTGCTAATTATTCCGATATTGTGTTACCTGGCACATAATATATGTTGTTACCTATTTAGTTATAGTTAAAACAGAAAGAATTATTTTTTGAATCAAGGGTATGCTATATGCATCATTTTTAGTAAAATACATTAAAAGGAGAATATATGTTGGAATCCAACGAAGAAAAACTGCAAAGAGTATTAATTGTTTGGGCAAAAACAAAGAACAGCGATGACGATCTTTCCGTAATAAACGAGTTGAAAGGACTTATTGAAACAGCACAAGGCATTACGGTAGAATCGATTATACAAAATAGAGATAGGATTGACAACGCTACGGTCGTGGGCAAGGGAAAACTCGAAGAAATCAAAGGTTATATCGAGATGATGGACATCGATGTTGTTGTATTCGAAAACGAGCTTTCACCATCGCAAATCGGAAATATTCAAAAGTTTTTGCCATGTAAAGTAATAGATAGAACTGCGCTTATCCTGGATATTTTCGCATTACATGCCAAAACCGCTGAAGGTAAGCTGCAAGTAGAATTAGCTCAGCTTAGGTATTTGCTTCCGCGTTTGGCAGGTTCCAATCAAGAATTATCCAGACAAGGCGGCGGAATAGGTACGCGCGGACCCGGTGAAACAAAGCTGGAAACCGATAGGCGATATATCAGAAACAGAATACGGCTTTTAAACGATCAAATAGATTTGTTGACGCAACACCGCGAGAATATGCGTAAAAAGCGCGAAAAGAACCAAGTAAAAACCGTTGCTTTGGTCGGATATACAAATTCAGGAAAGTCTAGGTTGCTAAATACATTAACGGGAGCAGACGTACTAAGTGAAAACAAATTGTTTGCTACGCTTGATCCAACAGTTCGCTCTTTATTGCTCCCCAGTGGAAATACAGTGTTGGTTATAGATACCGTAGGATTTATCAGAGATATTCCGACGGGGCTTATTGCCGCTTTTAGAAGCACGCTCGAGGAGGCGGTCAACTGCACGCTGATTCTAAACGTTTGCGACATTTCATCGCCAAAATGTCAAGATGAAATCGACGTTACTCTTTCCACACTCGCGGAGTTGCATGCCACCTCTCCGATTGTAACCGTTTACAATAAAATTGACCTTCTTGATGAGGATAGTGGCGGACTACCCGATAAAAACGGACTTTTTGTATCCGCGCTGTACGGCACTAATGTCGATGGCTTAATCAAAATAATCGACAATAAGCTATTTGGGGAACTTCATGAAAGAAGTTTTTTATTCCCTTATTACAATCAAAAGTTGTTGTTTGACTTAAAAAGCAACTCCATCGACTTCAATTCGGGATACACGGACGACGGTATTTTAGTAACCTGTAAAATTACCGATGAGAGTTTATTGAAATATAAGGCTTTCATGAAAAACTGTCCGAAAAATTGAGTAAACCTATAAATTCCGAAGCCATTTATAGCCATACGAGATGATAAATTGTTGCATTGCCGACTTCCACCACCAACCTCCACTACAATAACCTGACAAGGTAACTTCCACAACAATTTCCACTGCGGAACTTTCTTTGGCAATCAACTTAACGAAATAATTGCAAACAAAAGAAAAAACATTCGTTTTTCGCTTGCAATTGTTTTTGAAATATAGTATAATATCGAAAATGATGCTCGAATTGTAATGAAAAATGAACAAAGCTCCTAATAGACGACTACTTGCGGCGGAATAGCATTTACACTATAAAAATATACTAATTGCAATACATGCAAAGCTAATTCAACACGAGTTTTGGTTGTTGATTATTTTATAGAATATGAGGTGGTATTATGTATAATTATAATGCAGATATTAACGGGGAACCTATTGATAACGGCATCGAAAAAACTAATAAACGGTCTACGCGAATCAAAGACGCCGAGACAAAAAACCGTATTCGTATGGCTGTTTTTGACTATCTTTGCAAATACACAGGCGAGCACGGTGTTCCGCCTTCTGTTCGCGACATCTGTTCGGAACTGAGTTTATCTTCCACCGCTACCGCTTTTAATTACATAAACGAGTTAATCGAGATGGGATACCTCGAAAAAATGCCGTCTAAGAATCGTTCATATAAGATAAAGGGCAATTCATATCGCTATGGAATGAGTAAAATCCCTGTTTTAGGTAGGGTCAGCGCAGGTTTGCCTATCCTCGCGGTAGAAAACGTTGAGGATTATGTGGAACTGCCCAGTGAAATGTTCGGCGAAAAGGACATCTTTATGCTGAACGTACAGGGTGACAGCATGATTATGGCGGGTATTAATAACGGTGATCGTATAGTTGTCAGAATCAATCCATCGCCCGAAAATAACGACATCGTTGTTGCTCTTATCGAAGGTAGCGAAGTAACAGTTAAACGATTTATCAAGGAAAGCAAACGCATTGTCCTCCACCCTGAAAATCCTGCGTATTCGGATATTATTATCGACAAAAGCCAAGAAATTTCAATTTTGGGCGTTGTCATCGGATTGTTCAGAGTTTTTTGAAATAAAAAACCGGATCAAATCAATACTACATGCTTCTTAATATGGTTAAGCATTTTGTAGAGATTTTTCATACTTATTAGGGTTGCGCGTTCGGTTTTGAGCGCCAATCCTAGACGGTAAGGGTTAACTAAAAATGATAGATAAAATAATGACGGAAATGATTGCAACGACAAGCGACGTTAGGAAGTTGATTGCGTTATTTCCCAACAACGCGGCGCCTTTCACATGCTCGGCTTTTTGACCGCAATGGATTCTTTTTTCGACTATCTTTCCACATTCTATACAACGAAATTTGGCCTGAATCGTCGCTCCGAATATGCTGTCGATAAATACTCCGAAATAGGCGATAACCCCCACAACAGCCAATACAAGCCAAGAGAACGCCCCGTTAATTAAGTAATAAACGACGTTAAGGACAATCGATGTAACAATACAAGCAAACAGCGAAGAAGCACAACCCAAAAGGCTTACGCTTCCCGAGCGTCCAACTTCGGTATTCTTCATGGTTACGATATCTAGGGGTAAACGCTTAGAGAACACGCCGATGTCGGATGCAACACTGTCCGAAAAACTTGAGATTATCACAATGGCTGCCGTAATAAGGTATACATTATTGTTTGTACAATAATAAATAATCAGAGCAATATATGCAATTGCACCATTGCAAAATACTTGCATGGCGTTTCGTTTATGAGAATTGTAGGTAATCGGCCGATCAATTCTTTCCTCTTTGTTTCGATGAATTGCAATTCGCCTTACAATTAAGCTAATTACCAAAGCACCTAAGAATGGAATAATATATACCAATACTCCGAATATTCCTACTGACAACGAGGAGCCAAACATTAATAGAAAGGCTGCAAACGCACCATTTTGCGTAAGTCCCTTACGGGCAAGCAAAATAATTAATATCAAGATGCAGCCGGATATCAAGGCAATCGCACACGAGTTACCCACTAACCGCATTTGCACTGAATCTATTAAAAATACCGTAAACAGAGGCAGTGTTAAATTATCCAATCCACGGTCTGAAAACAATTCTATAAAGGCAAGCGTTAACGGTAAAGCAATCAGCCAAAGAATGGGCAATTGAATAAACCGCATATAAGCCAGACATATTGTAAAACAAGCCAAGAAACAGGCTAGAAAGCCGAAAAGAGTTTTTTTGCGGTAAATGGTTCGATTTCCGCGCTTGATTCCTCCGAAAATTGCCGCAAAACCATCGCCTATCGACAGAATTAAAACCGCCATTCCACAAATAGAGGTCAATCCACTGTCAAAAACGCACAAAGAAGTCAGTATAACAGTTGAAATCGCAAAATATATCGTTCCGGGGTGGTTATCCTGTCCCCTTTCCATAATCGATATTAGCTTGGTTTTATAAGAAACAACATTAATAAATACAAAAATGATTGGTAATACAATCAAGTGGAACGAAGAACCAAAAAACCGCACCAATATAAACCATACAAGACCAAGTAATGTATGCAGAATCTTTCGTCCGTGCTCAACAGAAACTTTAAATTTCTTCTCCAAAACCCAAGTTAACCCGAAAAGCAAGATTAGATATGAAACAGATATCGCATATCCCCAGATAATGGGCATCAAAAATCTCCCCGATTATGGGCATATCGCCCGATTAATCGCTTTTGCATTAGATGATTCAAAGTATATCATAACTATCGAGCGATGTCAATTTAAAGATATATCTATTTTGAAAGCCTTTTTATTACTAATTCTATCTACCGAATCTCTAATTATTCAACAGTAACCGATTTAGCTAAGTTTCGAGGCTTGTCGGGATCCAAGCTAAACGAAACCGCGGTAAGATATGCTAATTGCTGCAACGGAACGATTGAGTAAATCGGACTCATTGTTTCTTCAACGTGCTCGATAGGAATAAAAACGTCGCTAACCTCATTCAATTTTTCAAAACAGCTAACACATATACACTTTGCTCCCCTTGCTCTGACCTCTGCCACAGCATTATACATTTTTTTCATTGAATCGGTTTGCGTGGCAACTGCTACTACGTAGACATCTTTACTTATTAGTGCCAATGTGCCGTGTTTGAGTTCTCCTCCGCATAAGCCGTCACAGTACAAATATGAGATTTCTTTCAACTTCAATGCGCCCTCACGTGCCGTTACATAATCGAAGCCTCTACCAATAAAGAAAATACGGTCGCTTCTTCGAAGCGTCTTTGCAATCTCCTCAATCTTCGATTTTCCCGAATTTAAGGCATTTATACGATTTGCTATGTCTGTAATAGTGCTTTGTATTTCGGCGTAATTCGAGTGTCGAAAGTCGATGCAATCACAAATATCGAAGTAAACCGCAAGAAGTACTACTGCGCAAAGCTGCGCGTTATACGCTTTGGTCGATGCAACTCCAAGCTCGACTCCCGCCATTGTGGGAACCACCGAATCTGAAATTGAGCAAATTGAACTTAGTGCGACGTTTGTTATTGCTATAGTTCGCACTCCGAATTGTTTGGCTTTTCTAATTGCTTGAAGAGTGTCGGCGGTTTCACCGCTTTGAGTTATGAATACGCAAACAGTACTGTCATTCAATTTGACATCTTGACAAATAAACTCGCTTGCAAGAATTGCTTTACAATAAACTTTACAGATTTTTTCAGTATAATAAGAAGCGAATATACACGCATGAAAAGCCGTTCCGCAACCTAAAAAATAGATGGTTTCAGGCTTTTTGGTTAGCCATGGAAGCGTATCCCTCATATAATTTAAAGAAAGCTTATCTTTTGTTCGAAGAATTGCATCAGGAATCTCGAGTATTTCCTTCTCCATATAGTGCTTGCAGTCGGATGTTCGTTCCGTATTCTTTTCTTTGTTGAGTCGAATTGGTTTTTTCTGTATTTCGATTCCCTTATCAAAGAACGCAACTCTTTTACAGATTATTGCAGTTTCGCCATCGCTCAAAGCATATGCTGTTTCGCAAAAATTGCATAGCGTGGGAAGATCGCTTGACATATACATTTCGCCACTACTGTTTCTTCCTACAGCAAGAGGCGATAGATTCTTGTATGCATAAATACAATTTGGCGTAAGTGCGCATATAACACCTATTGCAAAGGAACCTTTAAGTATATCGGCAACTACGTTAATGCAGTCTAACACTGCCTTTTGCCGTTCGCGCTGGGTTGATTCACTGCGAATAATATCGGAATATCTTTTGGAAAACTCTAATTCTAGAAGATGAGCAATTTCCTCACTATCGGTCTGCGAAACGAATTCTATATGTTGTTCATTTGTTAACATATTTCTTATTTCGCGGTAATTGTCGATTATTCCGTTATGTACAATTGCGAAGTTGCCTCCGTACGAAATGTGTGGATGTGCGTTATTAGAACTTACTCCTCCATGTGTAGCCCAGCGCGTATGACCGATTCCACATTGAGAGGCATAAATCTTGTTCTTTTCTAAAGATTTAAACGCATTTAGCAGGTTGATTATCTTGCCTTCTCTTTTTAGTATATTAATGCTACCTTTATCGTTCAATACGGCGATACCCGCGGAGTCATATCCTCTGTATTCCAGCACCTTTAGCCCGAGTAAAAGTTGGTCAACAGCGGGCTTTTGACCTATGTATCCGAAAATACCGCACATTGCATTATACCTCCTATTCAGTGATATTGGAACATATAGTTTTCTTAATGAATGCCATTTTGCCTTTTATATCGTCACTGTTGCTTTCTACATATAGCCTTATCAGATCTTCGGTTCCGCTTTTTCTAATCAAAAACCTTTCATTCTGTGTCGCGTCGAATATTTTACTCTTTGCTATTGTTATATAAGTATTGACTATTGCCCTGTCGATTTTAGATGAAGAATAATCATATATATTGATACTTTCACTCAATGTCGAATTAAGAATAAGCTCTTTTGAGTATTCATATAAGCTTCCTTTTTCTGAATAAATCTTGGATATAAGCAAGGAATTGATTATTGCATCACTTCCCATAGCGAATTGGGGAAGAATGTAATGTCCGCTACTTTCACCGCCGACTTGCGCTCCGCTTTTGAGCAACAGATCCAATACGTTTCTATCGCCTACATCGCTTCTAAGAAGCACTATCTGTAATTTTGCAAACGCTCTTTCTAGTCCCGCATTGGTGAGGTGAGTTCCAACCGCAATTCTCTTATTCAGCATTCCATGCTCGTTGAAATACTTGATAATGCAATACAGCAAATGTTCACCGCTTAATAAACGTCCGTGTTCAAATACCGCCAATCTATCCGCATCACCATCGAATGCAAACTCAAGGACTGTTTCACCTAAACTGTTATCAGTTCTAGGCGCAAAGCTCTTATATGTTGCACCGCAGTTTACATTAATCCTTTCACCATCATATACGTTATTGAAAGCTCGATATTTGGCATTACATTTGTAATATATCTCTCCCGCAACGTGACATGCGCAACCGAAACAACAATCTAAATCAATCGGCAGGTTATGCATATTGAAACCGATTACGTTCATTACATATTCAACATACATATCACGAGCTGTTGAGACCGGAGGGAAAGAAGCATATACGAAGCGATTCGCATCTGCTTTATCAAAAAGCACACATATTTCGCTCTCTTTTTGCTGACATAGCTTAATACCATATTTATTAAAGAATTTAAAGCCGTTATATTCGGGGGCATTGTGACTTGCCGTAACCATCACTCCCAATGCTCCGCCGAAAGCTCGCGTAGCGTAAGATACGGCATTACTTGGAAGAATCCCAATATTGATAATCTCCGCTCCTGCTTCGCATGCACCGTATGCAAATGCATCTAATAAGCTTTCGCTGTGAACCCGACTGTCACGTCCGATTATTATTAGGGGGCGAGTCTGTGCAAATAGCGAGGCTGAAGCGAAACCGAGTTTGTAGGCATTCTTTTCACTTATAAAATCACCGTATTTTCCTCTGACACCATCAGTACCGAATAATATCATAATACCACCTTTTCCGATTACGCTATCCTAGTCCTTGCGAAGTATACGATTCATTTACGATTATTTACGATAATTTACACAAATACGCGTCGATAATCCGGCAATATCATCTATAACAGTACAAATAATGCGTAATTATGTCGATAATCGAGTACACTTCCGATAGGTTTATTATATGATATTTCCTTTTGCTTTGTGCAAAAAGTTGTTCATCGAATCATTGTCGGAAGTTTCGCTAAAAGCAATGTAAATCTAGTTTTACTAAAAAACGCCCTGTTCGATATACTATCCGGATATCGTAATATCACATTCATTTTCGGTAAAAAAAAGAGTAACCGAAGTTACTCTATTTATCAAAGTATAAAATATTGAGATAATACTTATCTAACTCTATCTTTAATCTTGGCAGCCTTACCAGTCCTATCTCTTAAATAATAAAGCTTGGCACGTCTTACGCGGCCCTTGCGAACGATCTCGACCTTTTCGATTTTCGGACTATGCAAAGGGAACACACGCTCTACGCCGATACCCGAAGAAATTCTTCTAACTGTAAAGGTTTCACGAAGACCGCCGTGCTTTCTTGCAATTACAATTCCCTCATAAGCCTGCACTCTTTCCTTATTACCTTCGATAACCTTGAAGAAAACCTTAACCGTATCGCCGACCTCAAATTGAGGTACATCTTCTCTCAAGCTTTCTTTTTCAATTGAATTGATAATATCCATATCTGACTTTTCCTCCATTTTTACTAAGCGTTCATGGCGCAATCTTCGCCAGCGGACCGCCCGAAGTCACCAAGATATTTTATCTTGACAACCGTTCGGCATTACTGCCTAACCATTATTCTTTTTCCTGTTTAACTTCTACTATCTGCTTACCGTCGTAAAATCCACAATGTTTGCAAACTCTGTGAGTCTGTTTCATCTCGTGACATTGCGGACATTCCATAAGAGTAGGAGCGGAAAGTTTCCAATTGGCAACTCTCTTGTGCTTCCTTTGTTTAGAAGTTTTTCTTTTTGGTTCTGCCATCAGTTTCACCTCCGTAAATTACAAAGTGTATCGAGTAACGCATATAAACTCACTCTAAACACACGCAAGAAGTATTTTAACAAATAGAGCGTTTTTTGTCAAATGTTTTGCAAACATTTTTCCATATAGTTGACATTATTTTATATAAGTTAATTGCCAAAGTAAGTTCCACAGTGGAATTTGCTTAAGCAATTGACAAAATTAACGAAAGAATCAAAATATCCCATTTGATATACGCACATGTAGCCAAAATAAACAATCTTTCAATAAGCATCTCTTTATTGAGCTTTGAGCATCGTTTAGGGCATCGAAGCTTTCGAGATCAATTAAATATTCGCTCCATCTATTTTTGCGTTGAAAAAGTCCTTTATCAGCCTGACGCAGCTCTCGTGTGCCTCATTTCCAATTTTCGCCTCTGCGTAGCCCTTATGTAAGGAATCGCTAATAATTCGAAGCTGTTTTGGAGCGATAAGCGTATCGCTTTCACCCTTGCAACACTCACACGTAAGTCCGTTACAGCTGTCGAAATATAGCTTTCCTTGGTTCTTGCCGCATACGCATCCGCTTAAATCGGGCAAAAAGCCCAAAAGCTCAAGCATATCCGTCATATATTTAAGCAGAAGCCCGTCGGTAGCATCGCTCTCGCATAACGCCGTCAAAAAATTCAAGGTTTCCTCGAATACCTCACGATTGCCTTCACCTGATATTACATCCAACACCTTAAGAGCAGTACAGGCGCATTTGAAAACGTCGTAGTTGCGGTTTAGAGCGTAAAAGCTCCTAATTTGCGTACAATTTGAAAGACTTAGATAATCGCCTTTGCTCGCCAAAACGTACTCGCCGTAGTTAAAGGGGATAACTGCGAACTTCAATTTAGCTTTTTCGCGCAAGACTCCCCTTGCCTTTACCGTAAGCTTACCCGAATCGGGACAAAACAGCGTAACCAACTTGTCGTATTCGCCGTAATCCTTCGCCTTTATAACAATGGCTTTTGTAATAATCAGAGGCATAAGCACTACCTTTGCGATAATTACCGCTTTCCGTATTCCTCCTTGCGGTATTCGCAATATAAATTATAATAACGGGGATGCCCCGTAGCGACGAACATAGCCCAAGCTTCTTCCTTTTTTCTCCTGTTGTCCATACTGTTACTCCTTTGTTAAGGCATAGCCTTTCTGTTAGTATGGAATATTGAAGAAAAAGTATTACTTTTTCTATAAACGAAGCTTAAATATTGAACAAAACCTACAAAATATATATTCGCACTACCTTATTAGATGTAATCGATTGTTCGGACTGTACTCTAAGTGAAAACCACATCGAAAAAATCGATTCGGCTGCCTATTGGCAATCCTTTTTGTCGTATCCTATTTCCTTAAGCATAAAGTCACTATTGCGCCAGTCGGGTTTAATCTTCACCCAAAGCTGTAGAAAAACTCTCGTTCCTAAAAGCTTTTCCATAGACTGACGAGCATAGCTACCGATCTCCTTGATTTTTGCGCCGTGCTTTCCTAAAATTATTGGCTTGTGCGATGCTTTTTCAATTATGATATTCGCATCGATACTCCAAATATCCCTTTTGGGATTATACTCCATTTTATTGAGCTCAACGCCGATGCCGTGAGGAATTTCCTCATCGGTACCTAAAAGTATTTTTTCGCGTATAATCTCACAAACCATAAACCTTTGTGATTTATCCGTGACATCGTCCTTTTCAAAGTACATAACGTCGTCTTTAAGGTACTTCTTCAGCTCCTCACGCAATTCCTTAACGTTCTTATTTTTATGTGCAGAAACCACCCAAACACTTTGTAGCCCCTCAATTGCGTTCAGCTTTGCAAGCTCGTTTATTAACGTTTCCTTTTGAGAAATATCCTGCTTGGTAACCACCGCAACCACAGGAATCCCCGTACTAACGTACTTTATCGCAACGTCCAGCTCCTTCTCATCAATTCCGTCGTGCCCATCGATTACGGCAAGTATGCAATCAACGTCTTTTGTGGCATTGTCGATGCTCTTTAACATGTAATCGCCTAGCTTATTTTTGGGGTTGAAAATTCCCGGGGTATCTACGAATACCATTTGATAGTCATCCTCCGTCCAAATCCCTAAAACTCTATTCCTCGTCGTCTGTGGTTTTGGACTGACTATGGACACCTTCTGCTCGATCAAACAGTTGAGCAACGTAGATTTGCCCGCGTTAGCTCTTCCGACTATTGCAATAAAACCCGATTTTATCATTATTTCCTTCCTTTTCTTTTAATAACTCGATATTCTTTCTCTCTGAATCCGAGATTAAGCCGTTTTTCGCACGATTACTGCTGAAAGCAGAATTTACTCGATGGATGTACATTATGAGTTAAACCGTCTCTTTTAATAACTCATAATTACAACCGGTAAAGCTACACAAGGATTTATCGTGAGAACCGACATTTCCATTCGATTTTTAGTAAGTATTAACCGTATAAGGTGGCAACGTTCAGTGTGGCATGCAATAGCTACACAAGGTCACCCAAGATGTCGCGTTGCGCTTTAAGCATTTTTGTTTCGTCGGCAGGTTCTATGTGATCATATCCTAGCAAGTGTAGGAATCCGTGCAAAGCCAAAAAACACAACTCACGCTCTTCGCTGTGCATATACTCCTTTGCCTGCTCCTTCATTCTCGCCATACAGATCACAATGTCGCCGATGTTGACGCAACCATTCTCAGTCACGTCGAATTTGTATTTTTGAGGAGTTATCTTCCCTTTGACTTCAATTTCGGGAAAGCTCAAAACATCGGTGACCTTATCCACACCGCGAGTGGTATTATTTAGCTCCCTTATAGCCTGTCTCCCTGCTGTTCTTATTCCCAGTTCCAAACAGTCGGAGTTCTGTCCCGTGTAGGCGCAAGCCTTTTCTAAGACCGCGCCGATACTCTCTTTATTCTCTTTGCCGAAGCCGTAAAAATTAATTATCATTTATACAAGCATTAGCTCCTATCGTAAAATATCTTTATAAGTATGATGCGCACCATTATACAAGCATTAGCCCCTTTAATAATTTTTCTGAAGTAGTCATGATGCGAACCTTATTTGTAACCCTTTTCCTGCCGAATATTCTTTGCAACGTATAGCATACCATATGCACGAATAAACATCATTTTTGTCCCGGATACTTAATCCTTTCGTGTTTGATTCCCACAAAGGTTGATATGATTGTCTTTTTTATTGTATCCAATTCCTTCATTGTTATGTCGCAGCTATTAAACTGTCCTCTGTTAAGTCTGTCCGTTACGATTTTATCAACTATGTTAATAGCTTCGCCGCTGTCCTCCTTTTTAAGTGACTTAAGAGCAGCCTCGCAAGCATCCGCAATCATCACAATTGCGCTAATTTTATTCGAAGGAGTGCTTCCGTTATAGCTGTACTCCCCCTCATTTACCTTACCCTCGGTCAATTTTTGAGCTTTTGCCAAGAAGAAGTAAATGGGCATCGTACCATGATGCTCGACGATCGCTTGTTTGACCTCTTTTGGCAATCTAAACTCGTTTGCAATCTGCAACCCGTACATAGTGTGCCGCTTGATGGTCATAACACTTACTTCGGGCGTAAGATCATCGTGAGGATTCACATCGTTTTGATTTTCCACGAAATAGACGGGCTCTTTGAGCTTTCCTATGTCGTGGTAGAGTCCCGCGCATCTGGCTAAGAAAGGATCGGCTCCTATCGCGCTTGCGCATGCCTCTGCATAATTAGCAACTGTAATGCAGTGATGGTAGGTTCCCGGTGCCTCTCTCATCAACTTTTTCAACAAGGGCTGGTTGGAGCTGTTCAACTCAGCAAGCCGCATATCGGATACAATGTTAAATACCCACTCCAACAGTGGAACAAGCACGAAAAAGAGGAATGTACTCAATATGCCGCTGCACAAAGCGTACAACGCGCTGTAAAGCATCTGCTCGATTACAAAACCATTATTATATAAAGCGTAAACCGTTAATGCTACAGCCGCGGACAAAAGCCCCGTATATAATCCGATCAAAACATAATCTGTTCTTCGAGTCGCTTTGTTGATTCTGTAGTTTGCGACGACTCCGACCAACACACCGCAAACCAAAGGGTAGAAAGCAAGTGCATCGAATAGCTCGCCGAAAAGATTCTCGACCAAGAAAAATATCATTACGACGATTACATTTGAAAACAACGCTAAGCGCCTGTCAATTAGCAATGCCACCAACATTGTGCAAAGTGCCAAAGGTGCCAAAAAAACGCTGTTGTTACCCAAAACCTCGTTTCTGCCCACGGTTTTCATCAACAACACCATTAAGGAGAAGCTGATTATTAAGCAACTCAACAGCGCACATATTTTCCTGCGTGATACTAATACATCCCTTGCAACGGCAAAAACGTATATGCCAAAAAAGATGAACAAAAGCATCACCAACAACGTGAAACCAATAATATGCCCGTAATTTAATGGTACATTACCCGTATAAAGCAACAGTTCTTTGGCATGCATAAAGAACGCCAAGTAGCAGATAGCCATTACGATAACGTAAGCGACAAACAACATCAGCGCCCAAAATCCTTTTTTAATTCTATTATCAAATTCCTCGGTCGTCTTTCCTTTCATTTCCAACCTCATTGTGGTTTAGGTAACCCATGAACAATTACTTGATACATCACTACTTTACTTCCTCGGCAACACCATACCTTGTATATCCAAATATGTGCCAAATCATTCGACAGCAAATACTTGTGCATGTTCACACTTAAGTCCCGCCAAAATCTAATGGTACATTCGCCTGGATGCATAAAAAAGCTAGTGGCTTCAGCTAACAAATGCACACAAATCAATCGTTTTTACAGCATTAATCCAAACAATGTACTCATATCACATTTCTTCGGAATCCTTACGGGCATATTCAGCCTCTCGGATATGAAAGTGTCGATTCCAACGAGCTTCGCGCCTCCCCCGCAGAGGAAAACACCTCGTTTCCTCACCGCTTCGCGTGCGTCCTCGGGAATTGAATTTACCGCGGCATTTGCGCACAGCGCAATATGTCCTATTGTATCGCAAACTGCAGGGTAAATATCCGACGATTTAACCTTAACGCTTCTTTCCATTCCTGTTTTTATGTCTTTTCCCTCAACAGTAATTGCAGATCCGTCGGTTTGGACCAAGCCGGCACAATGCTCCTTAATAAACCTTGCCTTTTCCAAAGAAATCGATGCGCCGAACAGTTCCTCAACAATGATGCTTATGCCCATATCAATGTGCTTTGATCCCAACATCAGCGTTGCGCCGTTAAGCATTTTTCCGTCATATACAAGTCCAATATCTGTTTTAGAGTGTCCAATATCAACGATTATCCCGCCACCCGTGTTAAACTGCCGTTGTATAGTTTTATAGGCAGACAGCGGTGTTTCAATAAGGCTGATTGGTCCGATCTTTGCTTCTCCCAGCACATCGCAAATACTCTTTCGCACATCGGCATCACACCCACAGCACACCGAGCATACGGCAGCAATTTGAGGCTCAACACCGTTATTCCGCACATATTTATCCAATATCCCCTGTAAATATACCAAAGCCATTTTGGAATCGACAACTGTTCCTTCATTGAAAGGATAAACGCACTTTATTTCATATGGCTTCTCCTTGTACAGCTTATCCGCTTCATTTCCAACAGCAAGCACTTCGCCTTTATCCCTGCTTACAGCAACAACCGACGTTTCTGCTTTTGCTATATCGTTTTTTCTAAATCCTAAATAAGTGTTGACGGCGCCGATGTCCAACGCCAGTTCCACATAAGCCATATATCGCTCTCCTCGGTGCGCAAGCCATATACTCGACAAGCACATAATTAAAAGCAAGTTTAATCATGAGTCGACTTAAAATCGATTCCACAATTAACAAGCTCCTCCTTCAATCTCTCCAACGGCAATCCCATTACATTGGTATAGCTACCGCGAATATCCGCAACAAATCCGCTATCTTGAATACCATAGCCTCCCGCCTTATCAAAAGGACTTCCCGTGTCTATATATCTTTCGATTTCGTCATCGCTTAACGTGCGAAATAACACCTCGCTTCTTACACAAAACAAACGTCTTATAGTATTTACCGCCTCCGATTTTAATAAACAAACGCCCGTAAATACCTCGTGAGTGCGACCGCTTAAGCCACGTAGCATCTCAAATGCGTGCGTACGCGACTTTGGCTTTCCGATTATTTTGTCGTCTGATACCACAATGGTATCCGCGCCAATAATCAATACATCCTCTCCCATATTATGAGAATGGAAAACATCGGATGCTTTATTCAACGCAAGCTCGCATACAACGCTTTCTGGATTAGATGACGTAATCACTTCATCTGCCACGCTCGGACATACCTCAAAGCCTTTTATCAGCGTTCTCAATAGCTCCACGCGCCTAGGCGACTTGGAGGCAAGTACTATATTCATAAAGACCGTACTCTCCCACGTTAATTTATACCAATAATAGCAGAATAAAAGTCCTTTGTCAAGCCTTTGCAATAATAAACGCACATTTCCGACCCCGATGCTTATTTGTTGAACAATGAAAAAACGATATTTCGCGCATTCATTAAAGAACCCTACAATTCTTTCTAACGTGTGGCTAAGCACGCGCTTTGCAGCATGTTGTTCGCTTTATGTAACCGAATTCTGTGTACATGCAACCCTACTTTGCTCGTTTGAACGCGCGCTTAACGCGCCTTGCATAAACGTACTATATATTCGATTTATGCGCGTGTTACCAACACCTTGCCGTTTACCAACGACACGTTGAAAAAGCCTGCAAAGGTGCTGCTTTCCTTACTGATAACGGTTCGAACCAGTTCCTTGTCTGCGCAGTTAAATTGTATGCAGATTCCGCATCCTGCTCCTGCACCTCCGGGCGTGCCAATCATTCGACAGTTGATGCCCTTTCTGTAAAGCTTTCCGAAGGAAGCCGTAACGTCATACCTCGATAAAAATACTGCAATGCAATAATTCATATTACTCCTCTCAAAAGTATATCACAAGTTTTTCGCCATTTTTGCTATATTGACAGCAAATCAAACTTCATAATGTCATCGGAACGATTCGCTGTAGTCCAATCTGCAATTTTTTTGTTTTTGTAAAGCCAAAGCACCTATTCGGCATACAATAAAAAGAAGACTATTTGGCTTTTGTTAGAACTGCAATCGTAAGGATGTTCGCGCGATTGAGTATTCCGATAATAGGGTACATCCTACCTAACGCATTATAGCCGTTTCGTTCATACATCTGCTGCTTATCCCGATAAAAGAGTATATTGTACGACATCGTACAGTACACCTCTGTTGTATTTTATGAATATCCTTCGAAAAGGTTACGCGACGCATGGATGTTAAATATGGCAGAAGGAACCAAAGCGGATACTTGCCGATTACTCACCTAAAAGTAATGGGAACACAAAATATAAAGTAGCTCTCGAATGCATTTTGTCGAGTGAATAATCATTGAAAGACTTTACAAAAACACGGAAACAGCAGAGCTAAAGTTGAGCAATTGTTAGATAACAGGCCAAATACATGCCGATGAAATTTACAATATTTGAACCGAATAAGTTTAAGGAGCATTATGGAAAAAATATATTTGGATAACGCCGCAACAAGCGGTATTAAGCCGCAAGCGGTATTCGACGGGTTGTTTAATCTGCATAGGTATGTCAACGTCAACAGCTCGCGAGGGGGATATGAAAGAGCAGTCGGTCTTAATTGCTTGATTGCCGACATTCGAAAGCTCATTTCAGACAGTATGGGACTTTCAGAAGGAACTACTGTTTTTACAGGAGGTTGTACAAACGCACTTAATTACGCGATAAGCGGCAGTATCACTCAAGACTGCCACGTCATAAGCTCGGTTATGGAGCATAATTCCGTGCTTCGACCTCTATGCGAAGCCGAAAAAAAAGGAACCATCACTTTGACCCTGTTGGAACCCGAGGAAAACGGTTCAATTAACCCAAAAAGCGTGGAACAAGCAATATTGCCACAAACCACGATCGTCGTATTAACACACGTTAGCAACGTTACGGGCGCGGTAAACGATATTGAAAGCATAGGAAAAATAACCAAAGAACACAATCTTCGCTTCATCGTAGATGCCGCACAAAGCGCAGGTCACCTTCCTGTGGCTATGGACGAAGCCAACGTCGACCTCTTGGCTATCCCCGCCCATAAAGGACTTATGGGGCTTACGGGCTTGGGTTGTCTTTTAGTTAGAAAAGGAGTCGCTGTAAATCCGATTATCTTCGGTGGAACCGGTACCCAAAGCCAACTGCTTACCCAGCCAAAAGAACTGCCCGAAGCACTGGAGAGCGGCACTCTCAATATCTCGGGTATTGTCGCCTTAGGCGAATCTTTAAAATGGTGGCTTACATATCGGAAGGTGCTTTCGCAAAATATTCTGCAAATACAAGCTTATTTGTTGGAATTTATAAATACTATGCCCGACATAGTATTAAAAAGCGTTCCTATGAATCGCTCGGGTATCGTCAGCATAAGCATAGGAAATTTAGACAGCAACGTAGTGGCGGACATACTCGACAAAAAATACGACATCGAGGTACGCGGCGGATTACATTGCGCTCCATTGATTCACAGGCATTTGGGAACGGCAGAAACAGGGCTTGTCCGAATTTCGCTAAGCGGGCTTACACCGCCTGCTTACGTGAAAAGACTAACCGTCGCGCTCAAGCAAATCGTTAAGAAATATTGCGTGTAGCTTTATCTTTTGGGCAGTGCCATAATTAATAACTTCATCGAGTATAACAAATTTCAATCGATGATTAAGCCGCTATTTTAATTTATATTGCTATACTATTGCGCTTAATAAAAAACGGCTACATTTTTTCAACGGGACAAATACCCAGCAGTTTGAGTCCGTTGCTCAATACAATTTTAGTGCATTTAACAAGCTGAAGCCGTGCTTTTGTTTGGGCGGCATTTTCAGTGATTATTCGGTTGTCCATATAAAATCTATTGAACAGCTGCGCAACGTCGATCAAGTACTTGCTGATAATACAAGGTTCGTATTTTTGGGCTGCGTCGTCGATCACGGCAGGAAATGAGTTTATCGCGATTGCCAACTCCTTAGCAGAAGCGTTATTGACAGAAGAATAATCGGGAGTAATGCCATCGTATGCGGTTTGTGCCTTTTCGAAAAGGCTGCAACAACGGGCATGCGTATACTGCAAATATGGCGAGGTCTCACCGTCAAAGCTCAAAACCCTATCGAAGCTGAACACAATATCTTTGATTCTTGCGTTGCTGACAGCGGAGAAAATTACCGCTCCTACGCCTACCGCCTCTGCCACCTCGTCCTTATCTGGCAATGACGGGTTCTTTTCATCGATAATTGATTTTGCCTTTTCCACCGCCTTGTCTAATACGTCCACAAGCCAAACAACGTTGCCTTTTCTGGTACTCATTGCACCGTCGGCAAGCGATACCATACCGTAGGATACGTGTACCATATCCTTCACCCAATCACACCCTTCAAGCTCCAACACCTTAAAAAACTGCTTAAAGTGGAGATTCTGCTGATATGCGACGACATAAAGCAATTTAAAGAAATTATACGTCTCTTTTCTGTAATGCGCAGCAGCTATGTCCCTTGTGGCGTACAGCGTCGCTCCGTCCTGCTTGACAATCAAACAGGGAGGCATATTATAATCCGACAAGTCCACTAACTCCGCACCGTCGCTGATTTTCGTTAGGTGCTTTGCTCTCAAATCCTCCAAAACCGCGGGTATCTTATCACTGTAAAAGCTTTCTCCCAGCCAACTGTCGAACTTGACATTCAATCTGTCGTAAACCTCTCCGACGTCCTTTAAAGTTATCTCCTTGAAATAATTGAATAACGCCGTAGCTTCCGCATCTCCCTGCTCGATTCTCTTAAACCATTCACGCGCCTCGTCGGCAAGCTCGGTATGATTCTCGACTTCAACATGGAAGCGAGTGTAATACTTTGCCAACGCTTTTACGCCTTCTCTGTCCACTTCGTCCTTATTGCCCCACAGTTTGTAGGCAACAATCATACGTCCGAATTGCGTTCCCCAATCACCTAAGTGGTTTATGCCGACCATATTGTATCCTAAAAAGTCGTATATTTTATATAACGCACTGCCTATGGCTGTCGTTCCCAGATGCCCGATATGAAAGGGCTTTGCGATATTAACGCTGCTGTACTCAACGCAGACGGTTTTGCCCTTGCCTTGATTGCTTCGACCGTAATCCTCGCCTTCGGAAGCCACCTCATCGATGACATCCTCGCAGAGCTTTTTGTCATCGATGAAAAAGTTCACGTATCCGTTGACTGCTCTAACTTCCTTGATAAAACCGTCTGTAGCGGTACTTGAGCAGATATCCTCGGCAATCGCAACGGGGCTTTTGCGGAGCTGTTTAGCCAATTTAAAGCAAGGCAATGCATAATCCCCCATCTCTTTATCGGTGTTCTCCACAAGAAGTGTGTTTAATTCCTCCGCGCCGATGCAGTCGGAATTTATTTCGTTTATTATCAGTTTCTTAAAATCCATAATTAATCTTTCCTTGTGCAAGCAATATTACCGCAATTGCTCGCTAAACTCTACTTAATTTCGTTTGATTCGGACTGCAAATCGCTCTGCTCCGACTTCTTTTTGTGTCGCAAAAGAAATCTGGTTAGAAACATACTCCCGATCACGACCGCAAAAACTGCTCCGATTATCACATAGTCCCAAATGTCGTTACCGCTTTCTTCATGTTGAATTTTATCCCCAAGCACGTCGCCTTCATCGATAGGATCATCGGGAAGATACTCCTCCGCATATGCAACATGTCCTACCGATATCGATGTGGCAAGCGCCAATATAAGCAAAATGGTAATTAATGAAAAAACCAATTTATTCACTTTTGTTCCCTCTTATAGTTTTTTATTCAACTTGGCAAAGCGTGGCAAACCGTCCTCGAATTTCATATTTACCTCGCCCTGAATAAGAGGTGTGACGTAATCCAAAAATGCGGGGGTTATAAATGGTTTTCCTTCTGTGATGTATCCCAATGGCACCTTTTTTTCCGTATTTGCGACAATACTCAAGGGCAACTCCACACACTCGCAAACGTAGTTTTCGCCTTCCGCACGCCTGAATCCGATCATCACGTCCGTACTTCCGACCACAGCCGAGCGTACAGCCTGCGCTCCCGCTTCGTACGCTTCTTCTACGTCGGTTTTACTGGCAATGTGCGCCGCGCACCTTTGCATAAGACTAAACTCGATAGGGCGTACCTTCACACCTGTTTTGGACTTAATTCTTCCGCCCAAATAATTGCCTACGCCGCCAAGCTGAATATGATTAAAGCTATCCCTTTCTGCGTTCTCAAAGGCATATTCGGCGATATATTTACCGCTTTCGTCGCAAATTCCCTCGCTGACAGCGGCAATGCAATTGCCCTTTTGTCTGTATGTGTCGTAAACCTCGTCCAAAAAAGACTCAACATCGAAGGGCGTTTCGGGCAAATAAATCAAATCGGGACCTAATCCGCGATAGCTTGCCACAGCTGAAGCAGCAGTGAGCCAACCCGCATGTCTTCCCATAATCTCTATAACCGCAATACTGCCCTTGTCGTAAACCTTTGAATCCAAAGCAATCTCCATACAGGTTGTCGCAATGTACTTAGCGGCGGAGCCGTAACCCGGGCAGTGATCGGTTCCGTAAAGATCGTTGTCGATTGTCTTTGGGACGCCGACAACATTGCAGGCATAATTAACCGAGCTTAGATACTTGCTGATTTTATTGCAGGTATCCATACTGTCGTTACCGCCGTTATATAGGAAAAATCGGATATCGTATTTTGCGAAAATCTCGTGAATCCTTTTATAATCCCTGTCGTCATCGTTGAGATTGGCTAGCTTGTAGCGCACACTGCCTAACGCTGACGATGGCGTTTGTATTAATAATCGAAGCTCCGATGCGTCTTCTGTGCCGATATCCACAAGCTTGTCGTCTAAAACTCCCTTTATGCCGTGGCAAGCACCGAAAACCTTTGTAACAGCGCCGTTTTTTAAAGCTTCCTCGAATACGCCCAACGCACTTGCGTTAATTACCGCAGTCGGCCCCCCCGACTGTCCGAACAACAAAGCTCCCTTAAGTCCTTCCATAATACTCCTCCATTAAACACTGCCCTACCTCAGACAAATTGCGTACCGATCTAACAAACATCAATAAAACTTTTCCGATAATGTCGAATGGGCTAACACTAGTTAGATTAGTCAAATATCGGTATATGATTTCGAAGGGGCATATTAATTATTTTTTTAATTCCTTTCGATTTCGGCTATGCTACGCAAAACAATGTCGGCTTTTATTCCCGACTTTGCATAAAGCTCGGTATCGGTTTCGCCGCTTAGAACCAATATACTAGTAAATCCGTTATTGACAGCAAACGCGATATCGGTGTTGAGCCTGTCGCCGACCATTGCAATCTTGTTCGACGGCAGATTAAATTTTGCTTTTACTGCGTCAGCCATAATACCTTCTGGCTTTCCACAGTTAAATTTAGGTAAAACCTTAGTGGTTTTGTAAATCAATTCGACAAAGCTGCCGACGTCGGGAATATAATATGGCTTTGCGGGACAAACATCGTCCATATGCGTAACGATAAAGTCAACTCCTCTGAATAAGTAGGCACATAATCGAGCTAATTTGTCATAGGTCAACGTCGTGTCAAAGCCCAAAAGAACAGCATCGGGCTTTTCACAGTCCATAGCGCCGTCAAAATCACAAACATCAATACCCTTTTGTATAAGCTCTTGCTTAAAAGCTGTCGTACCTACCACAAAAATACGTCGGTTAGCGTAGCTATGTTTCAAAAAGTAAGCCGCTGCCTCGCCCGAGGTGTACACCTCGTCACTGTCAACACTTATACCCAGCCTTTTGAGCTTCTCAACATATTCCGAGTTGCTTCTGCTGGAATTATTTGTTAAAAAGCACAGCTTCTTTCCGTGTCTGCGTATTCTTTCAAGAGCATCAACCGCGCCCTCAATTAAGCTGTCATCCACATAAACTGTACCGTCTAAATCAATTAGATACAGTTCGATTCCGTTATCCATATTAATATATGACCTCCGTCACAAAAACTACTTGGGAAAAAGTCGCGCTAAGCGGGCAACTGGTAGCTCTTTGACCGAAGGGAGCGTATATTGACATACACGACCAAGGCAAGATACACATAGCCCGCATCACACGATGAATTTAATTCTAGTCTTCTCCGCTGCTATTTCTGGTTCAGTATGCTTTGGAATAAAATATGGCGCAGAAAAGGAGGATTTGTCTAAAACAGCCCGTTGCCCATACCCTTTGGCATTATTTCCTCTTGGACCTCATCCGCACACGCCGAAGCGTCGTTGTATGCAGCGATAATCAAATCCTCAAGCATTTCGACATCATCCTTGTCAAGAGCATCAGGACTAATTTTAATGCGCAGAAATTCTTTATTTCCGCTCAAAGTTACAACTACTAGTCCGTTGCCAGACTCACCCTCGCACTCAATCTCGCTCAATTCCTTTTGAGCCTCTTCAAGCTTTTGTTGCATTTGAGTAGCCTGCTTCATCAACTGACTCATATTAGGTCCGCCAAAATTATTTTTTGCCATTATTTCACCTCTAAAATCCGTTTATATTGTAACAAATTATTCATTATATCCCTGCCATCGGCTTCGTAAGGAACATGTTCAAGCTTATATGTATTAATTCCTTATAAAAATTCTTGAAAGAAGAGAGTGGTGCAGATTGCGACAGCCGTTGCCGATGAACGACAGAAGCGTACTCTCTCGTACGTGACTTAAGAGAGAGGCGCATGCAGTTGCATGGTGTGTCGCTATATTCTTTCAAGTTTCCACCGAACACGCAGTATTACTACTAAATAACCGTTAGCTTTCCTTCAGCCAACACTTCAAGTTTTTTCATACTGTCCGCTTTCTTGTCTACGGCTGAAACGCAAACAAGTTCAACTTTTGCTTTGGTATACTCGTTAACCGCATTGATCAATCTTGTATTATTATCGCCGGTCGAGAGCATAGTATATGCGACTTGACCACAACTTAGCGTCAATACTCCGCGAATAAAGCTTACATCATTGATCTCTTTAAGCGTTTCGTAAATCAATCCGCCATCTTGTTTAACGCTCTTTAATACCTTACTCCAAAGCGAAACCGCATCGTATTCGACCTCGCGATCATCCTTCGTGGCTATTGTCTGTGGCCGGTCGGCTTCAATCAAGTTTTTTTTTACGCCTTCTCCGACCGCCTTTTCCAAATACTTAACGCGCTTTTCCAACGAGAAGACGTCAGCCTGCGAATAACCGAGACACGCCTTCAACGCCGCCGTTTCAAATGTCACCGACGGAGAAATGCTGTACCGCAGCTCTCCTTCCGCCTTTCCGAAGAGCTCGGCGCAATCTAGATTCTTTTGAGTATCGGCGAGCTTAGCATCTTCCTGTAAAATCGAGAAATGCTCCGAAGGCAACTGCAAAACTATATTTGCGTTTTTATCTAAATGAACTAACGCCAAATTTCTGAAATAGGCGGCAAGTTCTCTAGAAAGCGTGGAGAAATTCTTACCGATACTTTTGAGTTCCTCGGCTTCCTTTACTACCTTCACGGCATCGCCGGTCAATATTGCCCTACCCAAACCGTAAATTGTGCGAATATCTGTAGCTCCCAAAGCAAGCAATGCATCCTCGTACTTTAATCTGCCCTCGCTGATGAGTAGGCACCTATCCAAATTGCTGAGCGCATCCCTTACACTTCCTTCTGCAAGCGACGCAATCAGGTGAACAGCAGTGTCATCTGCTTCTTTTCCTACATCCGCTAACAGCTTGACAATCAGTTTTTCCAAGTCCGCCACGCTGACAAGCCTAAAGTCGAACCTCATACAGCGGCTTAAAATTGTCTGCGGTATCTTATGCGCTTCGGTCGTGCAAAGAATGAAAATCACATACTCGGGCGGTTCCTCAACCGTTTTTAAAAGAGCGTTAAAGGCACTCCCCGTAAGCATATGCACCTCATCGATAATATACACCTTGTATTTACCAATGGTTGCGGGATAGGCAACGCTTTCTCTCAACTCCCTAACCTCGTCCACTCGGTTGTTGCTTGCGCCGTCCAACTCCACAATATCGATATTTCCCGCTTCGAGCGTTTTACATACCTCGCACCTTCCGCAAGGAAGCTTTCCGTCAGGGCTTTGACAGTTGACCGCCCTCGCCAATATCCTCGCGACTGTGGTTTTTCCGATTCCTCTCGTTCCAGTGAACAGATATGCGTGTCCGATTCTTCCGTTGCGGATTTGATTAACGAGCGTTCTCGTTATATGCTCCTGTCCGATCACTTCGTCAAAACTTTTGGGACGATATTTTCTATATAATGCAAGATACGCCATTTATCCCCCTTTGAAATTCGATTATAATCGACTCTGCTCATATTCATTTTTTGCATGAATACGCTAAAGCAGGGCTAAAAATTCAATTCTTATCGACTTTGAATCAACCCTCTACTGCTTTTCCCTTAGCATGAACAAATACATTTTAAATCTCAATGTGCAAACATTCCATACTTCTAGCACCCTTATATTGCGACGTTCGACTCCGATATATTAATAACACGAGATTAATTACAAAGTATCGCTTAGATTCTTTTGTATCTTTTTTCTTGATCTAAACAGAGCATTATCAACGGCTTTAACTTCGGTATTCAATTTGTCTGCAATTTCCTGATAGGTGTAGCCCTCCATAAAAAGCTTTGTAACGTTACTCTCGATCTTGCTAAGCTTAAACTCTAAAATGTCGGAAAACCGTTCTTGAAGCTCTTTTTTCAAAATTAAGTCCATCGGATCGTTTCCCGTAAAAACTAGGTCACTTATTTCGTCGATGTTGACCGAGTTATTGATTGGTCTGTTTTTTTGGGAGTTGGCTTTGCTTATGGCGTTGTATATCTTTCTGTATATGCATTTTATTGCGAAAGTCTCGAACGTAGCAGTTTCCTCAAAGTTGTAAGAAGTTATCGCAAGGTAAAGCCCCAGCATTCCTTCCTGAATCACATCATCGTCGTCACTTCCCAATATATGAAAACTTCGCGTAAGTTTTCTGAACAACGGCTTGAAACATTCGAAGACTTCCTCGACAGCCCTTTCGTCGTTTTGCTTAGCTTTTTCCAAAAGCTCTCGACTTATCATAAACACCTCCGACTGACGGTCTAAAACATTCATTGACATAACTTATCTGTTTCAAGTTTGTTATATTAGAAGCCTCTTTGAGCGTAATCACACCATGGTTTTAATTCTTGAGATCTTGACAAAGCAATTAAAACGCAACTCAAACCGCGGAATATTACAACTTTCTTTGGCGCAAAGCTTCGTATACAACGACTCCGCAAGCAACAGACGCGTTCAACGAATCCACCTTGCCGTGTAGTCCTATACTTACTACCTTGTCGCAACTGTCCTTTATCAGCTTTCCAACGCCATTACCTTCACCGCCGATTACCAAAGCTAAATTACCGCGCAAGTCGGATTTAAACAGATCCTCTCCGTCCATGTCCGCGCAGTAAACCCAAATGTTCTTTTGCTGCAGCTCCTTAATAACCCTATTGATGTTAACAACGCGTGCAACCTTCATATAGCTCGTCGCCCCGGCAGACGTCTTTATGACCGTTTCGTTAACGGGAACAGCGCGATCCTTTCCGATAATCACTCCATGAACACCCGCACATTCGCATACCCGAAGTATACTTCCGAGATTGTGCGGATCCAGAATGCCGTCTAGGATTACGATAAAATGAGGCTCCTGTCTTTCCTCGGCAACCGCAAGAATATCCTCAACCTCCGAATACTCAAATTCGGATATGTGCGCAATAAAGCCCTGATGCTTTCCGTCAAAGCTTTCTTTATCCAAATAATACTTGTCAACGAACTTAAGTTTAATGCCTTTTTCCCTGCACATCGCAATAATCGGATGCGCGGTACCCTTTTCGGCAAATACTACGTCTATCGTAGTACCGCTTTTTATAGCTTCGCTTACAGCGTTCTTTCCCTGTATTTTCATTTATATCCCCTTTACATAAAGCCTTCAAGTAAGTCATTAATCCGCTCGAAATCGCCCGTTAAATACAAATACCCCAATACGCCCTCTAAACCACTGGCTTTTTTATAGTCCTCCACCTTGGCATTCTTCGCGGTGGTATGCTGCTTTGAGTTTCTGGCTCTCCGAAAAATCTCACTTTCGGTTTCGGTAAGTCTTTCGTGTACAAGCTCCAAAAAACGTGCCTGATTTGTCGCATTGATAAGCTTCGCCGCTCCTACATGCAATGCGTTAGCTTTGGCATCGCTAGTTCTAGCCTGTCTGCACCGTACATAAAGAGTCATCACGGCATCTCCGACATAAGCAAGCACCAAAGGATTGAGTTGCTTCACATCGGCTTCTTCCATTTTTTCTAAAAACATCATCAAATCCTCAAAAATCAATTATTGAACAATATGCAAAATATGCACGTATCGAGGGCGATTTCGGACTGTACAGTCCAATTTGCCGCGCCGTCGTTTGATATGTGGGCGACGCGGTAAACCTAAACAGCAATCATATTATAACACAACAATAAAAATCAGTCTATCGAATAATCATTAAAATAGTTTTGAATTACAACAATGGGCGTACCTTTGTCGCCACTTCCGCTAGTAAGATCACAAAGCGAGCCTAATAAATCGGTCAATCTTCTGGGCGTAGTACCTTCGCTGACCATATTACCTTTCAAACTTCCCTTCTTGTTCTTGATTCGATCTGTAATGGCACATTTGAGCTCGTCACCTCTCAATTCGCCGTAATCGTTATCCGCTAAAAACTTCAGCTTCAACTCATTGGGAACGCCGTTGAGCCCTTCGGTAAATCCGACACCCACAACAGGATCCGCAAGCTCCCAAATCTTGCCCACCGGATCCTTAAAAGCACCGTCGCCATATACCATAGCTTCAACCTTAACGCCGGTAATTCTAAGCAATTCCTTTTGAATTCCGTGTGCTATTTCGTCCGCATTCTTGGGAAATAGTTTAACGCTGTTTTCCGTAGCTTTATTCGAGCCCAATAAACCGTACTCGGCATTGAATCCGCTTCCGTCCACCGAAAAGTTCATAATATTGTCAAGCTTCAACACATTAGCATCGGGACAGACGGCAAGCAGCCTGCGCTTGGTCCTTTCTCTTGTGTGAATGTCGCAACACAAAATATTTTTTGTGTAATCCAAAGCAACACGAGCTTTATTCGAAAACAACACAACAGCTTGCGCACCTTCGCTCTCTATAAGCGATTTGTAATACTCTACATAGTCAACACCCGTAAAGCCATGCACATTATAGCCGAATATGGCTCTGTATGCATCAAGAGTAAGGCAGTCACTGTACGGATTTACGCCGCTATCATCGACAAGATCGGCATCAAACAGATGATTACCCACCTCATCGGAGGGATAACTCAATACTAAAATAACCTTTTTAACGCCTCTTGCTATACCCTTTAAGCAAACCGCAAATCTGTTTCTGCTAAGTATCGGAAAGACTACGGCTACTTCGTCGCCAAACTTACCATGAATATCTTTAGCGATGTTGTCGACGGTCGCATAGTTCCCGTCAGCCCTCGCCACTACGGCTTCGGTCACCGCAACCACGTCTTTTTCTTTTAATTGAAAACCGTCTTTCATCGCACTCGAAAGCACACTTTCGCACACGATTTTTACAATATCGTCGCCCTTGGTTATTATCGGGGCTTTGATTCCTCTCGAGATAGTACCTGCCATTGTATCCTCCTTGACGCTTAATCGCATAACGCCTATATAAGTTTTACCGAACGAGGATAGGATTTTAAACAAATAAAACCCCACGCACCTTATGTTGCATCAAACAGTCGAAAAAGCACGACCGTTGCAAAACATCAAGTCCGTCGGTTAGATTTTTTGTATAAGCGTTATCTACTGCCAATCGAAAACCGAATACCGATTCCGATTTTTTCAACAGCGGTCAGTATATACTATTTCTTCCAACCTTGTCAAGGCGTTAATCCCCATCTGCCGAAAAAAAACAATATTCGCAGTATTTCGTTTTTGGAGTTTTCTTGCTCCATATGTCGTTTCGTAGGCACATTACAACACATTGTAGTGTTTGTTTATTCGGCTTCTACCGTATCACGACACGTCAAAATGCGCACAGCTCCTGATCATTGGCGCATTACAATGCTTTATAATGAAGTAATAATTCGACTTTTTGGCGTATCACGGCACGATTAAATGTCGATTAATCCTGTATTGCAGTATAAACCGACATTTAAACAACTCTACCGCTCCGATACGCAATAATTTCTATACTAATTAGCGCACAGATTGGACAATTTGGTACTTCTTTGATTAACCACATCACGTGTATGAGATAACCTCGAATAACCAACCCACATATATAAGCAAGCACCAAAAGACGTTGATGTACCGGTATCGAGTAAGCGTTGAAAAACTATATCGACCGCCACGACATATCTATTGCCGCATCGGTTTCCAATGTGTAATTATCGTATGTCAGCGATACTATGTATTTTCCAAACACCCAAGAGGCTTCCGACATTTCGTTTGTGCAACCCCAAAGCTGCTTTCCCACACACACTAAGCCATTGTAATCCACATCGGCAATATAGCAAATCGTTATGTGAGGGTTTTCGTAATTGACAGCGTAATCGAGGTTGGAATAGAACGCCTTCGAACTGCAAATGTCATATCCCTTAGACTCCAAGAATCCTATCTCGTACTCGGTCGCGATCTCTATATACAGATCAAGCGCGCCGCAAGCATCCTTAACCGCATCTACGTATGCCGCAAGCTTGGCTTTATAGTCTGCCTTTTCATTCTCGTATCCATCTAAAAACTCGTACTCGCATATAGGATTATTCTTCACACCGCTGAAGTACTCAGCTACAACAACACTGCCTTCTTCTGGGAAGTTATTTTTCATTATGTCTTTGTAGGTGAGTTCGCACTCCTCAAACTGCGCTTTTGCCTGGTTATAGAGCTCAAACCACTCGCCTATTGTCATTTCTTCCCCGCTATCATTCACATATATCAAAAGCTTCAACAAACGGCTGTACTTCGCGACGTTGATGCTTCCCTCGACAATGCAGTGAAATTTTACGTTCTTGTTCTCGTACGCTTTCAAATATCGACTGTCGTCAAAGCTATTTTGATGTAGCACGGCATCCTCTTCGTTAAGCCGTGTGTCGTACCCATCCAAAGCTTCAAAGCCATACAACCTATTCGGACGAAGCACGATCAAGTCAGGCGATGTAGCCATAAGGCTTGCCCCGTCTGTTTCGCCATATAGTATCTGCAATACCTCATCGTTTGGACGGACGCAGGACACCAATGACAGCGACAAAATCGCAATCAGCACAATAGCAATTATTAGTTTTACTTGTCTCATTTTTATACCCCCATCTTCTTTTCTTGTAATCTTTTAAACCAAAGTGGTACTAGTGGTTGAGAATTAGGATCAAACCCATCCGTTCTACCACACTTAATACACCCGTTAGCACCAAAAACGCATGCTTCAACTGTTGAATAAGCGCACTTTGTACAGAGCACATTATGTTCTGCCGCCATACCAATTCGATATGCATACATTAGAGTATGTGCTACATTAACACTGTATCCACACTGGCTACAGTACTTATAATGCGTACCATTACCATTATTATTGTATGTGCAATTATGTGTACTTGTGCTTTCAATGTAGTTACATGCGTTACACATATAGGAATGAGTAATACTACTATTTGATACACAACTCATAGAGTGATTGCTCGATGTTCCACCACCACTTATTCCACATACACTACACGCAAAAGCATGAGTTCCGTCGCCATTATCCAAACATGCAAAGTTATGTGAACTAACAAGAGTCCTTCCACACCAACATTGCGTTGTATGAGAATTAGAGCAATAATCTACAAGGGTATTATAGGCGTGCGCATGAGCACCAAAATCGCAATAAAAGCCTGTTACAATTGTGTCTTGGATAGCATTGGTACGTGCTCCATCAGTTTTTATCTGTATGTCAATTGTAATATCAGAGTTAGATGAGTTTGTATATTCTGTTGCCACCCAATTAATCTGTGATGTTATTACATTTCCAATATTATTGTTAGTCGTGGTATTTACCAGTTGAATCTTGTATTTATTGAAAACAGGAGTCGAAGACGAACTTGCCAACCAATAAACACTGATTTTTAATGTATTTTGAGAAGGAAGAGTAATCGTCCTACAGGCTACCTCATAGTCATCATTATATGCATTACTTACATGTACACTAACTACACTTGCTGCCACTTGTCTAGCCTTCTCATAGCTTACCATTCCAGCTCCAGCATGTTCATCAAATACGTCAGTTTGTGATGTTAACTTAACCGCCGAAGAAGTTAGTACACTTAATAGTAATTCAGGATCATCTATAAGCATAGGAAACTCCTGTTGAAGTAAAGCGGCAATCCCTGTTACCATCGGTGTAGAGAAACTAGTTCCAGATATGCAATTATAATTCCCATATTGATCTACATTAGTATTATAACCATAGCCATAATTTCCTAGCATATACAGATTGCCACCGGGGGCAACAAGAGATGGCTTATGTATCGAGATATTTGACACAGTTGGATTATTGTACGATGAAAAATAACTCATATTCCCATTGTAATCAGTCGCCCCTACGGCTAACGCGTTAACTGAGTCTGATGGAGTTGATACAATCTCATTTGTATCTGCCCCGTTTCCTGCCGCACCAACAAATAACACATTACTATTCTTAGTAATGCTGTCTACTAATACGCTATCCGCACTATATGTATAAACACCAGACTGCTGCATACTAGCAGCACTCATATTAATTATCGAAACATTATTATTCAGTAAATAATTTATACAACTACTCAATGAAAAATCAGCAAGGGCTGCACAGAATAATGTAATGCTTGGGGCTATTCCATAAGTATTATCTCTCATAATGCTCGAAACAATATTTGGGTGAATCTGTTGACTTGTTGTGCCTGATGTTAAGTAATACCTATAAACCGATGAATCAACATATGCATCAGTAGGTACCCTACTTTCAATCATGCCTACTCTGATGGATGTCCCATTATAGTTCGTAGCATTTCGGTCAAATCCTATATCATCCAATGCTGTTTCATATGAGTACCCCTTAGTATACGAATCGGAATTATAAGAAGCGCTATCAATATATGAATAATTGTTGTTCAAGTACACATTTTCCACACGCTCATCAAACGTAATAAGTTTTAGTGAATCCAAATTCCTCTCATAATCCATGATGCTTTTAAATTTAATCCTAATGTACGGCGCGTACTCACTATACTCATAATCGCCCAATGTTGAGATCGAATAATCGGCAATGAAACAACTATTAATATTAGAATTGATAATCTTTTGTTCATTCCTTGTGCCAGAAAGTTGCGTATACTTATCATATATAGTTGCATCGTTATGAATGTATGAGTGAATATCTTCTCCACAACAAGCATTATCATTGCAACTGCTTATGCTATCTTGTTTTAGAATTATCGTAAAGAGCGCACAATTTGCACCATTATCACCAGTATTTTTCTCATCCAAGTCTATAACAGCACTAGAATACTCATTTATCAACTTTTGGTTATATACTCTATTAATGTTATATACTAATTGCATTCCAACATTTATAATAATTAAAATCATTGTAATTAATAAAAGTGCCACAACCCCTATAACTGCAATTAATTTCTTCTTTTCAATCCTTGCAAATCTATCATAATTTAGATATTCGCAATTCATATTTCCTCCTGTTATATTCATTAATTATTTGAAAGTGTCAAACTTCTAGATAACGACACGTATTGCCTCCAAAATACATACGCTAACAATTAATACACGTTCTTGTTGACTCAAAAACATCATTAGAATTTGGATAAAACAAACTACAGCTTTATTGTAGCATAATGGTAATTAATTGTCAACAAAATAGAGTAGATAAATGATTATTTTTTATTAGAATACTATACGCATTGAGGGGCGAAAGCAACTCTTCGCCCCTATCAACACTTCAAATATGAAACGAAGACAAAGCCGTTGTAATAACACAACTATTCAATATTTTCTTCGATGAACTTAACCACATCTCCGACAGTGACCATTTCCACCGCTTTTTCCTCGGGAACGGTGATATTATACTGCTCCTCAAGGGTCATAAGTAATTCGACAATATCCAAAGAATCCGCATTTAAATCCTTTATCAGCTCGGTATCCAAGGTAACTCTTTCTTCGCCGACATTCAGCTGTTCCATAAGTATGCTTTTAACCTTATCAAAAATCATAGGTAACCTCCTTTTAACGTATCTCATAGTATATATCGAGAATAACAATCAATACCGAATCATCGGTACAAACATTAGGGTTATTCTACACCATATACAAAAATAAATCAAGCGTTTGAGCCAATAATATAAGCTTCGGTACATCGATAAATCATATCATGCGATTATTACGCGCAATGACTGTTACAGCAAAAGCCAACTTCATACGGCGCCCTTGCTGTACTCAAAAACATTATATGCCAAGTGCAATTACTAATCTCAATTTGCGCCGCTACCATGCACAATGCATAAACGCGTATACGCAATAGTCTGATAAGCCGTAGTGCAACCAAAAAGAGGTATTTTATGACAAATCCTTCGCTTTATCCAAAATTCAAGAATCAATCGCAGTTTATCGGCTGCGACAACCAAGGCACCTCAGCTTCGCAGCTGCCAAACTGCTCGCTGAAAATCAACACGCAATCAACCTCATTTTCGGTTAGTTGCTGTCCCTCCAACACAGACCTACGATTGATTCTCAGAAAAACCAAACGCAAATGCGATTGTGACCTTGGCAAATCCTGTAAAATCTAACTCAAAAATCATTATTGCAGCATTAGAACCTGCAAATGTAGAATAGATGCGTTATATTTGGATCAAGACACTTATATATAAAAGCGATATTTGATTTGTCACACGCTTTTAAGAATCAACAAAGACAGTGGCGACATATTCAAACGTCCGTCGGCGGTTTCAACTGCGCCGATACTTTCCACAACAGCACCTTGAAGATCCAGCTTACAGCTTTGATTATACATAGTTGGATTTATGGCGATAATGTGAGACCCCCTCTTGTAAACAAAGGGGAATTTGTTGCTTTCACAATACAAAAACTCCAGCTTCATCGTGCGAAATTCGGGATTGTCGCGTCTAAGCTTGATTATTCGCTTTGTAAAGCTTAATAACGAATCGGGATCATTTAGTTGCGCTTCCACAGTCGGTGCGTCTTTTGCTTTATCAACGGGCAAAAACAACTTTTTCCGCGAACATTTGGAAAAGCCGTGATTTACACTGTTATCCCACTGCATCGGGGTTCTGGATCCCGTTCGTTGGAAGCCGCCTTCCACGCTGTCAACATCAAGATACCTCAAACCGATCTCATCGCCGTAGTATAAAAACGGAACGCCCGGGAATGTCAGAAGCATCGCATATATAAGCTTGAGTTGGTGACAGTCGTACCAATTACTCAATCTAACCGTGTCGTGATTTCCGGTGATTATTCCCATACAGCCCAACTCTTTTACAGGTAAGAACTGCCTTAGATAATCGTATGCGAAAACCGAAATATCACCCTTGCCCTCTTTTCCGAAAAACGCATTATTGGAGCCGTTAGACACACTTCTTAAAAGTGAGTGATAACCGTTTCCTTGACGATCCAGGTAAAAGTCAATGTCAAAGCCTGCGGTTAACGCCTGTTCGGGGTTGCTCCATTCGCTGATAAATACACATTCTGGGTATTCCCTCTTGACTTTTCCGATGACGTCCTGCCAAAACTCAATGTTTGCAATTCTACCTTCATCGTTTTTGACCATGAAGTCTGCCATATCGACTCGAAATCCGTCGCAGCCTCGTTTCAACCAGAACTTAATCACCGAAATAAGCCATTCGCGGTTTCTTAAGCACGCTTCGTCTTTATAGTACATTTGCCACTCGGGCTCGGCAACCTCTCTGAATCCATAATTGATTGTCGGTTGAAAGCTGAAAAAATTCACCATATAAGAACCAAAGCGCTGTTGCCGTCCATATTCATACCTATATGTGCCGAAGGTTTTCCAAGGGTCCTTCGTCCATACGAACATATCCGAGAACTCATTCCTTTTAGGCTTCGCACTCTTTAAAAACAAGGGATTTTGCTCGCTCGCGTGACCGCCGACTAAGTCCAATACAACCTTAATGCCTCTCGAATGTGCGTTGTCCAACAGATCATCGAAGTCTTTCTCTGTACCAAATCTCTTCGATACCTTGCAAAAATCCCTAACATCGTATCCGCCGTCCATAAATGGCGAATCAAAACAAGGATTAAGCCATATGGCATTACACCCCAAATCCTCGATGTAACCAAGTTTTTCAACAATACCCTTAAAATCACCGTAACCGTCGCCGTTCGCGTCGTAAAACGAGTTAGGGTAAATCTCATAAAATACGGCGTCGCGGATCCAATCCGCGCTCTTTAATGAATTATCTCTCATATCTATGCGGTATGCTATCATACCGAAAACCGTTCTAACGGCATACGACAATCTTCCGAATCGCCCGTTTTACATGTGCAACGACTAAACACGATTAAATCAGAACAATTGCCCACAAAAGGCTCGAATAAAATAAAACAACTCACCAAACCTAGAATCCGCGGACGCTAATACTAAATCACGTGAGTATCGGCATGCAATCGGATTAGGTTCAGTCCTTGTGGCAAAACGCAATAGCTTCGATTTCAACTAGCGCATCTTTGGGAAGTCTAGCGACCTCGACACACGTTCTTGCGGGGAAATTCTCGGTAAAATAACGCGCATATACCTCGTTCATTGCACCGAAATTTTTCATGTCGCTTAAATAAACGGTAGTCTTTACAACATCGCCAAGATCGCATCCGCCGGCATTTAGCACAGCCTTTAAATTTTTGATGGACTGTTCGGTTTGTCCTTGGATTCCGCCCTCGGCGAAAGCCCCAGTATTCTTGTCAATGGGAAGTTGTCCGCTGGTAAACAGCATACACTTTGTGGCAACGCCGTGCGAATAAGGTCCAATCGCATCGGGTGCATCTTTTGCAACGATAATCTTCATTTTTTCTCCTTGCTTGTACAAAATAGCTTCTAATTCCAAAAATTTGGAGCGCCTTTTTGGCACCGAAGAAATTTACCTAGTTAGAAGCGGATTGGTTAATTATTTAGTTATTGCCCTGTGATCATGCTTTAACTAAGCGTGCTCACGCTATCTGAAATCGTCAGGATTTGAGACGATTTGTCTGGTATAAAAGCGTGAGGAGGGCGGCTTCCGTGTTTAACCGACGAGCAACACAGTTAAGCGGAAAATCAGTCGGAAGATGGTGTTTGAACGGTTGAGTAAACACGCTCTAATACTCAATGCCTTTTCTCGCGTTTACACCCTTGTCGTATGGATGCTTTCTCTTTTTTATCTCACTCACATAATCGGCTTTATCGATTAATGCGGCGGTTGGCATTCTTCCTGTCATCACAAGCTCCGTTTGGGGTGGAATTGAGTCTACAAATCTATTTAGGTCCTCAATATCCAACTGTCCTGTTTCTACGCAGTCAAAAACCTCGTCCAAAACCACAAGCCCGATGCCCTGTGTACTTTTAAAAAGCGCGTAATTCAAGGCTTCCTTGTTTGCGCGTTTATTGATGCCTTTTTCCCTTTCGGTCATATTAAAAACAAACTTGCAGTTTTGCTCGGCAGGCATAATTTCGATGTTTTTAATACTATTACGAGTAGCACATTCGCCGCTTTCGCCCGTCTTTAAAAACTGAACAACCAAGGCTTTGCCTCCGTGTCCAACATAGCGCAATACAAGCCCCAAAGCCGCAGTCGTCTTTCCTTTGCCGTCTCCGAAATAAATGTGAATCATGTTATCCTTTCTCCGAGATAAAACCGCACGTTATATAGCCTAAAATTCCGCGCTCTTTACTGTTCTGGGGAAGGGAAGTACATCGCGGATATTGCTAACGCCAGTAAGGTACATAACCAATCTTTCAAAACCGATTCCAAAGCCCGCGTGCTTTGTGCCTCCGTACTTTCTCAAATCGATATACCACCAATAATCCTTCGCATCCATATACAGCTCGTCCATGCGTGCCATTAAAACATCTAGACGTTCCTCACGCTGACTTCCTCCGATAAGCTCACCGACGCCGGGAACGAGCATATCCACGGCGGCGACTGTCTTGCCGTCATCGTTAAGACGCATGTAGAAGCTCTTAATCTCCTTGGGCCAATCGGTCACGAAAACGGGTCCGTTGTAGACCTTTTCGGTAAGATATTTTTCATGCTCAGTCATTATATCGCTACCCCAAAACACTTTAAACTCGAATTCATCGTTGTGCTTGGATAAAATATCAATGGCTTCGGTATAGGTAACCTTCTTAAACTGACTGCATACAAGCGCGGTAAGTCTGTCCTTAAGTCCTTTATCTACAAAATTATTGAAAAAATCAATCTCGTCGGGACATTCCTCTAGAATATATTTAACAATATACTTCGTCATATTTTCGGCAAGGTTCATGTCATCCTCAAGGTCGGCAAATGCAATTTCCGGTTCAATCATCCAAAACTCTGCCGCGTGCGTTCGCGTGTTGCTGTTCTCGGCTCTGAATGTGGGACCGAACGTATAAATGTTGCCGAACGCCATCGCGTAGGTTTCACCGTTAAGCTGACCGGAAACAGTTAAATTCGCGCTTCTTCCGAAAAAGTCTTGCTTGAAATCAACCATTCCGTCCTCGTTTCTCGGCGGATTGGATATATCCAAGGTTGTAACCTTAAACATCTCGCCCGCGCCCTCGCAGTCGCTCGCCGTAATAATCGGAGTATGGACGTATACAAAATCGCGCTCATCGAAGAATTTATGAATAGCGAATGCCGCCTTACTTCTAACCTTCATAACAGCGTTATAAAGGTTCGTCCTCGGTCTTAAATGCGCAATCTCACGCAAAAACTCCGCAGAGTGTCTCTTCTTCTGAAGCGGGTATTCGGGCAAGCTTTGACCCTCAACCTCGATAGAGGTCGCTTTTATTTCCAACGGCTGCTTGTTTTCGGGCGTAAGCTCTACAACGCCCGTCACCACCAAAGCGCAGCCAACATTTTGTTTTGCGATTTCATCATAATTCGCAATCTTATCCCTCTCGAATACGACCTGCAGGCATTTGAAGCAACTACCGTCGTTAAGCTCGATAAAACCGAAAGCCTTACTATCCCTAATGGTCCTCGCCCAACCGGCAACCGTAACTGTCTTGCCGTCAAATTCTAGCGATTTCTTAAATAAATCATCAATTAATTTCCTTACTTTAAACATAATTCACCATATCCATGTAATATTTCCAATCGTTGCTCAGCCAAGTTTTTACTTCAATCGGCAAAAGCGCGTGAATTTCCCGCATATGCTACGCTTTACTTTTTTCCTCTCAAACGTCTGATAAAATCGGGAATGTCGTCTTCCTCTCCGTCGGTTACGACGGTCGAACTGTATCTATCGTCTTTTTTAGTAGCTTCATCCAAAACCTCTTGTCGACGCAAGTCGTGCTGCTCCTCTTTCTGATCGGGGGCTTCTTCGTTATTCTTGGCGTAAGCCGAACCCTCATCGGTAGCAATCTTGACCGCTGGCTTAGAGTTAGTTGCAAAAATGTTTTTCGGAGGATTCTCTGCCACGCGCTTTTCAACCTTTGAGCCATACAAAGTCTTAATAGGCGCATCCTCCTTACTGCCGAAAAAACCTTTCATATCGGGTTGCGAGTGCTTTGGGTTTGCATCGAATCCCGTTGCAATAATTGTTACCTGCACCTCATCTCCGAAGTTTTCCTTGATGTCCGCACCAAAAATAATGCCCGCGTCCTCGTCAACGACCTTCTGCACCAAAGAAACAGCATCGTTAACCTCCTTCAACGTAAGCTTCAATCCGCCAGTAATATTTATTATTACGCCCGTTGCACCCTCGATGGTTGTTTCCAATAAAGGACTTCCAACTGCCTGTTTGATGGCATCGATCGTCCTGTTGTCGCCCTTTCCGATTCCCAATCCCATATGAGCAAGACCGCGATTCTTCATGACCGATCTGACGTCGGCAAAGTCCAAGTTGATCAAAGCAGGGAATACGATTATGTCACTTATACCCTGTATACCCTGACGCAATATCTCATCGGCGTACTTAAACGCCTCGACCACAGTGATGTCGTTGGGGAAATTCTCTGTTAGCTTATCGTTGGGAATCACAACCAAAGTATCCACGTTTTCCATCAACGTTTGAATACCGACATCGGCGTTCATCATTCTGCGCCTGCCCTCAAAGCTAAAGGGCTTTGTAACCACCGCTACCGTAAGTATTCCCATTTCCTTGGCAATCGACGCAATAACAGGAGCCGCACCCGTTCCCGTTCCTCCGCCCATTCCTGCGGTAATGAACACCATATCGCACTCTTTTAAGGCTTCAGCTATTTCCTTTTTGCTTTCCTCCGCCGCTTGTCTGCCTATTTCGGGATTTGCGCCCGCACCCAATCCTCTCGTGAGCTTTTCTCCGATTTGAATGCGCTGCTCAGCCTTGGAAAAATGCAACGCCTGCAAGTCGGTATTGATAGCGCAAAAACCGGCACTCTTTATGTTGCTCAATATCATTCTGTTAACAGCATTATTGCCACCGCCGCCAACACCCACAACTTTGATGCGCGCGGCTTTAGATCCCGTATTCATCTCCATAATCTACTACTACCTCCGTCTACTGTTTTATCCTTTTGCAGCTTTATTCATAAGTGCGTACGCACTGCTCAATTCGTAAGAAAAACCGCTGTCTGCGCTTTCTGCCTGCATCACCGTTTTTCCGATCAAGCTCCCGATGTATTCCCTGGCTCCACATATGTAGCAAACGCCCCCTCCCGTCAAATATAAGGGAGCATTTTTGGACAACGGGTATGGGCACTCGTTTACACCCTTAATAATATTGTCGGCAATCTGATTAAGACGTTTTTTTATGACCTCGTTGACCTGCGAAGCGTTGTATGAGCCAAACTCGAAATTGTATGTATCGGTATTACTGATTACCGAATTCAGATCAGCCTTGTTCTTTAATTCATCCGCACATTCGGCATCTATTCCGAATTCACGACATAAATCGCTAGTAATCGATCCTCCACCCGAATGGAATCCATACAAAAACGCTGTACCCTCACCCAGAGCTACATTGACAGACGAACTGACGAATCCGACATCCACAAGGACGGCTCCTTTTGTCTTTTGAACCCCGTCAACCAAATAGTCCGCCTGACATAGCGCAGAGCAAACATACTTCTGCTGGACGATTCCTAAATTGCGGAACACATTTCCAATCGGATCAAAAAACCTGTCGTCCATATAAGTAAAGAACACTTCTGCGGTTATGGAACCGGTAACGCAACCGACAGCATCCGTCACCCTGTTCCTGTTGTCCAAAACGTAATATAGTGAGCCGTAACCCAGCTGCTTATATCCTTCAATCTTCCCGAAGCAATCTGCGTAGTAGTATAGCCCGTCTACATCCTCTTTCGTAATCGTGCGCGGTGCCGCAAATTTAACCGTCACCCTACCGCATTTTACCATGCTAAACTCGTCGGGTACTCCGATAATCGCTTGTTTGATTCGAGAGGCTCCCGCCCTTCTTACTTGCTTAATCAGCCTTTTTACGCACAAGGTCAATTCCTTTTCCTTGTCGAAAAACTCCCCTTTGTAAAAACCGCTGTAATCGCAAACTCCCTTTGCGTTTACCTTAAAGCCTTCCTTGTACTTCTCCCCGGTCAATAATCTGATCGCACCGGAACCGAAGTCAAAAATGGCAATCTCTCGTTTGTCCATCATTCCCCCATATCAGTCGTGGTCACATTCAAACTCGAATTAACTCGAATAATTCGATTTACTTTGTTGTTTGTGTCTGTGGCATTGTATGTAGCGTATGCGTATTGAAGCTTTTGACTAAGCTCACTCTCGGGTGCTTCGATGATAATCTCCGACCCCGTAAGAGTCTTTATGCACAATAATTTTCTGTCTTGAAGTGCTTCATCACTGTCCAATCCTACGGTTTCGACGAAATCGGCATACTCCCCGTTCGTCCTCAAAGATTCCAAGCATTTGGAAAATTCCGACAAGATCTCAAATTTGTACTCGCTTGTAGATACAAATGTAAGATCATATCCCGCTTGCGCAACACTTAACTCAATCGTATCGACACCTACGATTCCGATAATACCCCCCGTTACCTGCTCTAAAGAATATACGTCGATAATTCGCAAGCTCCTGTCAATTATCAGTGCACGCCCGTCAAACTCCATGTAGTACATCGGCGCCCTCTCCGCCAAATACAGCCTGATAGACGTCGGGAACGTTTGCACAACATCGATTACGCGTAACCTAGGATAATTCCTCTCAATCTCGTCGATAACGCTTTGATCCCTTATCATTACTAACGGCTTCCCGAAATAATTTTCCAACAAAACATACGCGCTTACATAGCTGTCAGAGTCACTATTGTCAATCAACTCATCATTCTCGTTTTTATAGAAATCTTCAACACCACGAAGTACGAAAACACCGAAGAATAAAACAACCGCCAAAACAATAATCAACACGATTACTATTAACGGCAATAACCTCTTAACCCTCATTTCTCGTTTTTCCTCCAAAGTCAAACAGACCGAAAGCGCAGTAATGTGTCCTATTAAAATTCTATGTAAGACATAATATCCCTTCAGCATCTCGTTACAGCTAATTATACAATATGAAACCCAACTTGTCAATGCAATTAAGACATAAAAGCACTATAGAAACAACAAAAAATATACTATGTGCGACATAGTAGACAATTGTCAACAAATAAATACACATTATCGTTTTAATCGACAGGTGAATTATTTCAATTACGGCTATTCGACGCCGGTTTACTCGACTCTAGTAATATCTGCACCGACCGAATTCAATTCTTTATCAAGCCTAAAGTATCCTCTGTCGATATGCAAAACGTCGGTAACCGTTGTAACTCCCTCTGCACGCAAGCCCGCCAAAACCAAGCTTGCACCGCCTCTTAAGTCCTCGGCTTTGACCTCGCACCCAATAAGCTTCTCCCTTCCGATTACGAAAGCTGCTCTATCGTTCACAATAATGTTTGCACCCATTTTGAGCAATTCATTCACCTGCTTGAAACGTGTTTCGAACATATTTTCAATTATTACTGAATTGCCTTTTGAGATGGTCTGAAGTGCCATAATCGGTGCCTGTAGGTCTGTGGGAAAAGCAGGGTATGGCATAGTTTTTATTAAATCGATGGAGTTGGGTCGGCTGTATCCCTTCACGCGAACACTATGCTCATAGACAGAAATATCGCAAGAAGAAGCAAGCTTGTCGCTGACCGCAATAAGGTGTTTCGGGTCGCAGTTCTTTACAAGAAGATCTCCATTTGTAATAGCCGCTGCAATCATGTATGTGCCTGCGATGATTCGATCGGGTATAGGAGTGATCTCCACCCCTGAAAGTTTTTTAACTCCCTCTATCCTGACAATTGAAGTACCCGCGCCGTACACCTTGGCTCCGGCGGCGTTGAGAAAATCCGCCAACGAAACGACCTCGGGTTCCTTTGCCGCATTGTTTATCTCGGTAACACCATCTATCAAAACCGAAGCAAGTATTAGGTTTTCCGTGGCTCCCACACTCGGAATATCCAAATGCACAGAACCTGACGTCGCGAGCGTCGAATCGCAGTAAATATATCCGCCTCTTTCGAGGACGTCCACACCTAACTTTTTTAGTCCGTTCAGATGCAAATCGATGGGGCGCAGTCCAATCTCACAACCGCCGGGATAAACCATAACAGCTTTTTTTTGCCTACCAAGCAAGGCTCCTAGCAAGAATATGCTACTACGAAGCTTCTTGGAATACTCCTTATGTGGTTCATAGCTTATAATGTCGGTGTTATCCAATACAACCGTTCTTCCGTCGAATTTGACTTTAGACCCTAAAGCTTCCAAAATCTTTAGCATATAGCTTATGTCAACAATATCGGGAAGCTTGTGAATAATTACCTCACCTTGAACGAGAAGTGAAGCAGCCAAAAGCACTAAAGCGCTGTTTTTTGCAGCGCATACTTCTATTTCCCCTGAAAGTCTTTTACCGCCGATTATTTTAAAACAACTCATATTTTCTCCGCACCGAGCATAACCGCAATTATCGAATATAAAACTGCAGGTTCTTCGCTTTCGCGTTTACCGCTCAAAGTTTAACACCATCTGCGCTCACATGTTTACTGTTTGCTCATTCGAGCTTTTCTCTCTATTGTATGGAATTAAACCTTTATTTGTGAAAAAAAAAGAAAAAACGCTTTGTGGACTTATATATGCATAGTAAACGATGTTTACACTTCAAATAAGGTAGAAAAATGGCGTTTTCATAGCCGTAAAATATGTTTTGCACACGTTAAGTACATTATATCACCTTGACAAAGGTCGAGGGTATGCTGTAATATATGTTGTATGCTGTAAATTAAGATTAATTAATGCAATTATACTAGAGAGAGCACGGGAAGATGCTAGCTAATTAAATATTCTATTCAAGGAGTCAACCAATGACAAATATCGAAATAAATTTACTCACAAAAGATAACTTCAGCGCAGATTCTCTTGATGATTTCGTTCGGACGCAACCGGTTGAGGAAGTATATCGGAAAGTCAACGGCGAATATATCCTTGTTCAGCTACCGTTTACAGACGATTGGACATCTAAACGAAAGAGGGAGAAAGCACAAGCAATTTTAAGCGAGCAATATTCAACATACGGAGCGTTTTTAGATGGACACATAGTAGGATTTATTATGGTTGAGAAAGAAACGCGCGGAAACTCCTTGGTTATCGACAGCTTTCATGTCGATAAAAGATTTAGACGTATGGGTATAGGAAAAAAACTTTTTCGATACGCTGAAAATCAGGCTCGCGATTTGGGAGCAAAGCAATTATACATTTCCGCTTGCAGCTCCAAAGAAACAATTTCGTTTTATATGGCACTAGGTTGCTTTATTGCGCCGCAAAATGATGTAATTATGGAGCTGGCGGAAGATGAGCCGTTTGATTTGCAGTTGATTTATCCGATTGAATTAACAAATGCATAGCAAAAATGCAACCATCATCAGAGCAAACAATCTACAGGTTTGCCAATATTATATTTCATTTAAGAGTATCAAACTCTATTTCTTCTTTTGATTGCGCCGACTGCGGAACATATTCCGAAGCCGAGGACATCCGCCGCTACTATCGTGGAACCTGCGGGAGTTCCCGCCAATATAGAGATCAACATTCCGACGGCGGCGCAAACCACCGATAATATCATTGAAAACAATACAACCGATTTAAAGCTTTTAAGTATCCTCATAGACGACAGGGCAGGGAAAATGATCAACGCCGAAATAAGCAACGATCCCACTAGATTCATTGCCATTACGATTATTACGGCGATGATAACTGCTATCAGCAGATTGTACGCGCTTGCTCTAAGCCCGGTTGCTTTGGAAAAGTCCTCATCGAATGTAACCGCAAATATTCGATTATAAAACAAGACGAACACGATGATAACAATAACCGAGATCACCGCGCAAAGCCACACTTCAGTCGTGCTTAAAGTCAGTATAGAGGTAGATCCGAAAAGCGAGCTGCATACGTCTCCGCTTAGATTCGTCGACGTAGAGAAAGCGTTGATAAGTAAGTATCCGAAAGCCAAAGAGCCTACTGAAATCATCGCAATCGCCGCATCGCCATTTACCCTTTTTCTTCGACCACCGAGAAGAATTAATATCGCGCTGATTACGGTAATCGGCATAATGATCAGCATATTGTTTGTGACGTTCAATACCATCGCGACAGCCATCGCCCCGAAGGCAACGTGCGATAATCCATCGCCAATGTATGAGTATCTCTTTAAAACAAGCGTAACTCCAAGCAATGAGGAGCAAAGTGCTATCATAATTCCAACTATAAAGGCGTACACCACAAAGTCGTAAGAGAAGTACCTTGCAATTATTTCAAATAACTGTGTCATTCATCTCCTCCGTGGCTAATGCCCGACAAATATCTGTAGTACTCACTTTCCCTGTACTGATTTAGGGTACCAAAAAAACAGTGCTTGCCGATGTGTAAAATGTTCGTTGCATACTTAACGGCGGCGGCAATGTCATGCGACACCATGATTATTGTAACGCCCGCTTTGTTTAACTTTTCTATAGTCGAGTACATTGCTACCGATACCGACGGATCCAACCCGGAAACAGGCTCGTCAAGCAATAAAAGCTTGGACGTAGCGCATAACGCTCTCGCCAGCAACACTCTTTGTTGTTGACCGCCCGACAGCTCCCTGTAACAGCTCTTTGCAAGCTCTGAAATACCCATCTTTGCCATATTCTCCACAGCCAACTGCTTCTCCTTACGGCTGTAAAACGGACGAAGTCCCATATGGTTTAAGCAACCCGAAAGCACTATCTCCTCCACTGATGCGGGAAAATCCTTCTGAATAACCGTTTGTTGCGGCAAATATCCGATTTGATTCGCTTTCAAGCCCTCTTGAAGCTCAAGACTACCATTAAGCGGGGAATGAAGCTTTAGAATCGCCTTAATAAGCGTGCTTTTTCCGGTGCCGTTTTCTCCGACAACACAAAGATAATCGCCGCTATTTACCTCAAATGAAAGGTCTTGCACAACAACCTTGCCGTCGTAGCCCAAAACCAAGTTTTCGCATTTTAACAGTGCCATCGTTCTCCTTATTATTCACATGGCTCTTATAGTATTTATGTGCACACGCAAGCATAAGAAGCTTTTGTGGCTTGTACACATAAAATTGTCCGATTAATCGTCCATGGGGGTTAGCGCCTGAATTAGAACCCGAAGATTGCTCTCCATTACGGATAAAAACGTGATACCGTTTGCCATGTCTCTCGCTGTTGTACTTTGCAGCGAATCCATTGTGAGTATCCTTTGATTCTTATCTCGTGTATAATTGACTATTGTGTGAGCGATTTTTTGATCCGAATTTTCTATCGTCAATACCGCAGGTAATCCTAATTCGTCTACCTTAGCCGAAAGGAAAGCGATGGTATCAAAGCTAGCTTCGGTTTCAGCCGAACAGCCTACAAAAGCAGCATAATAATCCAATCCGTAGTCATCCGCCAAATACCTGAAAGGGAATCGATCTCCGAACAGAATTGTTTTAATCGAGGCGTTGTCCACCGCATTTTGATACTGCTCGTCCAGCACTGTCAGTCTTTCGATATAGGCGTTTGCGTTTTTACCGTAGTTGCCTTTATTCTCTGCATCTACTTTGGATAGCTTATCGGCAAACTCCCGACAAATTACGATTGCGTTCTTTACAGAAAGCCAAACGTGCTCATCGGTATCTTGTTCGTCTTCTCCTTGCATGCCTTCCACAACTTCCTCGGTCTTAACCGCATCGCCGAGTACTTCCATTAGGTCAATAACTACCATATCGGGATTATTAGCGTTTTTCAACGCATCTTCAACCCATTTTTCCGATTCTCCGCCGACGTAGACGAAAATATCGCACTCTGAAATAGTAATGATGTCGTCTACCGTAGCTTGATAACTGTGTAAATCTACGCCGCTATCTAAAAGCAAGGTTAATTCCACCCCCTGTGAGTCCCCAATAACCTCCCTCATCCAATCGTATTCGGGAAATATTGTCGTTACTATCTGTATACCATCTCCGCGTTCCTTCATTTCGCAAGCCGTCAAAGAACCCACGACCGCTATAGCAATAGCCAGTATTAGAAACATACAAGCTTTTTTCATTGATTTACCTCCCACGCACCTCATTTGTTATATCACCTTAATTGTTAAAAGTCAAGAAAATTCATTTCCTTTTTGATAGTTACCTTAGGGTGGTATTTGTATGAGCAATTTACCTGATATAATTGAATATTAAAAATATATGGATAATCACCGCAAAAGAGAAAAGACGAAGTTGTATATTAGTTGCGCCTTTACTCTAAACAACGCCGTTGAAGATCAAAATTAATGTAACAGTGAGACAATGGCTGTCTTTTTTCTTGAGTTATGATCGCGGAAAGCCGAAATGTATCGGCTTTCACGTTTAGGTTCTGTATACGTCAAGTAAGTTTGGTCCCAATGATTTAGTTCCATCCATTTCTACATATTATAACAATATTAATTGTTTTGTTCTACTCCTCGATCGGGAAGATTCTGTCTGCAAGCTCGCTCCAGCCGTCGGCGGTTTTATAAACTTCCAAACTCTCGGCAGGGACCTAGATTATGCAATCTGCATTAAGGGCATATCCACTCGAAAGCGTAGGCGGATACTCGGCGGTTACTGTTATTCTCTTCAAACCTCCCATTCCTACAAATGTTCCTAATCCCTTAATACTGTCTGGAATAAATATGTATTCGAGATGCTTGGAATACGCAAAAGCGTTTCTCCCTATTGTTTCAGTTCCGTCAGCAATGCAATATTCGCTTCTATTGTTACCGTTTGGTTATGCTGTGAGCATATTACCGTCTGCAGAATAGAGGACACCATTAACACTCGTATAAATGCGGATTTTCCTAATAGTGTCACCCTCTCGGGTATTACTACTTCTGTAATTCCCGAAAAAGAAAATGCACTCTCGCCAATAACTGGCAAGCTTTCCAGTAATAAATATTGTCTAATTTCGCACATAAGTAGAAGGTGCCCTGTTCAATTTCTACAACGGTATTCGGAATCGATACGGTTTTAACTAAGCTCAAATCACATCCGTTATTGCCTATTGCATAAACAACCTTTTCTTTTAAAGAAGTAGGAAATACCAAGCTATCATCGAGTTTTGCTGTTTTTATTATTCGGCATATGTACCCATCAGCATTGTCGTTATAGACAAACGTAAAAATATTGTTCTTATCATCTAAAAACTTGCCATTTGTACTGCAACCGCATAGTAGCATAAATGTACTTATTATGATCACTATAACAATTATTGATTTATGTACTCAATTCATCTTTCTCTCCTTTGTGATTAATTGTAACTTATATGGACGGCGCTCTTAATACCTTTCGTTTGGTCGTATAATGTGAGCTTTCGCATTGACGGAACGCCTCTCCGATAAGCAGCTATGCCCGAAATATACTGCCTACGAATTGAATAAACTTTCCTTCGGCGTTTGAATCGCATACTGTATATGTAATGCTCGCCTCTAGCTCATTCAACTTGACTCTGGCTGCTATGGTTTCGCCGCTACCGTCAACCGCATAGTCCACAACTACATCCCCTATACTGTATCTTTCCGTATCTTCAATTACAGGCATTTGTAAGCGATAATTTTTATTCGTGGGAATTTTTAGCTCGATAAATTCGTAAGTGTCAGTATTATATAGTACAACACTGTACCATAGCTCATCCATTGTCTTGCAATCGAATCCGCAAACTACATGCGTAATCTCATACGCTGTTAAATTAAATTGCTCATAAGCGTTGCTCGACATGAATAATTCTTGCGTGGATAATCGCGTTCCTTCTTCGACTGCATACTGTTCTGTATGTGTTGTGTTACCCGTGCTTTGAAATGTCAACACAAAGATAGAGGTCGATACTATCGCGCAAACCAAAAACGACATCACAACGGCGTACATCAGCTTGATTCGCCGCTTGCTTTGCCCACCGTAATATGTCGACAGAACGCTGTCATAAAAATAACGATTGCGTTCCAAAATATGTTTTTTCTGACTTTCATACGATTTAAACTTCCTTGGTTCTCTCATCTTTCTTCTCTCCTATTTCTTTGAATAATCTCAAAACTATCCATTCAGTGAATACTTCCTATATTATAGACTCAAGTTTTTCGCATTTTGGGACATTGATTTTCAAACTTTTTCAAGTTTTTTTAGTAATTCTTTTCTGCAATTACTTTTGTCTATATATTAGACTCAAGTTTTTCGCATTTTGGGACATTGATTTTCAAATTTTTTCAAGTTTTTTTGATAATCTTTTCCACTATTACTTTTGTCTATATATTAGACTCGAGTTTTTGGCTTTTTGGGACATTAATTTTTAAACTTTTTCAAGTTTTTTAGTAATTCTTTTCTACCGATTCCTTAGTTGATAACCACCTAATTTCCGCGCCATAGATAATCTCCCTAGTTTTTTCTGAGCTTGATAGAAAAACTCTCGAAGGGAAGCTACGGGAGTGCGAAATTTGATCATAAATTATTCCTTGATACGATCATAGAACTCCGATACTCTCCGCCCCGCATACTATAATGCCGTTGCTTTAGCAATTTGCACCCTTCACATTACACATTTATCTATATCCTCAACTATGGGTGATAGCTGCAATTTGCACTAATTCTCGGCTTTATAGACATTACATATTAGATCGCCACGAATTATAGTGGCAGATCTACATCAAAACACTTTTATTATAGTATCACAATAACAAGGGAGAAGTCAATATTAGAACACAATTTAGCGGATGACATCATGTAAATATATGAGAGAGTCGGTATTTACGCGTATTAAATGCAGCATGCATAGACCTTTTGCAGTTTTACCTGTTAAATTAAAACTCAACCTGTTTGGACAAATTTAAGAGCAAGCCGGTAGCACTCATAAATACTGCGATGCTACTGCCGCCGTAACTAATAAAGGGCAGAGGCAAGCCCGTTGGCGGAATAGAACCGGTTACGACGGCGACATTAACCAAAGCTTGTATAAGTACTACTGCTGTAATGCCGCCACTTAAATAAGCGTTGAATTTATTTTTTGAGTTTACTGCAACTCGGATACCTCGATATGCAAACACGGCAAAAAGCGACAGGACGCATACTGCACCGATGAATCCTATCTCCTCTCCAATGATCGAAAACACAAAATCACTTTCTGCAAACGGTAAAAACAAGTATTTTTGACGGCTGTTAAACAGCCCTACACCGAACCAGCCTCCCGAACCCAGGGCATAAAGCGACTGAATTAGCTGATACCCTTCCTCCTTGGGAGAAGCCCAAGGATCCAGAAATGCGAAAAGCCTTAACAATCTATAGGGTTCCGCGATAATCAAGAGCGGTATCGCCACCAATGCGGCTCCTACACCTATAAAGATTAATCTCTTTTTCATCCCTCCTATGTACAGCATAACGAACAGAATAAGCGCGGTGCACACCGTTATCGACATATTCGGCTCCATTATTATCAAAACACACATACCCAAGCCGACAAGAACAACGGGCAACATTCCTTTCAGTCGAGAGGAATCCACCTTTTCTTTTGAAAAATGCCAAGCAGCAAAGATTACAAGCGCGAACTTGGCAAGCTCGCTTGGTTGGAAGGTGAAACCGCCGAACCCGATCCACCGCTTTGCTCCATAATTTTCCACGCCTACGCCGGGGATAAAAACAACTCCCAAAAGCAACAGTGACACTATGGTAAGCGGTAATGCTGCTCTTTTGACGAACTTAAGGTTAATTAAACTCATAATCGTGCAACCGATAATGCCGAACAGTACGCCCGCGCCCTGTTTGATTAGAAAATAATACTTGTTGCCGTATGCCTGCTCCGCTCCGTAATAGCTAGCACTGTAAACGAATACCAAACCTGTTACAACTAAAGCAATCATATCGGCGAACAATACCAAATCTGCTCCGACTCGCTTCCTTTCCATTCTGCCCAATCTCCGTTGCTTTGCTATGTATGCACAATTACCATTGCACACATTTTTTGCGTGACTTTAAGCTTAGACTCTTGAGTTATCCTTTCTGATCACTACACTCAATAAAGCTATTTACCGCCATGATATAGCATTCCCCTCTTTCTTTATAGTTTTTAAACATATCGAAGCTCTTAGCGCCGGGTGAAAACAACACGTTTCCATTAAGCTTTTTTGCGTATTTAAAAGCCTGTTTTACGCACTCCTCCATCGTTTTTACTGTTACATAATCCGAATAATGTAACCTTTTTGCACAGTTAGCTAAATTTTCGGCATTCTCTCCGAAGAATACGGCGCAGCTTCCGACCTCCTTAAGCTTGCGAATGATATCATTATAACAGAAGCCACTTTCGTAACCACCCATAATGAGACAGTACGGGGATGAATATTGCTCAATAAGCTTGAACGTGCTGTCGGTGTTTGTCGCTTTCGAATCGTTGATAAAGCTTATACTCTCGTATTGCGCGACTTTTTGCCGTCTGTGCGCAAGTCCACGAAACGCCGCTAACCCCTGTGTAATTGTACTTAATGGCACTCCCAGAAGCTTGCAGACCTCCACTGCGCACGCCGCAGTTTCGTACTCTGTATATTCTAATACGCCGCAGTCATATACAATTTGCATAGTATCGCTGCTTGGAATATAGGAGCTTTCTGCTTTTAAACAAGCGCTATATGCGTTAAGTGAAGGCAAAGAATAACCCAAAGCTTGGTTTTTAATACTACTCGAAGCGACATAAGTTTTATCGCTCTTTACTGAATTGCTTTCAATTTGGATTATGCGGGTGTCGGGATTGATTCGCGTTATTTCGGTTTTTATATCGTCGTTAATAAAATTACAGCCCAATATAGCACACTTACAGTGTCTCATAATGCACAATTTCGCATCGACATATTTTTCCATACTTCCGTGCCTGTCAGTGTGGTCGGGCGAGATATTTAGTAATACCGAAATGTCGCAGTCGATTGAACTGTTTTCTGCTTGAAAACTGCTTATCTCAACAACGATTATCTCGTCCGGATACGTTGACCCTGCGATATCGCTTACAGGAATCCCAATATTACCGACCACATAGCTGCACATTCCGTTTATCTTCAAAATATCTCCGATAAGCGTCACGGCTGTGGTTTTTCCGTTACTGCCCGTAACCAAAACCTTACGTCCCGATGTGTATCTCATCGCGTATTCAAGTTCGCCTACCGTTTCTTTGGCAATAAAGCACTTGAAAATCGAGTGAGACGGACTCATTCCCGGACTTACAATAGCTAGATCAAATTTGTAGTCGCCTATCGGGGACAATCTACCTTTATCGTCTGTGACATATGCCTTACTACAGTCGTTCAGGCTGTCGAAAACAGAGGGTAGATCCACAGATATCGGATTATCGGCAGATTGCTCGATCGGCATGGAGTTGCTTTGTGTTTCTCTCTCCCCGTTATCTTTTTGAATAACGGTCAAGTCGTCGTATATGTAAACCTCATAGCCTTGCTTTTTCAATAATATAGCCGCGCTTCGTCCACTTATGCCATAGCCTATTACAACAGCCTTCTTCATACAACCTCCGAATATTCACCTGTCCTAATTAAAACCTCAATTGCATTTCTTGATATTTAGTGGTCTTCATATGTCTTGATTGAACTCAACGCGTTAACACGCCTCCGATACTTTTAAACAACGATAAGTTACCGAGCAGCTCTTATTCTATATTACCCAAAAAGTAATCATCGTCAGACATGCAACCAGCGTTATAACAGAATAAACAACGGCTATACGCGTTTCGGACATACCTTTCATTTGAAGATGATGATGAAAGGGCGACATCAAAAAAACACGCCTTTTCTTGACTTTGAACCAAAAAACCTGCACTATAACAGATACACAGCTTACTACATACATAATTCCCATTATTGGCAACAAAAGACTGTTGCCCGAAAACACCGCAACACATCCTACAAAGCCCCCAAGCGCCATAGAACCCGTATCACCCATAAAAACCTTCGCCGGATAACAGTTGAAAACCAAAAACGCAGCTAAAGCTCCGCACAGAATTAAGCAAAGCAAAGAAAGCGACATCAACTCGTTACTTGTCGACTGTAAATATAAGAGTAGGGAAAACCCTCCCAAAAAGATCAATGTAGTGCTTCCCGCAAGCCCGTCCAATCCATCGGTAAGATTTACTCCGTTCGTACTCGACAAAAAAACAATCACAACTATCGGAATCAACCCCCATCCGACATCGAATCCGAAGTCGGTAAACGGAATATATAACTCTTTTATCGTGTAGTCAGAAGTGTATACGAAAACCGCTGCGATTATCGCAATCGCCAACTGCATCAACGCCTTTTGCCACGCATAAAGACCTGCGTTGCGCTTAAACTTCAGCTTTATAAGATCATCGATAAACCCCGTTATTGCATATGCAAGCGTAATAATTACGGTCACAAAGCACAAAAAGGATTGCTTCCACAAAAATACAAGGAATAAAATAATCAACGCAGAAATAAAGGCAATCCCGCCCATTGTCGGAGTGCCTCTTTTTCCCGAATGTAATTCAACATACGAAAGTATCTCTTGTCCTGCTTTAAGCTTTCGTAAAAGCGGTAGCAGTAATTGGCATAATATATATGCCAAACCTAAACCCGATAGAAACGCTGTTATATACCTTATCATTACCTGTTTTCGCGCCTTTCCTTTTGCCGCAATCTTGATGCAGTAATCACATTCTTAATTACCACTCTTTCAAAAACTTTGGACGTACTCCCAGTCACAAAACTCTATCTTAGTATCACCTCTGTCTATATATCGCTCTACGCCCTTTCCTAAAACCGCTACCACGTCGCCGGACCTAGCACACGAAACAGCATAATCGATCGCTTTCTTCCTGTCGGTTATTACCTTGTGGTCTCTGTCAATGCCGGCTTCGATGTCATGTATTATATCCTGAACGTTTTCACTCCTCGAATTGTCCTCTGTTAATACAACTATGTCTGACATAGTAGACGATATTTTGCCTATTTTGCTACGTTGAGACCTATCTCGATCGCCTCCACAACCTAAAACAGCGATCAATTTACCCTTACAGCCTTGCTTGAGCAACTCTAGTATACGCATATATGCTTGAGCCGTATGCGCAAAGTCAACGACAATTCTTACGCCTTTTCGTGTTATATGCTCGCGATTCCTTCCCTCGATGTATTCCAATCTGCTTATACCTTGTGCAACATCGGCGTTACTTATGCCCAAAAGTTTAGCACAAGTTGCTGCGGCAAGTGTATTGTAAAGGTTGTAAACACCCTGTAGCTTTGTTTTTATTTTTATTATTTCATCGTTTATGTTGGCGATGTAACCGCTTCCTCCGTTGTGCGAATAAGAATCTATCGCAAAAGCATCACAGGGATTTTCGACTCCGTAGCTTACCGTTGGAACTTTTGGTTTAAGAGTCAACTCCAATCCCAAGTCGTCATCGCAGTTTACTACGGCGTTTCGAATATAGTTATCCGTAAAAAAGCTTTTCTTAACTGCCCTGTAGATGCTTTCATCGTGGAAAAAGTCTAGGTGCTCGGGAGAAAAATTAGTTAGAATGCCCACCTCAAAGCTTATTCCGTCTACCTTGCACAATGCGATAGCGTGAGCAGAAACCTCCATAATGACGTACTCCACGCCGCACGCTTTCATATCGTAAAAGACTCTGTTTAATTCTATCGGATCGGGCGTCGTGAGCCTTGCTTCAAACCTTTCGTTAAGTATTCTTATTCCGTCAGTACCGATTATGCCCGTTTTCTTTCCCGCACACCGCAAAATGCTGTCCAATATGTAGGTTGTGGAAGTTTTTCCATTCGTTCCCGTTACTCCGATTATTTTTAAAGCTTTATCGCTGTTATCATAAAAATTTTGACTCATTAGCGACATAGCACGCCTTGTATTTCGAACAATTACTTCGGTTACGCTTAATCCCAGCTTGCGGCTTGTGACAACCACGCTCGCGCCCTTTTCTACGGCATTGCCCGCTAGCATATGCCCGTCGAACTTTGCACCTTCGATGCAGAAGAATAAGCTGTCTTTAGTAATCTTGGCAACCTCGTGAGTCAAAGCCTCAACGTTGACATTTACATCACCACTGATTTCTTCTATTATCATGTCCTTGAGTAGCTGCGTCAGTCTCATGTTTCCTCCTTCAAAAGAATCGCATTGCTTTGCGTAATTATTATCGGCAAATCTTCGTTTTTTGAGCTATATAGTGTATTCTGTATGAATGGCACTTCTCTTGGTATTTACTATGTCGAATTTACTATTAGAAAATCCTCTGTTCTTTATATTGTATTAAAATTAACTGCAGACTTAACATTCAAGCCAAAAAATAAGTAAATTAAATGTCGAAATCATCGTTTTTTCGATATTGCTTTTGATAGGGCAACCAAGGATAAGAATATTGCTATTAAAATGTCATTATAAGTATTATTTGTTTTTGAGTTTCGGGTTCCTATTCGGATTAAAAATTATCATAAACGTATGTTTATTTAATTGACAACACACAAACATAGGTTTATAATAACCATAAAACCGAGTAGCTTCAAAATTGAATATTACGAGTGAATTTTTTAGAGCGGATATTCAAAAAGCGCAAAGCGTAGCAACGCGACGACCGAGCAATTTTAAAAATTCCAAACAATAAAGACGCCTGTGACATTTTTGGAATTAAACGCGGGTTGAAATCATCAAGTCGGAAATGGTTTCCGATAGCTGATATGCCCGAATATACCATCAGTCGATTTAACTGAAAAACTCGATATGTTTTGTAGCACATACTGCCTTCTTGCGGGATTATTTCGAGCATATGTTGCATATTAATAAATACTGAACGGAGAAATTGGCTAAATCCAAAGGGTGTCGTTCTCGGTTAAAATAAGAGCTTGCTAAATTCAAAGGGAATAGTTATCGGCGACAAAAAGGTATCGGCTAAATCAAAAGGTGATAGTGCTCAGCGACAATTAGGACGCAAATATGAAAACAGATGTGAAAATACGCAGTATTCTGCATTGTGACTTGAATAATTTTTACGCTTCCGTGGAGTGTGCGAACGATCCGTATTTGGCGGATAAATATGTAGCGGTATGCGGCAATCCCGAGATGAGACACGGAATCGTGCTGGCAAAGAACACCAAAGCCAAGCAAATGGGAGTTAAAACCGGTGAGGCTATTTGGCAAGCTCAACAAAAATGCCCCGAATTGATTGTGGTCCGCCCAACCTTCGGAGCGTACTCCTTCTACTCCAAAGCCGTGCAAAGCATTTATTATAGATACACCGATTTGGTGGAGAGTATGGGATTGGACGAATGTTGGCTAGACGTATCTCATTCCGCCGTCTTGGGCGACGGAGAAGCAATCGCAAACGAGTTGCGCGAAGTTATAAAGCGGGAAACGGGACTTACAATCTCCGTCGGTGTTTCCTTTAACAAGGTCTTTGCAAAACTCGGTTCAGACATAAAAAAGCCCGATGCAACCACTGTAATTCCATACGAAAGCTTTCCCGAAGTTATTTACTCACTGCCCGCGAGCGATATGTTGATGGTCGGAAGCAAAACTGGAGCGGCTTTGAAAAAATTGAATATATGCACGATAGGAGATCTCGCATATGCGCCGACAGAGGTCCTTACCAAGCATTTCGGAATAAACGGAAAGAAAATGCAGGACTTTGCACGCGGATTGGACGATTCCCCCGTAAGCCCCGTCAATACACACGACGAAATCAAAAGCGTAGGTCACGGCTTCACTTCCTCGGTAGATATAGAATCATATGAACAGGCGCATTCCCTTTTGTTGAGATTGTGCGAAATGGTTTGTTCCAGAATGCGCTCATACAATCTTGCGGGTAAAACCTTAACTTTGCATATAAGATACAATGACCTGACGGGAGAAAGCCACCAAACATCGTTGCCTCAAACCAACCTAAGCGAAGTTATGTACAAGGAAACATTAGTCCTCTTGCACCGCTATTGGAATCCTCTAAACTGTAAGGCAGTTCGTACATTCACCGTATCTCTATCTTCACTAAGCTCGGCAACCACGCTCCAAAACAGCATATTCTTCCCCAATCTGGTCAAAGCCGAAAAGATTGAACAGACCGTCGACGCAATTCGCAATAAATACGGCTACGATGCAATAATAAAAGCCCAAAACCTCTACAAAAGCTTGCCTTCTCCCGTTACGTCATCCGCGATGATTGACCACATCCCTTTCCAAAGCGGAGGTATAACAATAGAAGACAATTGAAGCGGCTTAACTCACCGTTTTCATTAACGGCGAAGGCGACTTTGCACTTCGTTTCTAATATAAGACGAAGGCGACTTACTCGCCCTAAACCATAAAAATGAAACTCGAATAATATCAAAAACGAAACGGTTATCGGCAAAAACCGATGGCCTACTACATAAATCGTTCGACAATGAAATTTTTAATATCTGTATAAACCTCCAAACGGTTAAGCTCGTTTAAAACCTCGTGACGCGCCTCGGGATAGAGCTTGAAGGTTAAGTCTTTTACGCCCAATGCTCGATACATATCGAACAGCTTTACAGCCCCCCTCCCCATATTGCTTACCGCATCATTTTGACCGCTCGCGATAAATATCGGCTTATTCAATGGAACTTTGGCAAGGTTTTTCTTCGTATACGCCTTTGCAATCCCGTCCATAAAGTAATAGTAAAAAGCATTTGAACAGCAAAAGCCGCTCAATTCATCTTGTTTGTATTTTGCGGAAATGCTTTTATCCCGAGAAATCCATGAGCCGTTACCCTTGAATTTTTTGTGATATCGACTGAAGCTCATAGCGAACATAGGCTTACAAGGAGCCTTGTCGCCTTTTAGCAACATACAGGTTCGGGATACAAGCTTTCCCATGGTGGGCTCGATTCCCTTCATATAGCTGCTTCCCGTCAAGATGAAGCCGTCTCCAAGTTTGTCCGTCTGCATCAGTCTTTGAGTCAAAAAACTGCCGTAGCTGTGTCCGAGCAGAATAAGCGGCAAATTCGGATAGTCGGCTTTGAGCTTCCGACTAAAAAACATCTGATCCACAAGAGTATTCTCCCAAATATTACCTTCACCATAGCCCAAGGTTTCTCTGTCGGTGTAACCGTGCGCTCTCTCATCCAAAGCAACAACCGTAACTCCGAAGCCGTTCAGATAGCGCGCGAAATCATCATAACGGCCGGCATATTCCGCCATACCGTGTTGAATCTTAAGAATGCACTTCGGATTTTCGGCAGTCCATGTGTATGCCATAACCCGCTTGTCTTTTATATCGATATATGACGTACTCATATTACTTTCAGAACCCATCCAAATGTTGTTTTTCCTTATCTCATCAGCTGTATATTCCATTTTATCCCTCTTATTCGATGTATACTCGTCAATCTAATGTATAATGCAATTCCCCACGGAAAACTTTTTTAACCGAATTAAAACTCGGCACTTACGATAGTTTATTTGGCTTGCTCGGTGGGATGGCTCCCATTGCTTTTCTTCAAGGTGATATCCGATTCACACTTCGCCGAAATCCTTTTTTCTTAGCGCCTTCTGTCGTTTCAGTACTAAATCCTTGCTTAATCCTTAACTTGGTTTCATACTTAGCAGCTTCTGTCGTGTTTGTACTAATTCCTTAACTTAGATTAAATACTTAGCTACTTCCGTAGTGCTTGTACTACTTCCTTTCCTTGTGTTCGCGCTCCTTAAATTCGGCTTTAGCTTCATAGCTTTCGTATGCCTTAACGATAGCTTGAACCAGCGGATGACGAACAACATCCTTTTCGGTAAACTTAATTATGGCAATGTTTTCGATACCACCCAAAACCCTTACCGCCTGTTTTAGTCCGCTCACTTTTCCGTCAGGCAGATCGATTTGAGTAAGATCACCTGTTACCACCATTTTGCTACCCTCGCCAAGTCGCGTTAAGAACATCTTCATCTGCTCCTGAGTAGTGTTCTGTGCCTCATCCAAAATGATAAAAGCGTTATTTAGCGTCCTTCCTCGCATATAAGCCAAAGGAGCAATCTCAATTACGTTCTTTTCCAAAAGCTTTTGATAGCTCTCAACCCCCAACATTTCCGAAAGTGCATCGTACAGGGGGCGAAGGTATGGATTGACTTTTTCCTGTAAATCACCGGGTAAAAAACCAAGCTTCTCGCCTGCCTCGACCGCAGGGCGGGTAAGGATAATTCTTTCGACTTCCTTAGACTTGTATGCACTAACCGCCAATGCAACCGCAAGATAGGTCTTTCCCGTTCCTGCCGGTCCGACAGATAGCGTTACGGTATTCTTTTTGATAGCATCGACGTACTTCTTCTGCCCAACCGTCTTGCACTTGATTACCTTTCCACGGTAGGTAACGGCAACTACTCCGTGCATAAGCTCGTCAATTTCGTCCAGCTTGCCGTCCGCCACGCATCGGCATACGTAGGTTACTCTGCCGCTGTCTACATTGTCGCCCGTCCTTATGAAATTCAACAACTTTTTAACTACGCAAAGGGCGTCCTCTACAGCTTTGTCGTCACCGTAAAAATAACTTTCTCCACCTTGATTAATCACGTCTACCTTGAAAAATTTAGAAATGATATTGATATTCTCGTCCAAAGTGCCGAATATTTTGATCAATTCATCCAAAGTACCGACTTCGATTTTTTTTGATGCTTTCTCCATGTATCTCCTGAAATATTTATTCAAATCTGTGTTTTGCGTTCCGTAAAGTTATGAACGCATGAACAAGCTCCTAGGATATTCTTTGCGGCTTATAAATAAGTTTTATTTCGCCTATGTGCATCAACGATACACTGATTCGCCAATATCCGCAAATCCGTAAAGAGTCACCGTTACAAACTGACCGTCGAAGGTATCCTCCCGACTTACTACTTGAAAATCTGCTTTTTCCAAGGCTTTTGCGTATAGTTCTGCGAAAATACCGACCTTTACGGACTCAAAATCAAATTCGCGAATAACTGAAACCGTTTCATACGCGACAACCTTATCGATAAACATCGGGAATGGCAACAGCAAATAGGTCTGAATTACCTCACGATATGTCGCAAAGTCGGGAATCTTTTGTTGAACACGTGCATTGAAGATTCTTAACCGAGTGTACTCCATAGTCCTTCCCGTTTCTTCGATCACCAATACGCTTCCGTTAAACACGGTTTGCGCACTGCAACTGACCCTTGCGCGGACTATGCCTGTCGCCCTAACAAGCTTGGACGAACCGTCCGCATACTCCACTTTCGAAGAAATAAGCAACTGCCCTTTTTTCACAACGTCGCCGACCTTGACCGCCGCAGTACCTCGGAGCGTAACCACACTTTCAACAACGCCCGTTCTATCGGCAACGATATCCGCCGTCTGATAATAATCAGGCGAAACCTCACCGATGCTCTCCTGCGTCATACGTATGTTTAATTGCGAGCCAAAAATGCTCGCATATACATATTCGGCGTCCAAAACCGCACATACGATAGCATTCTCCAACTCGTCTAATCGAATATCGCTTTTTTTGGTAAATACTCCGATTCCATAGGAATTCAGTACGTTTAGAGCTGTTTCTTCTGCTTGAACGGAGTACGCCTCTACATTGATATCGAAAACGAAAAAATTCGATAATGCGAGCAATATCAAAGCAAATACCGCAGCCATAGTAATTATTACATTCGAAGCCGCAAATCGTACGAGCCGACCGAGACCATACCACCTCACTATATTGATATTATAGCATAATTCCTCTGCTATTGCAATAAGTCTTGACAAATTTTCCGTTTTTATTGCTACGTATACCCCGTTCTTGACGACCGATGGCGAATATAAGTTTATTTTCGCGTCGGTAAGCCTTTTGATTATCGTCAACCCCGTGTCCCCTTCTATTTTCACTTTGCATTTTGACATAAAACCTCTATTAATATACGTTTTTTCTACGCGCTTGTGTTTGAATTACTAATATGCAGTATTCTTTCGACTCGACCTCTTAACTGCCGATAATTATGCAGACTTTAAAAAACTCGGTTATCCCGCAGATGCAGTTTCTATTTTGCCTTTTACTATGACAGTGTCGCCAGATAGCAATACTATCTCCAGTTCAGTTCCCGTAATCTCAAATCTCCCCTTTGAACCGATCGCGGATTTCGTAGAAAATAACATACTTTCGCGGCTTAGCCTCATCAACATAATGCGCCCTTCCAATACAGCTATTTCCTTGCCGTATTGGATGTATCTAAAATTCTTGATCTGTTCTACCATGCTGATATTCAAAAGCTTTTCTATTTCATCGTTCATACGGCACACTCCACCTTTGCATTGATACACATAATCGCCCCGACCGATTTTGATAAGATATTTATGTTTACCTCAATATTCGACATACACGCCTATTTATAACCGCCTACTCTATCAAGAGTACAAACATCTCAATTCATTATACTATTTCTTTTTTGCTTTTATTATTAAAGCACTCAAAGCACACAAAAAAGTCTGCCACAAGAAGCCTCACGACAGCCCAATAAGCGGTTATCACCCAAAACACTTAAAGATTCGATTGTATCAGTTACGGTAGCAGATACAAAATATGAATCAAAACGTTTAAATCAAATACTTTTCTCCTCGTTCAATTCCCACCCACTAAATAAGTATGAGTCTATGATATATACCTTACTCGACTTCTTACGTTGCATAATTACTTTATCTTCGGATATAACGTTCACGAAGTCAAATTTATCAAGCTCCAACCCAATGCGTTCCAAGTCAAAGTATAGGTGTAGAAAGAAGCAGAGATAAACTGCAATTGAAATATAAGCAGTACCACCATTGATTATCATTCCGCTGTTGATACCTTTTCTGCCCTGCGACTGACTGCTCGGTATAACGATAGCAGTCAGCTATTGTGCCAAAGTTATCCATGAACACTCCGTTGGCTTTGACATTATAAGAGCGGTTTTTAGAGAATTTTTTGTAAGAGCGCAGAACGTAGCCACTCAATTTGCACACAATAAACATACCATATACTTTAACTAAACTGATGAACCGTTCTATGTAAAAGCGCATAATCTGAACAGTAAATAAAACGACGATAATTGTTTATGGAAAAAATGATCGGTATTAGATACACATTTCCACAAATGTGCAAGAGAATGAATCGTACTCACGCATTACCTTACAATCAATAATCTCTTAATGTATATTAATGGGTCCTGCTCGCAGCCCTTGTTCTACGTTCATCGATTATTCCTTATAAAATGTGATTTTTACTCAACCTCTACCTCTTTCATTTCACATTTGTAAGATTGTTTGCAAATAGAATACACAAGTACTAATCTTCTTGAGAAGAATATCCTCTAATTTGAATTTGTCATACTTCATATTAAGGTTAACTTCTTTTGATGTTATATTGATAAAACACATAATTTAAACCGTAACAATCAAACATTTATGTATTTTTTGCTCTTTTTTGTAAATTTGACTTGACAAATCGATAAATATGAATTAGAATAAGTACAAACGTAATTGCAATACGCAAACGTGCGTTTCTCGACGTAATCGAAATTACTTTAAAATGAGCAAACATCTTTTTGGTTCATTTTTGTTTTGGGTTTTCGAAGACTTTGTTTCGATTTGCGTTACTTTATACAAGGATGAAAGAAAAATGATGATTGAGAATGATAAGGACTTCGCAAGTGTTGACATAAACGATTGTTCGGTGAACAAGAGCACCAAAAAGATAGACGAGACATTATATGAGGAAATATTGAGAAATACATCCGGAAATATGACAAGTCAGATCAATATCGCGCTAAGTAAGATGATCTTGCCGATGCGTGCAAACGTACTCAATGCGAACGCCCAACACGCAAAGGGCGACTATATATTCGGAAATACAAGCCCGACCTACCAAAACATCGCTTCGGCTCTGTTTGCACACGGAAAACTAAGCGTTGGTGAGCTTGCCGGCTATACCGGCATCAACATTCGTAATATGCACAGATATTTAAACGTGCTGGAAAAGGACAAATACATCAAAAGAACACTTTCGTCAAACGACAAGAAGGTTCATATAATTACTGCGACGAAGAAAATGGCAAATCTTTATGATGCCTATGCATATAAATCCTACTGCTTTACCGACAATCTTTACAACTCACACCTCACTCCCGAGGAACAAAACTCGATGTTGGTTGCCTTAAATTTACTTGGCGAACTATTTGCCAAACTCGCCCCTACCTCGGATGATGAAAGCGATTAGATGTCGATGTCGAATCAAATAGCAACGAAATACCAATCCGCGAATGATAGGATAATTTAGTCATAGTTATTTTGGTGAGTATTCTTCTAACATGGCTCGTACCATAGCACAGCATGAAGCTGTGCTATTTATATTTTTGTTAAGTCAGCTCGCAATAATAAAAATATACTTTGAATTAGGTAGATGTCACTCGTTAAATTGAGAGCACCTAATCAATGTAGCGCATACGGCGCGTATAGAACTCCGGTATGTGTTTTTTATCAATATATATGAAAACATCGATACTGCAAAACGGCTCGTCCACGAATATACCACGCGCGAATCTGCCGTTCATTTTACTGTATGACTTAATCAGAGAAGGTATTTGCTCGTTGGCGGCAGTCCTGTCGATTTGCTCGGACGGAAGCGGAAGAAATCCGCTACCCTTGTTTGCGGCGGGTATTACTCCATATGAGTCCTCTAGAGGGAAATCGGATATTAGGTGAGACAAGCCCTGCTTGCACGTTTCAATGTCGGTGCCATGAAAGCTTGCGGTTCCGATAATGTACCTAGTGTTGTACTTGGCACAGTAGCGCATAATGCCCTCCCATAAGAGTTGTATTACAACACCGTTACGGTGAGCGGGTACAATAACGGCACGACTAAGCTCCACAAGGTCGTTCAGTTGCGTGCGCTTAAGCGTACTTAAATCAAACTCACTCTCGGTCATAAAGGCGGTAAAATGCTCCTTTATGTGCTCCCAACGAGTAACTCGATAAGTTCCGACCACCTCCCAAGGAGAGTCTTCCTCCTTTCTGAAGGACACAATCATATGAGAGCTAAACTCATCATAACAATCGACATCTAAACCGCTTTCTTCATAAGCGTCCTGATTGTATTCTTTTCTCAAATACTCATAACGGATTCTTTGTGCCTGAACAACTTCATCCTTGTTCTCCGCCAGTGATATTTTATACTGTTTTGACACAGTGCTGATTATACTTTCGTTTAAGCTCATTTTACCTCTGTTCGTTTCTTGTATACTCTTGAATAAGCGGTTGTCAAACAAATTCTCTCCAAAAATCGAATTCCAACAAGCCACCACAACTCTCTATGCTCATTTTAACATATTTTAGGTGTTTTTAAAAGCAATTTAAGGTAAGTTTTAGGTTGGATTAATATAATTCGTTATATAATTGAAGCAATCCGTATACTTATTTCAGCGTGGTTATCTAAAAGCAGACCAAAGGCACGAGCTTGAACTCATTCAAGTCAATAAGCGCAACCATAATGGTACTAATGCATAATAGCTTTATTAACAGTAATTTGACGATACATCCAAGCTGATTTATCTGTTTTGCTCGCAAAGGGGTGTAATCGGTTGCTTTTTCGGTAAAAATAATATACAATGAACGGAAAGAGGGGAATATGTGGACAAAAACCAGACATAAAGTTATTACAGTTTTAGGTAGACCAATAATTGCGATGCTCTGCAAGATCCGTTGTCATTTTAAGGTGGGCGAAAAAATACGGCTTACCAAGGGACAACCGCGGTTGTTTTTGTCCAACCATTCTACGGCTTACGACCAGTTTTTTATGGCTCTTTCTGTCAACCGACCTTTGTACTATATGGTTTCAAGCGTGGCTTTCACTCCTTTTGTTTCCAAGCTCTTGCGATTTGCCGTTGCTCCCGTGGAGCGCGTTAAGGGCAAACCCGATTCTGTATGTATTCGCAATACCTACAAGATTATTAAAGAGGGTGAGAGCTTTTGGATTGCGCCCGAAGGCAACCGCACACTCGATGGCATCACCGGCTATATCAGTCCTTCAATTGTCAAGCTTATCCGCTTGCTCAAGATTCCCGTTTCGTTTTTCGTGATTGAAGGCGGTTACGGTATACAACCCAGGTGGGCTAATTCTGTTCGCAAGGGAAAGATAAAATGCTATGTAAAGAATACCATCGATTACGAGGAGTACTCTAAGCTGAGCGACGATGAGTTTTACTCGATAATATGCGACAACCTTTATATAAAGGAACAGAGCTTGGGTAACAAGTACTATTCCTCAAAGCTTGCCGAGGGTATGGAGAAATTCGCGTACGTTTGCCCACACTGCAATAAAATCACATCATTTTCAACAAAGGGCGATGTTATTAGCTGCGATATCTGTGGGCTTTCCGCAAGATACTTGCCCGATATGACTTTTCAAACTCTCGACGGCAATCCCTTTGCTTTTAAAGATACGGCCGAATGGTACGCTTTTCAGCGTGAATATGTCCATAATTACTCATTTTTGGGTTTAGACGTGAATACTCCGCTCTTTTACGATGACGAAATAATACTTTTAAACAACGTTCCGCGCAGAAAACTGGACAAAGGCACTCTCATCTTCTATCCCAACCGTATGGAGTTTGTCGGAAAAAAGCAATCTGTAGTTTTTGATTTGGATTCAACAGATTCGCTGTGTTGCACAACCATAAGGGCGCGAGATGTTCTCACCATCCACTGCTCACGCGAAAGTTATTTGCTCAAGCCCTCAAAAAAGGTCAACACGTTTAAATATCTCCATATGTTCTATCATGCAAAAAATCTTTTAAACTGCGTTAACTGTACTGCCAAAAACGAATTTTTGGGCATTTAACGAATTAAGCGATAAATCGGTTAGCTCCGATTACATGCCTTCTTTGCTATGACAATGTCGGCAACCAAAAATCCTCAATTTCTCTAATAATTCGATAACTCAAAATAATTGATATTAATTTCTTATATACAGAAAAAGGCAGGAGAGCAAAGTAATCTCCCGCCTTTTATTGGCTTTGTGACTTATTAGCTATGTCAATTATCTAGCATAAAATGATTAGTACAATCAATTATCCTATGCCTATATAAAAAAGCAACTGCGACAATTATTTAAAGCATCTTAATCAGATCGCCCAAGCAGTTTTCGAATTTTACTCCGTACCAGTGTTGCTTGTCGCCAACGGTTTTATCGATGCATTCTGCTGTAAACTCGGCGGCAATCTTTATGGATTCATACATAGTTTTTCCGTTCATAACCGCTCCAACGAAGCTACTTGCAAAGCAATCGCCCGTGCCGTGGTACTGTGCGTCGATTCTTTTACTGTAATACTCAGTCGTTTTTTTGGTTATTGTATCGAAAAGCACAACGCCCAACTCCTCGGGCTTATAGCTGACACCCGTGATACATACCTTTTTGGCTCCAAGCTTCGCAAGCTTTTGAATCAAGCCGTCAATATAAGACTTATCGTAACCGCTGTCGACATACTCCGTATCCGTCATTAAGCAGGCTTCGGTGATGTTTGGGAGTATTATGTCGGCTTTGCCGCACATCTTTGCCATTCTTTTGGCATATTCGACCGTGAAGCCCGTATAAAGCTTGCCGTGATCCGCCATAACGGGATCCACGACCTTTAACGCATCGAAGCAGTCGAAGAAATTCTCGATCATCTCGATTTGCTTAATGCTACCCAAATAGCCGGTATACACAGCGTCAAACTTCAAGCCCAAACTCAACCAGTGCTTTTCAATTGCGGGTATATCATCGGAAAGGTCTGTAAAGGTAAATCCCGTAAATCCACCCGTGTGCGTGCTTAGCACCGCGGTAGGAATAATTGCCGTTTCCACACCCATAGCAGATATAATCGGCAGTGCAACCGTTAGCGAGCATTTTCCAAAACAAGAAATATCTTGTATACTAACTACTCTTTTTTGTTCCATTTCAATTCTCCTTATATTTCGCGGCATACTCAAGCAATGCCGCTTTACAATTATCGCATTTATCGGCAATTACCGCGCTTAACAGCAACTCCAGTATTCTGCCGACCTTCTTTCCACCGACAAATCCGAATTCTATCAAATCGTCACCGTTTACTGCTAGCCTACCCAACGAATAACACTCATTATTCGCTTCGATACGTTTGACCTCGGAAGTTATTTCTTCCAAAGTCCCAAAATAATTGTCCTTAGTTATTATCAGCTTACGATTCTTCGCCATAGCATCCGCGCGTTGTACCTTTAGCAGATTAATGAACATTTTCAAACCAAACTTCCGCAAGGATCTCTTCACTTCAACCCTTCCTGAAAGATTCTTATAATTATGAAAACGTATCAATTCCAGAACATAGATTTTGTCCGAATTGGACATCTTTAATCTATCTAACACGCGTTCGGCTATTTCACAGGAACGCGCACTATGCCCGTATGAATGTCCGCACCCGTTGGCATCAACCCTTATAACAAAGGGCTTACCCAAATCATGCAAAAGCATTACCAACCGCAATCGCCAATCCTTTTCGATTGACTGCACGGAAACCGCCGTATGCTCCAAAACATCGTAAATATGGTATTCGTTGAATTGCTCACATCCGACACTCTGCATAATCTCGGGAATAAAAGTTGCGAAAACCTCGGGATAGTCAAGGATTACGCGCTTTACTCCGTCTCCAATAAGCAGTTTTTTTAATTCATCGAAAATACGCTCTCCCGAAATAGAGTTAAGCCTGTATGCGTTTTCCCGTAGAGCCGCATCTGTTTCCCGTTCGATCTCGAATTTCAATACCGAAGCGAAACGCAACGCGCGCATTATCCTAAGGGCATCTTCTCGGAAACGCAAATCGGGATCGCCGACGCATCTAATTATGCCCGCCCTTAGATCCTTCAAACCACCGAAATAGTCGATTATACTACCATATTCATCCATGCATATGGCATTAATCGTAAAATCTCTCCTGCTCAAATCCTCCTGAAGCTCCGATACAAAGCTGACTTTTTTAGGGTGCCTGTTATCCGAATAGTCACCGTCCTTGCGAAATGTCGTTATGTCGCATACTCCCTCGTTGAAAACCACCTTCACTGTTCCGTGCTTGATTCCGCAATCCACGGTAGTATACTCCGCAAAGGTCTTCTTTATTTCATCGGGGAGCGCATCGGTCGCAATGTCAATGTCTAATACGCCCCTGCCCAACAGAAAATCGCGTACACATCCGCCTACAAAATACGCTTTATAGCCGCTCTTTTTCAGCATACACAGGGCTTTATTCGAATAATCCTCAAATGCACTCATCAACACCTCATTCGACTTACGCTAGCCACGCAGGCAATTCCTCTTACTTTCCGATTTTGCAATAACCTCGGAAAGCAACCGACAAAACGCCCGAATCAATCCACAGTCGAGCGCGGCTTATACAAAACAGTGTCAAGGATAATATCAACCCGACTGTATCCATATAAACCTTTAGCTTAAGGTATTGCCTTCTTTCCGAAGAAAAACACCGAAAAAACTTCCGCTTTTCGATTTATCTCGTGAATAATTTTAGATATCGCGAGGCTTAGGGAAATATGAGTGCATCATAAAGGTTATTTTATTACAGTAACCGTATCCGATGCCCTCGCAGCGCGCTCCTTTGGCGTTTCTGCGGCATAGCCCACCGCCACCGCAACACAAACCCGATAGTTATCGGGGAGCTTCAGCAATCTTTTTTCAGCTTCAACGGTAGTATAGACCTCTCCGACCTTTCTCACCATTCCCACAATTAGGCTTCCCAAATCCATATCGGTAGCAGCGAGTGTAAGGTTTTGTGCTGCCAACGCACAATTTACCGTAGACCAACTATCGTTTTTGTCGCCGCTGACAACAATAACAACGGGTGCGCCATAGAAAAAGTCCGCTTCACATCCGGCTTTGGGGACAAAACTCGGATCTTCACTGCGAAACGCACGAAGTATAAGTCGAGAATACTCCAAGCGAACGTCCTCGTTCTCAATAACCGTAAAATGCCAGGACTGCATATTCCTCGCAGACGGAGTGAATTTTGCACACTCAATAAGCTTGTCCAATTTATCGCGTTCCACCGCTTTTTTGCTGTACGCCCTGATTGACCTTCTCGATAAAATAGCTTCTATTGTATTCATATCCTTCCTCCGATATACTTGTGAAAATCCAAAGCAACATTTGCCGAACCGTTTGATTGTATCAAATACCGATACCACTATTAGCAATTTAACTTCCCGCCTTGTTCTCTTCTCGTGTGCCTTTATTAGCGAAGAAAACCTACTGCACGGACGCGGAATTATCGGGAGTATCGACTGTTTTTTGCTCGGCAATCTTTTTTTCTAGCTTTTTCCTTGCATACAGATAGCATATATAGTGCGCGATTGCCGTTATCACCCACGACACGGGATAGCTTAAATATAGAACGAATCTCGTTGGAATAAAGGCAAAAACGCCGAAAATCCAAATTACACGAAAAGCACAAACTCCGCAAAGAGCAACAATCGTCGGAACAATGGAATACCCGTACCCTCGCATAACTCCCAGCATTACATCCATAATGCCGCATAAAAAATAGGTCGTGCAAATAATCCTCATTCGCATGACTCCCGCTTCAATTACAGCCGGATCCGTATTATACAAGGTCAACAGAGATCGCGAGAACAACAATGCGATCGCGCCCAAGGTCGCGCCGATAATTACAACCAACAAAAGACAGTAGTTTACAGCCTTCCTCATTCGATCGGGTTTATTGGCTCCTCTGTTTTGGCTGATGAAATTGATAGCAGCTTGGTGGAAGGAATTCATTCCCGTCCAGACAAATGCTTCTATATTCGCGGCAGCACCGTTTCCCGCAATAACATCAGAGCCGAAGGAGTTGATGCTTGACTGAATAAGCATATTTGATATGCTGAAAAGGCACCCGTTCAACCCCGCCGGGATACCTATATACAGAATTTCCTTCAATTCGGCTTTGTAAATACGAAGCTTCTTTAAATTGAGCTTCAACATACCTTCCGTCCTAGTAAGGGCAATAACCACAAACACAGCGGACAAAGTTTGCGATATTACTGTCGCAATTGCTACGCCCGCAACGCCCATATTGAACACGATTACAAATATGAGATTGAAGCAGACATTAACAACTCCCGAAATAGCCAAAAAGTATAGCGGTCGCTTGGTATCTCCCGACGACCGCATAATCGATGCCCCGAAATTGTAAAGCAACGACATCGGTAGCCCTAGAAAATAAATTCTTAAGTACAATGTCGATAGATCGATTACATCATCAGGCGACTGCATAAGCTCCAACAGTTGCCTGCACATCGAGAGCCCAATCGCCATTCCCAAAACACCCGCAATCAGACTTACCGTGATTGCAGTATGCACACCTCGTTTAACGCCGTCGACATCGTTTGCACCGATTCTGCGTGAAATAAGCGTGTTCGCACCAATCGACAAGCCCAAAAAAACATTGACAAGCAAGCCGACAAGCGATCCCGTGGAACTAACCGCGGCAAGCGCCTGCTTGCCCGCAAACCTTCCCACAACAATAACATCGGCAGCGTTGTACAACAATTGCAACATTCCCGACAGCATTAAAGGCAACGTAAACCTTACTATCTTTGAAAACAGAGGTCCGTTGCACATATCTATTTCATATTTACCTTTCTTAGCACCGATTTCCATTGATAATCGCTTTGACACTCTATTTTACACACATGAGATGCAGATGTCGATGATACAGCAAACACGCACTCTATCGCTCACATAATTAGTAAAACCCTACAATTTTGGAGCAAACGCAATACCCGATAGTGTTTCGAATTTACGATAAGACCGCGCAAAATGCCCTTACAGCAAAGGAATACTCTGCAAATAAATTACATCCGCTCTCTTTGCGGCGTCGCCTTCCGCCAAAACAAAAGCTTTCTTGATAACCTTTCCGCCGCACAACTGAACCAAGGTTTCCAAACCTCTTAAGCTTGCTCCTGTGGAAATAACATCATCCACAATACCTACTTTCTTTCCTTTGAGCAGATCTGCATCATGCCTCGATAAATAAAGCTTCTGCTCCACACCCGTGGTTATGGATGAATCGATTCGTATTTCGATACCGTCTTGAATATACAATTTCTTTGATTTTCTCGCCACAGCGTAAAAGTCGTGCCCTAACTCTCTTGCAACGACATGCGTTAGCTGCAATCCCTTAGATTCCGCCGTTATCAATACGTCACAATCCTTCAGGCTCTTAGCCAATTCCTTGCCACAGTGTTCGGTCAATGTCTGAGCACCATGCAAATTAAAAAAAGCAATCTTTATACCGCTGGGTAAAGGCATTATGGGTAAATCCACGCCTAATCCCCTTATATCAATGTGTAGTTTATCGAATTCCATCTCGTCCTCCTATAAGACACTTAAGCTCACCAAACAGGCAACACGCTTATGTTACACTATTTTAATGGATTTGTAAACCTTTTAAGGCGTCTTATATGTTGTATAGTATTTCTATCCCGCTAATATAGCGCATTTGTAAATGCTTTTCTGTACGTCAGTCGTATTCCTATTGCCGTTGCGTAATCACTAACTCTACTTTTGTCGCAAGCTCATATATTACTTGCATCTATAATTTCTATAAGCAAGCTCGCACAGTCAATTCCACTTCACGACCGACAATAACAACCATCCATTCAACAATTCTCAACGACCGACATTAAAAACCTTACATTCAATCTTGCTTAATGCAATCGTATCGATTTTTCCGACCTTCGTCCTTGGGAAACCGTCAACGTAGACAATTTCTTCGGGAACCGCATATCTAACAAGCTTCTTTTTAACGCTTTCGCAGATAGTATGCGTGTAATAGTCTTTTATTTCATCGGTCAATTCAAGGTTTTCGTTAAGTTGGACGTATGCTCGAACCTTTTGGGTTTGGTTCACGGTATCCACGCCCATGACGCAACTTTTTTTAACGAAGTCCAACTGATTTATTACGGCTTCGACTTCGCTGGGGAAGATGTTGACGCCCTTGCGCACGATGATGTGTTTCATACGCTGTATAAAAAACAAAAATCCGTCCTTATCCACATAGCCGTAATCGCCCGTACGCAACCACCTTTTTCCATCGTACTCGAAAATTACCTCATCGGTGGCTTTCTTGTCGTCCTTGTACTCCAACATAAGTGTCGCGCCGCTCACGCATATCTCGCCATTCATGCCTCTTTCCAGCATTTTACCGTCTGCGAAGGTTTCAACATAGAAGCCCTCGGGAGCCGTACCGCAGGAACCGTCTTTATAATGAAAAGGATTGTTCATCGCGCAAATGGCAATGACCTCGGTCAGTCCGTAGCCGACGTAAAGCACCCTCTTGTCAGAGCTTCCCGTGACCTCGGCATTGAACTTATCCACAAACTCCTTGGTGAAGGTATCGCCGCCCATAAAGCACAGCTTGAGATTGCTCAAACTTCCCTTACGATACGCCTTGCACGAAAGCAAAGACCTAAACAGGGAGGGGACACCGTTTATCATATTGACCTTTTTATCCGCAACCATCTTGACGGCTTCGTTTGGGTTGAACTTGGCAATGAGGTACTGCTTGGAGCCGACGCTTAGTGTAGTATGAATATTGATGCCTAAGCCAAACCCGTGGAACATCGGCAATACCGAATACACGCTGAACGCGCTCCTATCGAAGTCGCACAAATACCAGCTTACATTGTCGGCAAGCGAATTCAAAGCGCCGTTTCCTATAACGATGGTCTTCGGCTGTCCCGTCGTACCTCCGCTGTGCAAATAACAACAGGGGTGGTCATATTCATCGGTCTCAACGAATTTGTAGCTCTTATGTTTTTTTGACAGCAACGACAGAAAATCGATGTAATTTCTGTACGCTTTAAAATGCGATTTATCCATAAAGCGGTACGCGGCTTTTTTGAACGCACCCATCATAGCGTTAACCTTGCAGTAAATTACGGTGATATCGGTACAGCGACTATGCCCCAACACTGTATCCGAAGCAATCAAATATTTGCTTCCAAGCTTCTTCATATCCTCCTTCACCGTTTCCACGGGTGTAAGCGGATGAATAATATTACATATTGCGTTAAGCCGATTTACAGCGTAAAATGCAATAATGTGTTGCGGAATATTCGGAAGACATAGAGTAACAACGCTGTTTCGTCCCACTCCCAGCTCACTCAAACCGTTACTGCAAAGTTCTATCAAGCCGAATAGCTTCTGATAAGAAAACTTCCTGCCGTAAAAGTCCAAGGCTTGGGCGGACATCTTTCCGCGGTTGCAATCCGCGATATACGCATAAGCGTTTTTTCTGACCGATGGAGGATTCATCTGTTCTCCTTGTCTTTTCTTCTTACTTTTTCCGCCTTCTTTTTCTCCGCAAGAAGGATTTTTACAATCTCGTCATTAGATTTGCGCTTACTTTCGGGCATCTCCTCGATTCTAAATACCACAGCTTCGTACGGTCTTAGGCAAAATGCAGCGGATCCACAGGTTATGTTCGGATAATTCCCGATAAGCGGCGTCCTAAGCTTTCCATCAAACCTACTCGGAAGGCTAACCTTGGTTACTCCCGCAGAAAAATTGCACATAACCAGCAAAAGCTGATCATCCAAACTCTTTGTAAATGCGAAAAGCTCCTTACTGCCCGAAAACAGCTCTTCATATTTTCCACAGGAAAGTGCGGCAGTCTGCTTCCTCAATGCAATCATATCTCTGTAAAACCGAAGAACGCTGTCCCTAAGATTCTCCTGCCTCTCAACGTTTATATCCGAATAGTTTGGATTGACGGCAAGCCACGTTTCATCGGCGGTGCTAAACCCCGCATTCTTAGTGTAATTCCATTGCATCGGCGTTCGCGCGTTGTCCCTCGACGAATATGCAATCCTCGACATAGCTTTTTTGTGCGACATATGCAGCTTATTACGCAAAAGCTCATACATTCGCTTGCTTTCGACATCGCGGTAATCTTCAAGGTTACTCATTCTTGCACTCGTCGATCCCAATTCCTGTCCTTGATACAAAAAAGGTATTCCGGTAAGAGAAAACTCCAATACGGCAATCATCTTTGCACCCTTCTCGACATAAAGCTTATCCGAACAGTATCTGCCCACAATGCGCGGTTGGTCGTGATTTTCAAAGTATATGGTATTCAAAGCCTTTCCGTACAACGAAGTTTGCCACCTTGAAATGGCTTTTTTGAGCTTACGAAGGTCGAATTTGCAGACTAACTGCTTAACGCCCATTCTGTTGTCCGCGCCCATATGGTCGAAGGCGAACACGCAGTCAAGCGACTTGTCCTCGCCGATATACTTAAGTGCCGTTTTCGGTGTAATAAACACACTTTCTCCGACGGTAAACGCATCGTATTTATCGAAAACGTCTTTCTTAAACTTTTTCAACAACGGAAAAACATCCTCATAATCCAAATAATGCTCCCGTCCGGTCAGAGCTAACCTTTTGCGCCCGTCGGGAAGTCCCTCTTTCTTGGAAATAATAGTAATTACATCGCAACGAAATCCGTCCACACCCTTTTCTAACCAGAAAGTCATTATCTTTTCGATCTCGTCTACTACCCGAGGGTTACCATAATTTAAATCGGGCTGTCCCTTGTCAAATAGGTGCAAATACCAACTGTCTAGACTCTTGTCGTACTCCCACGCGCTTCCCGTGAAGAAAGAACTCCAATTATTTGGCGGATTATTGCCCTTACCATCCTTCCAGAAATAATAATTACGATAATCGGAATTTGTTTTGCACTGTTCGAACCATCGATGCTTATCAGAAGTATGATTAAGCACCAAATCCATAATAAGCTTAATACCGTTGGCATGCATGATTTGCAACATCTCGTCAAAATCAGCCATATAGCCGTACTCGGGATTTATGCTTAAATAATCGCTGATGTCATATCCGTAATCGGCATTGGGGGATTGGTAGATAGGCGACAACCATACAGCGTTTACGCCCAAGCTCTTAATATAAGGAATCTTTTCGATAATCCCTCTTATATCTCCAACGCCATCTCCGTTTGTATCTAGAAAGCTCCTCGGATAGATCTGATATACGATCATATCCCTCTTTTCTTGCTCTGTAAATCCCATATAAATATCTCCGCGATTTTCCTTGTTCTCTCCGATTTTTTACACCAGGCTACTCTTTTGGACGGCTTTAGCTTTTCGTTCGGCTTTGCAACGACACGAACTTTCACCTTAAAATGATATACTGTATGCACCGCTCCTCATTCAGGTCGCACAATGTGCGTATCCGTCGGCGTTGCCGTGCGTTAGGAGCTTCGCTTACTTCAAGCTACTCATTTAGGTCGCACTATGCGCGTTTCCATCGGCGTTGCCGTGCGTTATGAGCTTCGCTTACTTCAAGCTCATCATTTTGCGCACCCTGTTCTCGTGCCTGCCACCTTCAAACTCGGTCGAAATAAACAAATCACAGTAACGCCTTGCGTCTTCTTCGGAGGTGTCGCCCTGTCCCAATGCAATAACATTCGCATTGTTGTGCTTCCTTGCCATGGTAACCAAATAGTCGCTCTTAACTAAAGCGCAACGAATACCTTCCATTTTATTCGCGCACATACACATTCCCATTCCCGTTTTGCATACAAGCACTCCGATATCGGCTTCGCCAGTATTAATACATCTGCAAACAGCCTCTGCATAGTCGGGATAGTCGCACCTTTCCTTGGAAAACGTGCCGCAATCCACTGTCTCATATCTCTCGCCGAGATATTTTATCAACTCTTTTTTTAATTCGTAACCACCGTGGTCACAACCGAAAGCAATTTTCATATCTTCAATTCCTCTCTAACATAATTCAAATAATCCGAAGTACGTGTACCATCATACTAATTTCAATGCACCGACCACTCGGGTCGCACATCAAGCAAAACGTGCTTGCATACATATTACGCTTCCTTACCTAGAAAGTGTGAGAACCACAGCTTTTCATTAACCTATTGAGAACGCTTCGCCCAAACTCGCTTTTATCCTCAAAAACCATGACGATGGCTTGACATCTCTTCTCATAATCTCTAAAAAGAGCAAAGATACGCTCTGCAACGCCCTCCGCAGTCGGCGGTAAGACCTCAATAAGCAGTTCCTGCCCGTTTATCTTGTGCATAACCCGATCGCAGACATCGGAATCTGCAAAGAGCGCAATCTTGTCATAACTTTTGTGCAGCTCATCGATCTTTTCCACAACCTTAACAACGTCGCCATTCGTGTTTAATAGCACGGGAACCGACGGAGCATAGTGCTTGTATCGAAGTCCGGGCGAATTGACCTTCTTATTCTCCGCGGAAAAATCGCGCACTGAAATTCCCAAACCCCTTTCCAAAACGGATTTGGTTACAACACCCGGTCGGAGTATTGTAGGAGTATCACTCGTTAGGTCCAAAACCGTTGACTCAATCCCGACATCGCAGTCCTTTCCACATAGTATAAGCGGTATCTTACCCTGTAAATCCTCGAATACATCCTTTGCCCTAGTTGGACTGGGGCGAGTGCTGGTATTCGCACTCGGAGCACACACAGGAACGCTGCATTCGGACAAGAACATCCGCGCTTCCTTTGATAAAGGAATCCGAACCGCGACCGTCTCGAATCCCGCCGTCACAGCCGAAGGAATCGTCGACTTTTTCGGTAACACAACAGTCAGACTTCCCGGCAAAAATGTCTCCATGGTTTTTCTGGCAAACTCGTTAACGTAGGCAAACTCCGCAACCTGCTCGGTTGTGGCAACGTGGACAATAAGCGGATTGTCATGCGGACGGTTCTTTGCAACAAATATCTTTGCAACAGCATCGGTATCGTAGGCATTTGCACCCAAACCATAAACCGTCTCAGTCGGAAAGGCAACAATTTCCCCTTTTTTAATCAATTCAGCCGCAAGCTTACAACTCTCTGCACATACGGCAAGCATCTTAGTTTCCATACATACAGTATACCACAAATAGGGTTTTTTGCAAATCAAATATGTACTAAGTAACGCCTAATTTCAGCATTTTGGCGAGTGGATTTTTGAGGATAGAGTTTTCAAAAAGCGCAGGGCGTAGCATAAGCTACGTACGAGCATTTTTGGGAACTTTAGACCAAAAAGATACCGATGAAAAGGTTGAAAGTAGAAGTGGATTAGCATAAGGTATATTTGAACAGACCGATACATTTTAAAATGCAGATTGAATAAACACATATACTCTCATAGTATTGAATTGCGCAAAATCCAAAGTGGCGCAAGAACATTGATTACCCATAAATCATTTCACGCTATATGCTAAGGCAAATCGGCTTCCTACATGCAGAAAGAGGCAAGTGCTCTATGCAAATGCCTCTTTCTTCGATTAATTATTTTTCGCATAATTGCCATTCGAAATCGAGTACGAAGTGTCAAAAACCTATCGTCAGCTTATTTATCAATGGCAGACGCTAATCGAATTCAAATCGGGAGATTATTCCCCGAAATGATGCTTCTTTCGTTATTTGATTGCAATAGTCTTGTTTTCAATCTTCTTAGGCTCTTCCTTGGGTATTTCGATAACCAAGGTTCCGTCCTTGAATTCTGCTTCGATACTGCTTTCGTCTACATCACCGATGTAAAAGCTCCTGCTGGTGCTTCCGTATACTCTTTCACGCCTAATGTACCTGCCCTTCTCCTTTTCGTCGATTTTCTCTTGCTTTGCAGCGGTTACTGTCAAATAACCGTTGTCAAATCCCAAGGTTATCTCGTCTTTCGAAAATCCGGGCATATCCATTTCTAGTAAATATGACTTGTCTTTCTCGCTTATGTCCGTTCTTATAAATGGCGCAGTCTTGCGATCCATCACAAAGGGCTTGAAGAAGTCATCAAAATCAAATAAATCAGTCATATCGTTTTTCCTTACAATAGGATAATATTTACAGTTCATAGTATTCCTCCTGTGGCTTATTGCCATTTAATATTAGCAAGCTTTCAATTTGATTGTTAGCACACTTGCTTGTGCCGTGTTAGCAATCTCATCTCCTGATTGCTAATGCCATTATAAACACTTAAAAAAATAATGTCAACTGTTTTGAAGCACTAAATCAAATTTTTTTCATATTTTTTTATGTTCATTTTTTCTTGGACAAAGTAAAAAGATATAGTATTTTCAGCTTGGACTAATATCAAATATAAATAAATAAAATGGGAGGTCTCTATGAAATGCACCTCCAAAACGTTTTTCACATTTGTGTCCAACTTTTTGGGGCTATAGCACTGAGCCTCCCACTTTTTATTTTATCGAAAATCGTATAAGAACAAAGAATTTAACGCTCAATTCGCGTGGAACATTAATAAATAATTATCAATCCTCGATGTAGGGCTGTAACAATCCGATTTTTCCATCGGATCTGCGGTATACCACTTCAATCTGATTAGTTGCGGAGTTTAGGAAAACGTAGAAGTCGTGATCGATAAGTTCAAGGTTTTCAGCCGCTTCCTTGACTTCAATAGCTTCCACGGGGAATCTTTTGACCTTGACAATATCGAATTCACTTTCCTTTTCCTCGGGAATTCCCGTGATAAACTCATATTCGCCGAGATTGATCGGCATTTCTCTCTTGTTATAGATCTTGTCTTTGTGGCGCAAAACCTGACGCTCGAGCTTGGGCAAAACTTCGTCAATCGCAAAATACATTGTGTCGGCTCTTGCTTCAGCTCTTATTTGATTGCCCAAGTAATTGATGGATATCTCCATTTTGCAGTTCTGCTTCTGCTGGATAAGCACGATCTTGGCGACAACGCTGTCATCGGGAAAGTATTTATCCAGTTTTCCAACCTTTTTTTGAATAACCGACTCAAGCCCGTTGGTCAATTTATAGTTGTTACAAATAATATCCAATCTCATTTTTAGCCTCCTACTGCGGAAATATTCCGCTTATAATTAACAAGAACAAACTTGTACTCTCATTATAACAGCACTAATCGATAATTTCAAGCTAATTGATTAATAATAATATAATAAATAATATTATCGCTTTCGTTCGTCTCTTGTTAGTTCGATTCTAAAACCTTAACATAAAATCTACTTTAAAATACACATATTCTGACGAATAAGATTCTAAAAAATTACATGCTACTTACATTGCATCGCCAATCTCGGGCGTTTTCGGTTAAAAATACTAAAAAGAGAGAAGGATTATCAAAATATATACGGCAAAGCCGCTTCACAAGACATTTAAATAGCAAAATACAACAATGATAGACAACACTCCTTTTTTTAAAAAGAATGTCGCAGATTGTTAGTGGAATCTTTCATATTATGCTTGTTCATTCGGTTTAGTCGAGGTACTTTTTAAAGTCGAAATTGCGTTTTATAAACTCCTCTATTTCCTCTGCACTCATACCGGAGTTTATCATGCTCTCGATTTTTTTGAGAGCAAAAAACTCCTTCACTCCCGTCAACACTAGAACTTTTCCGCCGTTTTCGTTTTGCTTAATTAACTGCTCAATTATAGTTTTAACGTTGGCTTGTCCCGATGACAGAAGCTGTCCTTTTATAAAAACCCCGGCAACTAAATAGCCTTTATAGGCGATAACAACAGCATCTTCGGCAAGCCCTTCCGATATAATCATGCTGCTTAGATCCTGACGTACGACGGGATTCCCGTCGGCAAGTACAACGGATATGTTGCCGCATAACGCTACAACAATCAATAAAACTACAATTATTATCAATCTATTCCGTTTCATATATTCTCCCCAGTCTGTTCGCTTTTGAGTCATACCACAGAGTTAATAACACCCATATATAAATAGTATCAAACGAAAAATAAAAAATATTCGTGAGTGCCGTGAATACAACTCAAAAGACAACCTTGGATAAAGATTTCAATCAGTTGAAGATATCTGGCTCATAAAACACTTTAACGAGCGTTAACCCCCTTGCCCAAGCAGTCTTGCCGCAAAGCTTGCGGTTTTTGGATTCGATAATCGTTTTCATGTATTCGGGTTCGATTTTATGCAAACCCACGTTAATGAGTGTGCCTGCAATTATCCTGACCATATTATACAGAAATGCATTACCGCAGATATTCAATATCGTAACATCGCCATTTTGCGTTATTTCCAGGCTGTAGACCTCTCGAACGGTATCTTCCACTCCGCTTCCACTTGCCATAAAACAACGAAAATCCTTCTTGCCGACGATGTAATTCGCGGCTTTTTGCATAGCCGCTCCGTCAAGAGGCTTGTAAACCTGCATATGAGTGGGATTCTTTAGCGGACTGGGCGTGGGCGAGGAATACATACAGAATTTATAAAGCTTCTTAACCGCACATCGCCTTGCGTTGAAATCGTCTTGAACGTCCACTGCTTTTCTGATAGAAACATATGGAGCGAGCAGTATATTGGCACCCAAGCAAAGCTTAAAGCAAGGTATCTGATTATCGGTGTAGAAATTGGCAACCTGCCCGCAGGCGTGTACGCCTACGTCTGTCCTTCCGCTGCCGTAAATCTTTACCGAGTGACCTACAATTTTGCTCAAGGCGTTTTCAATGACGGTTTGTATGGTGATAACTCCATCCCGCTGGGATTGCCAACCCGAAAAATGACCTCCGTCGTATTCAATTAAAAGTGCGATGTTTCTCATCTTTTTCCTATACGAAGTTATCTTCGTTTCCATACTTTTGTCGTTAAACTATTCACTTATTATCTCGACAAACAATAATTCTGTACATACGCAAACGCATCTGCCCTTGTACAATCATATTATTCGTTCAAATTCAATTTAAATCAAGGACTGCCTACATACTTCCGTAGTATATCCACGGACAGAGCTCGGCAAGGGTTTCTCCATTGATAATCACTCCACTGCAATACCTTAAAGCAATCATGGAACCAAAAATCAGTGTTATAACTATGCCCGCCAATAGGTCACGAGACCTAAATGTCAGCTTTTTCATTTTTGTCCTTTTTGCTGTGTATCCGTAGCACCTTGCGTCCATAGCCAAAGCAAGCTCATCCGCGCGTCGAAAAGACGATACAAGGAGAGGAATTAGAATCGGAATAAATGCTTTTGCTCGCTTTATCAAACCGCCCGATTCGAAGTTCGCGCCTCTAGCCTTTTGCGCTTTGATAATTCTTTGTGCCTCCTCGACAAGATTCGGGATAAATTTAAGTGCGATGCTCATTATCAGTGCCAATTCTCTTACGGGAACGCGGAGGTACGACAGCGGATAAAATAGCCACTCCACTGCATCGGTCAGAGCAACGGGAGTCGTGGTAAGTGTCAAAATACTTGCACCCATAACCAAAAAAATCAAGCGTAAAAGCATTTTAACTCCTACAAAGATTCCTTCGATATAAAGCTCAAAAATCCACCACTTGAAAAGAGGCTCTCCCTCTCCCTCTGTCAAGAAAAAGTTTAGCACGGTCGTTATGATGGCAAGCACAATAATCGGCTTCATCGTACCGAGTATTCGAATAAAACTAATCTTCGAAAACGCGACCATCAACACTAATGCAAGAAGAATAAATAAGTACAAGAAAAATGAGTCCGCGAAGAAAACGCTGACCATAAAAAGAATAGTAATCAGAAGCTTTGTTCGCGCATCCAAACGATGCACAAAGCTATCTATCGGATAATACTGTCCGAATGCAATATCCTTCATTATATCCTTTGCAACGCGCATTTTATGCGCTTTACTAATTTCGCAGATAAATTACCAATCGTGTAATCGTATCTATCTCCGCTCATCGGTCTTTTAAGTGTAACCTAATTATACGGTCGTAGGCTTGCTCTACGGTCAAGCAATCGCCTATATCAACGCCACTTTCTTTAAGCTTGGAAGCAAATTTAGTAATGGTAGGTAGATCCAATCCGATACTTGTAAGATAATCTGCTTTGCGGAACAAATCCTTAGGCGGAAGATACTCTGTCATCTCTCCGTCGCAAAATACCATTACCTTCGTCGCGTGTTCGGCAACCTCGTTCATATCGTGGTTTACCATTAACACCGTGGGCGCAACAGTTTTGCGAATATCCTCGATTAAATTCAATATCTCGTTTTTTCCCAGCGGATCCAAACCCGCAGTAGGCTCATCCAATACCAATATTCGTGGCTCCATAGCGATAACACCAGCAATTGCTACTCGCCTCTTTTCACCACCGCTAAGCTCAAAAGGAGACTTTTCCGCGTACAAACCGTAGTTAAGTCCCACTCTTTCAATTGCGTGGAAAACTCGGCTCTTTACCTCGGCATCCTTCAATCCCATATTTCGCGGACCGAACGCCACGTCCTCAAATACCGTATCGGCAAAAAGTTGATACTCGGGATATTGGAAAACCATACCGATCTTTCCTCTCAACGCCATAAAATCCGGCTTTTTGACACAAAGATCGATACCATCCACCGCCAGTTGTCCGCTCTGTAACCGAATTAGTCCGTTAAGGTGCTGTATAAACGTGCTTTTTCCACTACCCGTATGTCCGACTACGCAAACAAATTCGCCTTCATCGATCGTAACGGTTACGTTTTTCAACGCTTTTGTGGCAAAAGGCGTCTTTTCATTATAAGTATAACATAGGTCTTTAACTATTATCGCCATAATTCACCGTTTACGTTTCAAATCTATCAGATAATACTGCAGCGACCTCTTTTGCAAGTAATTCCACGTTGTTTTCTCCTTGCGTTACGTCAAGACCACTTTGTCTAAGCTTGCTTTCCAATTCAATCAAGCGCGGAATAGTCAATCCATACTCGATCAACTTGTCGCAATTAAGGAAAATATCTTTAGGTGTACCGACAAGCTTAACGCTACCTTGGTTGACGACCAAAACTCTGTCGGCAAAAAGAACCTCTTCCATAAAGTGCGTTATAAGCACGATTGTAATTTTCTCCTGTTTGTTAAGCTTTATCAGCGTTTGAATGACCTCTTTCCGCCCCTGAGGATCCAACATAGCCGTACTTTCATCCAAAACAAGCACATCGGGCTTTAGCGCGAGAATTCCCGCAATTGCAATCTTTTGCTTTTGTCCGCCACTAAGCTTGTGCGGTGTGCGCGTTCTCAAATTTTCAATTCCCAACAGCGAAATTGCATTGTCAACTCGGCTCACAATTTCCTCTCTTTCCAATCCCAAGTTTTCCGGACCAAATGCAATATCGTCTTCGACAATGCTGGCAACCATTGAATTATCAGGATTTTGAAATACCATACCTACACGCTTTCTGACCTCGTATTTATTGCCTTTCTTGGTGTCGATTCCGAATACGGTAACGCTTCCGCCCTCATCCGACGGCTCGAGTATGGCGTTCATAAGCTTGGCAATCGTGCTTTTTCCACTGCCGTTTTTTCCGACAACCGCAACAAACTCACCCTCATATATATCGAAGGTCGCATCGTGAACCGCATAGTAAAACTGCTCGTCCTCTGCCGAGGAATAGCCGAAAAAAACGTTGTCGAAAGATATTATCGGTTTATCTTTATCCATAGTCCAAAAGCAATAATGCTCTGCTTTCCCTCTTGTCTAATAACGCGAATTGAATCGACCGCCTCATTTTGCACAAATTTTGGTTGCCTTTCGCAAAAATTAAAGTATCATTAATTAATAGATTGGCTTTGTGCAACAATAATGCAAGTTTAGTATAATTATACGTACGACTTGCTTTATAGCATCAGCCACGCTTAAATCAGTGCTTGCCCGACTTGCTATACTCAACGGCAATTTGGGCGGCGACCTTTGCATTGTTTTTTACCAAGGCTATATTGGCGTCCAAGCTCTTTCCACCGGTCAACTGCTTTACTCTGTCCAACAAAAAGGGCGTAACCTTCTTGCCCGCAATTCCTAATACGTTCATATCTGCTAATGCTGCGTCAATTGCTTGGTTTATTTCCGTGGCATCCATTTCGTAAGCCTTCGGAATAGGCACTGCTACAAGCGTGCCAACGGTGGACTGCATTTCCTTCTTGGTTTGCAAAACTTGAGCGACATCAATCGGCGCATCCATTCTAACTTCCAACTTTATGCCACTCTTTCCCGTATAAAAGGCTGGAAATTCATCGGTTTGGTATCCGATAACTGTAACACCCTCTGTTTCGAGATACTCCATGGTCAGATTTAAGTCCAAAATCGACTTTGCACCCGCGCAAACAACCGCAATGTTATTGCTTCCCAACTCTTTTAAGTCGCGGCTGATATCGAAGGTCTTGAACGCCATACGATGAACGCCTCCGATTCCTCCGGTCGCAAAAATATCTATACCTGCTTTCTTGGATAGGATAATTGTACCGCTTACGGTAGTGGCTCCGTCGCCGCCCCTCGCCAATACAACGGGTATATCTCGACAACCGCACTTGGTTACGCCTGAACCCTTTTTACCCAAATACTCGATATCCTCGGCAGTCGCGCCTATTACGGCTTCTCCCTTGATAATTGCAATTGTCGCAGGTAATGCACCGTTATCGCATATAATCTTCTCCACCTCAAGCGCAGTTTGGACGTTCTGCGGATAGGGCATTCCGTGCGAAATAATCGTCGATTCCAACGATACCACCGGATCTCCGTTCTTGATTGCTTCACTGACTTTCGTGCTTATTCTAATTTTCACCAATACACCTCTTAATACCGTGCTTCGTATTCACTAATGACTTTCTCCGCGCTTAATCCGTCGAAAACCGTTCTTTCCGACGACAAACATAGCTTGGCGGCAATCATTCCCATTCGCGCCTTCTTTTCAATATCAAATCCCATAGCATGTCCCCAAATCAGGCTTGCCATAAGCGCGTCACCCGCACCTGTAGTGTTGACAACCTCACCCTTGACGCACGGAATAAGAGAACAGCTATTTTCGTCGGCACAAAACACGCCGTCGGCTCCCAAGGAAATGAATACCTCCCGCACGCCCATTTTAATTATATCGCTTGCCAAAAGCGGCAATTCGTCATAGTCATGAATTTTCCGCTCAGCCAACGCCTCGGCTTCGATAAGGTTGGGCTTAAAGCAATAAAGATTATTGACAATCCCCTTGAGTTTGTAAACTTTGTTCACCGAAACTGCATCTAAAAACAAAGGGCACTTGACGTTTTCCATTAAATAAGTCAAATCGGCTCGGTTTAGGTTTGTGTCGATGAAACAGGAATCGCAAGAGTTTATAACCTCCAACCTTTCGTAAAGTGCATCCTTGTCCAGCTTGTTCAAAATATCCATGTCGGAAACCGCGAGCTGCATCTCTCCTCTTTCATCGGTGATATATGCATAAACCGACGTGGGCTGATCGACACGTAACGAGTTGCCGAAGCCGATATTTCTCACCATCAACTTGTCAGTAATGGCTTCAGCCCACCTGTCTTGTCCGAGTGCGGTAATAAACTCCACCCGCCGTCCCAACAACGCAAGATTCTCCGCTACGTTTCGAGCCACACCGCCCAAGGAATAGGTCACCTTTCCAGGATTGGAATCCTTTTCGATTAGTTTCAAAAACGGAGTCGCGCAGATATCTACGTTAGCTCCGCCTATTACGCATATTCTATTCATATTAACCTTTTGGCGAAATTTCCACCGAAAATAGCTTCTTTTCGCTTGTTCCTGACAATCTTATTAATTGTCTTGCAGATTTTCCGCCGAATACTTCTTACTATCACTAGATACTTACAGCGTAAATAAGCTTTTTGCAGATCTAAGCAATAAACTTCATTTATATTAATGTAGCCATTATATCTGTTGTCGATCGCATTTTCGTAGGATTTGACCTACAAAGCCAATGTCATCTAAAGGCTTTGAAGAGGCTCGTCCGTTGCGATACGCTTCTTAATAGCATCGATTATCATCTCAATAGCAACGACATTATGTCCGCCCTCGGGAATAATTATGTCCGCCATACGCTTGCTAGGCTCGACAAACTGCTCATGCATGGGCTTGACTGTCTTTAAATACTGATTTACCACCGACTCCATAGTCCTGCCACGCTCCTGCACGTCCCGAAGAAGCCTCCTTATGAAACGAACGTCAGCGTCTGTGTCGACATATAACTTAATGTCAATTAAATCGCAAAGCTCCTTGCATTGAAAAATGAGAATACCTTCGACAATAATTATTTTTGCTGAATCCAACGTCTTTGTTTGCTCATTCCTAAGATGAATTTTGAAGTTGTACGTCGGATGCTGGATTGACATACCGCGTTTCAACATCTTAACATGGTCAATCATCATATCGGTATCGAAAGCGTTCGGGTGGTCATAGTTTTGAGCAACACGTTCTTCGTAGCTTAGGTGATAATTATTCTTATAGTAATAGTCGTGGCTTAATAACACGGCGTTTGGACTGTATGCCTTGAGAAGCTTCTCTGCGACAGTCGTTTTGCCGCTGCCTGTTCCGCCCGCAATACCTATAACCAACCTCTCCATAAGTAAACTCCTATATTTTTTATCTCGAACAGTATACAATTAAGCATCTAATATCAACTAATGCATCGGCGTTATTATGGGTACACATCCTAAAAGTGTATAAGCAAAGCTAATTACATCAAGTGCCTTAAAACTTAAATCCATATTTCCTTTCGCCGAAAAAACAATATCAGATGCCTCAAAAATTATTTCTCTTTTTGCTGCTCGGCAATCTTGTTTATGTAGCATTTTCTACACATAGCGACGTATGAGTCGTTGCCGCCGATATAAATTTGCTCACCCTGGGTGATAATCTTTCCGTTTGGATCGATTCTTGCATTTACCGTTGCTTTTCGACCGCACACGCACACATTCTTGATTTCCGAAATACTTTCGGCAATCTCGAAAAGTCTTTTGCTTCCCGGGAAAAGATGAGTTAAAAAGTCCGACCGCAATCCGAAACAGAGTACAGGGACGTTGAAATCCAACACAATAAGTCCTAACTCGTCAATTTGCTTTTCGGTAAAAAACTGACACTCGTCCACGATAACCACATCACAATCGCCGTACTTTTGCATGTACATATCGTAAACGTTCTGGTCATCGGAAATAAGCGTTGCCTTCGACTCCAACCCGATTCGTGAACGCACCACCGCTTCCGATTCTCTTGTGTCGATCGCCGGCTTGATAAGCCACACCTTCATTCCGCATTCTTCGTAATTAAACTTTGTAATCAATGCTTGCGCAGTCTTGCTGCTTCCCATCGATCCGTACTTAAAATATAATTTAGCCACTTTCCTTCTCCCGTTTAAACATATGCATATGAGCCGTCGACTACGTTCACTCTATCCTTTCAAGTATTATCGGAATTACTTTAGGCGCAGCTTCCGATAGACGAATTGCACTCAAATACTCCTTCTCGGCTTCTTTGAACAAGCCCTCGTCGCTTGCGTACATAACTGCAAGCGTATCTCCGACGTTGACGTAATCGCCTGTCTTTTTATTCATTACGATACCTGCGCCGTAATCGATTTTGCTTTCCTTTGTGGCACGTCCCGCTCCCAACAAAAGCGCGCTTATGCCGCACTTTTCGCTGTCCATATGCGAAATGTAACCGCAAGCATCGGACTTTACTTCATAATTAAACCGCGCTATGGGAAGCTTATCCACATCCTCAACGGTAGATCTATCGCCTCCGTGAGCCTCGACCATATTGCAAAACACCTTGAACGCTTCACCGTTTTCCATTTTTGCTTTTGCAAGTCGGATACATTCGGCTTCATCGCCCAACCCTGCAAGATAAAGCATATTAGCAGCAAGCTTGATGCATATCTCCGTCAAATCCTCAGGCCCGCGATTTTGCAACGTGCGAACGGCTTCGGCAACCTCCAGGCTGTTTCCGATGTTATGTCCCAAAGGAACGTCCATATTGGTGATAAGAGCCATCACCTTTTTGCCTGCGTGCGTGCCGACATCGATCATCTCCCTTGCAAGCTTTTCACTGTCAGCAACGGTCTTCATAAAGCTTCCGCTTCCCGTCTTCACGTCAAGCAGTATGCAATCCGAGCCACTTGCAAGCTTCTTGCTCATTATACTGCTGACAATAAGCGGCAAGCTCTCGATAGTTGCCGTAACGTCGCGCAAAGCATAAAGCTTCTTGTCGGCCGGCGCGAAATTACCCGATTGACCGATAACGCTAACTCCTACTTCATTTACGATCTTAAAGAATGTTTCGGTGTCAAGTGAAGTTCTGTAGCCGGGAATGGATTCAAGCTTATCTACGGTGCCACCGGTGTGTCCGAGTCCCCGACCGCTCATTTTAGCGACCTTGACTCCGCAGCTTGCAACGATAGGAGCAATCACGAGAGTAGTCTTGTCGCCCACTCCGCCAGTGCTATGCTTGTCGACCTTAATGCCCATGATGCCGCTTAAATCCGCCATATCGCCCGAGTGTGCCATAGCAAGCGTCAATTCGCCTGTTTCCTCAATATCCATTCCGCGAAAATAAACAGCCATTAAAAAAGCGGTCGTCTGATAATCGGGTATACTACCGTCTGTTACACCCTTTACAAAAAACTCGATCTCTTCCTTAGACAGCTTCTCGCCGTCCCTTTTTTTCTTAATTATCTCACTAAACAGCATAAGCACACCCCCTTATGTGTAATTATATCCCGTTAAACAGCTTTAACTCTTTTCGACGCACGCAAAAACAAACAAGAATCAGAATATCCCGAATCTTGTTTGCCTTGAAAATTTTTATTATCTAGATCCCTTGTCGTAGGGAATTCCCTCGGCTTTAGGCGCTCTCGATCTTTTGGATGTTAACGCAAGAATAATCATCGATGCGATGAACGGCATCATATTGTAGATGTTAGACGAAAGGTTCAAGTCACCGAGGAATGTAGACGAGCTAATGTTAGCCAACGCTCTGAACAGTCCGAAAAACAGCGCAGCAAGGAAAATCCTTAAGGGCTTCCACTGTCCGAATATCATAACTGCCAAAGCCAAGAATCCAAAACCCGAAACACCGACCTCGAAATTCCACTCGCTTACAGCCGGAACGATATAGGCAAAACCGCCTATGCCGCCCAAAAGTCCGCTTATACCGACGCCAAGATAACGCATTTTATAGACGTTGATTCCTACTGAATCCGCCGCTTGCGGATGTTCTCCGCAGGAGCGAAGACGTAATCCCGTCTTGGTTTTGTACAGGAAAATCACCGCAAAAATCAACGCGACAATAGCAATTATTAAGAACACGTTCAATTCAAGCGTACCAATTTTGAATAAAAAGCTTTTGTTGCTGTACAATACTCTTGCGGATTCGGATCCGTTGACAAGCTTCGCGACAATCATGGCAATAGCAGTAGCCATAATATTAAGCGCAGTACCGCCGATGGTTTGATCGGCTTTTAGGTTAATCGAAGCAAAGCCGAGCAACAGAGAGTAAATACAACCTGAAGCCGCCGCAACAAGTATGGTGATGACCACCGCCAAAAACGGCGAGAACGTCGCAGGCAACAGCGAAAGCACGACAACGCCGCACAATCCGCCGATTACCATTATTCCCTCAAGCGCGATATTGATAATACCGCTTCGTTCGCTGAACATTCCGCCGAACGCAACAAGCGAAAGAACCGTTCCGTACAGCAATGTATATTTAATCAACAGTATCATTCTTACTTCTCCTTCGCTTTATCGGCTTCTTCCTTTTGGGCGTTTTCGTCGTCGGACTCGACGTATTTATCCGTTGGAAGCATACTTCTTATGGATTCCCTCTCGATTTTCAGAGCGAGCAACCTGTCCTTTCTGCCCAAAATATCATTGATCTTATTCTTGAAGAATAACGAGAACGCACAAAGATATATGATGACGCCGGTAATCAAATTTGCGATTTCTCTCGAGAAATAACGCGGATCCAAGTTTCCGCCGCCCTCCGCTAAGTGTGAAATTAACAGTGCGGAAAAGACCGAAGCTAACGGATTAAGCATAGCAAGCAATGCGACCGATATACCGTCAAAGCCTTGTGCGGGTAGACTGTTGGAGTTTTGCGGATTCCACTGCATCGTACCGGAAAGGTAGTACAGTCCTCCGCCCAATCCAGCAAGCGCGCCTGCAATTACCATAGAAATAATAATGCTCTTTTTCTCGCTGATTCCCGCGTATCTGCTAGCGTTTTTGTTGAAGCCGCAGGACTTCAACTCATAACCAAGCTTAGTCTTCTGTAAAATAACCCAAACCACAACTGCAACGATTATCGCAATAAAAATCGCAATAGTAACAGTGTTGCTGTTGAAAACCTTTTCCAATCCCCAAGTGGGAACAACCGACGACGGATGATAAACCTTCAAATTGTATGTTTTTGTGTAATTCCTGTCGTACATCACACCCGTTCCGCCACCGTAGATGATGTCGTTTACTAAGTACAGACCTATCCAGTTGAACATTATACTGGTAATAACCTCATTTACATTGAAAAAGGCTTTGAATATTCCCGGAATAGCGCCCCATATCGCACCAAATAGCGTTGCCATAATAAGGCAAACGTACCATGGACAGTCCAATACGATGGCAAACAGAAATCCTCCGAATGCACCTAATGTATACTGTCCCGCGGCACCTATGTTGAACAGACCGGTCTTGAATGCAAATATAACCGATAATCCTGTCATAATTATCGGCACCGAGTTTGCAATAGCCGAAGCAATGCCCAATCCACCATATGAGAAGCCACCCTTGATTATGGTTACAAATCCGCTTAAGGCGTTTCTCGGACTTAACATCAGCAGAACAATAAAGCCAACTGCAAGTCCGATAATTATGCATATCAGCGAGGAATATAGGCTTCTCACGCCGGGGCTGTTAAAGACATCTTTTGCTCTTTTATTGTTTACCATTTCCAACTTCCTCCCGCACATTCGGCCGTGTATATTCGTGTTCACGCGCTACAAACCGCTCGTATACCGAATCATATGCCTTCTTTAATTCGTTCCTCTTGTTCTCAGGAAGTTTGCCGTCGTTTAACCTCTCCTCAATCGAAAGCACTTCGTTAAGGAAAGGATTATCTCTGGCTCCGATGTTGTCCATTTTCTTCGCGCCAGCCATATATAAGCCTAATTCCTCAACCGATATCTCCTTCGGATCCAAGTCGGCTACGATCTTGCCTTCGTACATAACATAAATCCTGTCGCTGAGGTTCATAACCTCGTCCAACTCCAACGAAATAAGCAATACAGCTTTATTGTTGTCGCGCTGACGCACAATCATTTTGTGTATATACTCGATCGCACCCACATCAAGTCCTCTCGTCGGCTGAACCGCGATAAGCAGATCAGGATCCTTATCGATTTCTCTTGCAACGATAGCCTTTTGTTGATTGCCACCGGACATACTCCGTGTGAGCGACTTTGCTCCTAAACTGCTACGAATATCGTAATCGACAATTAGCTTGTTTGCATATTTGGTTATGTTCTTCTTGCGCAATATGCCCTTCTTACAAAACTCCGGTTCAAAGTAACGTTGCAGAACCAAATTGTACTCCAACGGAAAATCCAACACAAGTCCGAACTTGTGCCTGTCCTCGGGAATGTGGCTGATTCCTCCCGCGTTTCTCTGGCGAATCGAGGTTCGATTGATCTTGCGCAAGCTGACCGCTTTGTGACCTCCTTCGTCGTTTTGAGGACAAAACTCTTTGTTAAGCTCACTCTTACCGACGTGAAGGAATTTGGAATTTATATTCGAACCGTCTTTTGCCACATAAACCACATCACCGGTATCTTTACCGTGTAGGTATTTACCGTTGACACTTCCGACTGATTTGCCACCGCTCATTCTGTCGCTTCCGTAGAGAATCGCTCCGCCGGTCTCCTTCATAAGACCGGTAAGAGCGTATACCAAATCGCTTTGACCATTGCCCTCGATTCCCGCAACACAAACAATTTCACCTCTCCTGACGTTAAATGAAACATCGGAAACAGTAGTTTTGTGTCCGTTGACAACCGATAATCCTTCAACACGCAGCATCTCATCGCCAACCTTGCAAGGAGCCTTGTCGATAATGAAATCAACGTCCCTGCCGACCATCATTCTGGACAATTCTGTCTTTGTGGTCTTGTCGATATCTACGGTACCCATGCAGTGTCCCTTTCTCAAGACAGTGCACCTATCGGCAACCGCCATAATCTCATTCAGCTTATGCGTGATGAACAGTATAGACTTGCCTTCCTGCGCAAGTCCGACCATTATCGCCATCAACTCCTTAATTTCTTGTGGAGTCAATACTGCGGTGGGCTCATCGAAAATGAGAATCTCGTTTTCCCTATACAGCATTTTAAGTATCTCGACTCTCTGCTGCATACCTACCGTAATGTTCTCGACCAAAGCATCGGGATCCACTTTCAGCATATATCTTTCACTCAACTCGACCAGTTTTTCCCGAGCTTGAGACTTTTGCAAGAAGCCGTTTTTAGTAGGCTCGACGCCCAGTATGATATTCTCCAATACGGTGAAAACATCAACCAATTTAAAGTGCTGATGTACCATACCTATCCCCAATTTGTTCGCATCATTGGGATCCTTGATTTCAACCTTTTCTCCGTTTTTGTAAATTTCGCCGCTCTCGGCTTGATAAAGCCCGAAAAGCACGCTCATAAGAGTACTTTTTCCCGCTCCGTTCTCGCCCAACAACGCATGAATCTCCCCGCGCTTAAGCTGCAGGGTAATATTATCATTTGCGATGATTCCCGGGAATATCTTTGTGATTTCCCTCATCTCGATGATATAATCATTATTGCTTACAATCGTTTCGGGAGCTACATTAAGCTCGTCCATACACACCTCTTCTCGTACAGGCATTCTAATACTTTATTGTAATCGCCAAAGAGCAACGAGTATTTCGCCACCTCTTCTTTATAGGCATTCTTATATACTTATCCGCATCCAAACCCAACTAAACGGGTTGCAATAATTCTGCACTTCAACCGTAAAATCACATAATAAACGGATATTCGCCTTCGACACCGACAATGAATAAAACGATATCGGCAAAACATCGGCGGCGTTTTTGTGTAAAATAGTAAAGGAAGGAAAAGCAGCAACCCACCTTTCCTTCCTCTGTGCTTATCAAATTCAAATATTGATTATGAATAACGATAACGATTTAGCAATTAACAAGCATCATCGAAATCGATTTTAATTCAATATTAGTCCTCGACATTCAACGTAGTATAAGCAGATACAACAGGGTAAGCGGTAGTATCATTGGAAATAGTGATTGTACCCGCTCTGATTTCGGCAACAACCGCATTGTATTGCTCTACTGTAAATGATGCAAATCTCCAGCTTGCAGCCGTTGTAGGAAGTCCTACATAATCGCCTTCAAGCAAACCAACGTAAACCGAAGTTCCGCCGATTGTGTCCCATTCTCCGCCGTAGAATTGTCCTAATACCGTAACAACGGTGTTTTTAAGATCCTTCATTGCAGATGTTAAGAACAGCTCGCTCAAATGTCCTTGGTCAGAGTCAACGCCGATTGCCATAGCATCGGTGTATTTAGCGGCAGCTTCGATAACGGATGTATAGATTCCACCACCGCAAGCAAATACGATTTCGGTACCGGTCTGATACCAGCCTTCCATCTTAGCAGTGATTGTAGCATCGCCAAAGAATTGTCCGCCGTAGGTGTACTTAATAGAAACGTTCTCTTGAAGTACGTTAGCAGCATAGTCAATACCTTGAATGTAGCCGTATCCGAATCTTTCAACAGCGGGAACAGCCATTCCGCCTAAGAATCCAAGGCTTGTGTAACCGTCCATAACGGCAGCATATCCGGCAAGGAATCCAACCTGCTCTTCATTGTAAGAAACGCAGTGTACGTTGGCATTCGTGTCACCCATATAGCCGTCCAAGAATAAGAAGTTTACGTCGGGATATGTTGTCATAACTTCTTTAATAGCGTTTTCAAACATATAACCGGGGCAAACAACAATGTCGGCACCATCAACGATAGCCTTACGGATAGACTTAACTCTTTCTTCATCGGAATCGGAAATAGGTTGATAATATCTGTAAAGCTTATTGTTAGCTTCGCAGTATGCCTTAACTCCTTCCCAAGCAGCCTGGTTGAAAGACTGGTCGTCAATAGTTCCAACGTCGGTGATCAACGCAACGTCAATCTCTTCGGCGGGTTCGTTGTCGCACGCAACCAAAGCAAAGGTTGTCAGCGCCAAACAAGCAACTAAAACAAGTAATAATAGTTTTTTCATACTTTCCTCCTAAATTTCGGGTCTAGCCCACATCAATCCTTATTTTGCCACAATCCGACAAATATGTCAACAATATTAAGCAAAATCCACAATCTTTTTTCTTGAATAACATCGATACTGAGTATCACGCTCGCAATCGCCGCTTATTCATACCAATATGTAGTATGTTTTTATAAAACTCGGTTATACCGCAGACTCCTTTTCATGCTGCTTATAAAAAAGCCGCGCAAATACATTTTTCTATGAACACTCCTATACCAATAAAAGATAAACTTCCCGCAATAGGTATTCATTAGAAGCTTAGCACAGTGTACTCCGTTACGGAGTCCTTGAAAAAGTCCGCATAAATGCACAAAATATCTTTACAAGAATACTGTTCAATATTTTTATGTCGCCCTATTTGTTGCTACTCACGCATAATGTCTTTTCTTCCGAAGGTGTACGGCAAAAGCTCCTCCAACGTCTTGACCTCGTATTCATCCACCGAAGATGCCATAATCACTCTAAATGAGTGCACATCAACGAATTCGCTAAGCATTTGTCGGCATACTCCGCAAGGCGAACATAATTCCAACCGTTCGCCTTCTGTAGCACCCACTACGGCTATCCCCGAAAAGTCCCTTTCGCCTTCGGATACAGCTTTGAATAAGGCAGTCCTTTCTGCACAGTTTGTAGGCGAAAACGTCGCGCATTCTATATTGCAACCCGTGTACAGCTTGCCGTCGGAAGTAGCTATGCACGCACCCACCTTGAAATGCGAATAGGGCGCGTATGCATTATCGCGCGCTCTTATTGCCATTTCTATCATCTTTTTGTAATCCACAATAAACCTCCTAAAAAGCTTCTACCAAACGCTTATTCTAAAACCGATAAGCGATCTTGCTCTTAAATGCAACCGATTTACATTCACACAATCACGACATCGTCAAAATTAGCCGCAAAACGTTTACTCATTTCTTTAAGCATTCTGCTCATCAACACTACCCGTCGTAATAATCACAATCGCGACATCCTCATGCTATAACCTTGGTATGTAATAACCGCAAATCATTTTTAAGCGGTGCGCCTTACTTGAAAATATCCTTCAAAAAGCTAGTGCCCTCGACTCCACGCATACCGAATATATCCAATACAGTCGCGGCAATATCGCAAAAGCCCATTCTTGTATGCAAATTAATGCCTTGTCTAATCCTGTTCCCGTAGATCACCAAGGGAACATACTCTCGAGAGTGGTCGGTACTGGGCGTAGACGGATCGCAACCGTGGTCGGCTGTAATCATCAAAACGTCGTCCTCCTCCATATTCCTCAAAAACACGGATAAGTCGGAATCGAATTCGGTTAACGCCTTGGCATAGCCGTCTACATCGTTTCTGTGACCGTAAAGCATATCGAAGTCTACCAAATTCACAAAGCACAACCCATTGAAAGGCTTTTTTTGGTATTCAAAAGTCCTTTGCATACCGTCGTTGTTGTTCTTGATCCTGACAAACTCGGTCAAGCCTTTGCCCGCGAAGATGTCGTAAATCTTTCCTACGCCGATAGCATCAAGCCCGTTCGCGCTCATTTTATCCAACATCGTGTCCGACGGAGGAGCCAAGCTGAAGTCGTGGCGGTTGGACGTTCGTGTGAACTCGGGATATTCGCCGACAAACGGCCTTGCGATAACTCTGCCCACGCCGAGGTCGCCCTTTAGCAGTTCCCGCGCAATTTCGCAATATCTGTAAAGCTCCTTCACGGGAACGGCTTCCTCGTGCGCGGCAACCTGAAATACGCTGTCCGCGCTTGTGTATACGATAAGCTTACCCGTTTTCAAATGCTCTAAACCGTAATCGGCAATAACCTGCGTTCCCGAATAAGGTCTGTTGCAGAGAACTCCCCTGCCCGTCCTTCGCGAAAACTCATCCAACAGTTCCTGCGGAAAGCCCTGCGGAAAGGTCGGCAAGGGCTTGTGTGAAACAACGCCCGCAATTTCCCAATGTCCGATAGTAGTGTCCTTTCCCATCGACAGCTCGCCCAAACGGCAAAAGCTTCCGAATGGCTCTTCCACCGCATGCTCTTTAGAAGCCGCTCCCTCGATGTTAAACAGCCCCAAACGACGCATATTCGGCATGTTGAAATACTCGCTTTTTACAACGGCGCCCAATGTATCGCTTCCGCAATCACCGAACAAGTCGGCATCGGGCATTTCTCCGATACCGAAGCTGTCCAAGACAATTAAAAATACCCGTTTCATTTTATTCTTCTGCTACCTCCAACGCGATCTCCATCATTTGCGTAAATCCCTTTTGTCTCGTTTCGGCGTTGCATGCCTCACCCGAGTACAGACAATCGGAAATAGTCGCGATGCAAAGAGCCTTTTTGCCCGCTCTAGCCGCATTCATATATAAGCCGGCGGCTTCCATTTCCACCGCTAACACGCCCATTTTTTGCCAATTCATTGTGCTCGCACTGTCGTCGTAGAATACGTCACTGCTCAAAACGTTGCCGACCTTTACATTTGCTCCTACCTTGACGGCAGTTTCATAGGCTTTGGACAACAGTCCGTAATCGGCAATAGGCGCAAACACTCCCGGTAAAGCAAAATTCCTTCCGATATTGCTGTCCGTACATGCACCCTGCGCAAGTACTATGTCCATTATTTTCAGTCTGTCATCGATTGCCCCTGCGCTTCCCACTCTGATAATGCTAGACACGTCGTAAAAATTAAACAATTCATAGCTGTAAATGGATATGCTCGGAATGCCCATTCCCGATGCCATTACGGATACCCTTTTTCCCTTGTAGAACCCGGTGTAGCCATTTACACCTCTTACATTGTTGACCAAAACGGCACCACTAAGAAAATTATCCGCAATATACTTAGCCCTCAACGGATCTCCCGGCATAAGCACGGTCTTTGCAAAATCTCCCGATTTCGCGGTGTTGTGCGCCGTAGGCACCTTGGAATTTGTCAATAACTCGTCTTTATTCATTATATATACTCCTTCGTTCGGGTATGGACAAAAAACGCATCGCCACCCCTCAATTTATCCACTCATTCAAGCTTTACATTCAGTCATCTTTAATCGCATGAAAAAGTGTCCGCCATTTATCTTTATACAAGCTTAAAGCTTTGTCGGTTAAGATCACGCGAAAGCCTACGCCAATAAATTACCCGCCTTCACAAGCTTTACGATTCTGCTTGTTCCCAATCTATCCGCACCCAATTCGATGAACTTTTCCGCATCCGCGATTGAGGAAATACCTCCCGCGGCTTTTATCTTCAACTCGGGCTTGCAGTACTTCCTCATCAGAGCGATGTCATCAAAGGTTGCTCCCTTTGTGGAAAACCCGGTAGATGTCTTGATGTAATCGGCTTGGCTTTGACTTACAACTCCGCAAAGCTCAACCTTCTCGCCATCGGTCAACAGGCAGGTTTCGATAATAACTTTAAGTAGCTTTCCTTCGCAAGCCTCCTTGACCGCATTTATCTCGTTTAGCACCTTGTCGTACCTATGCTCCTTCACCCAACCCAAATCGATAACCATGTCGATCTCGTCCGCACCGTTAGCAACAGCGTTTTGAGCTTCGTAAGCCTTAACCTCGGTCGTGTTGTAACCGTTGGGAAAGCCTATTACCGTACAAATAGGCAGACATTTTGCATACTGCGCCGCAAATTTAACAAAGCGTGGCGGAATGCAAACCGATGCGACACTATATTTGATTCCATCGTCGAGCAATGCCTTTATTTCCTCCTCTGTCGCAGTCTGTGCAAGTAGTGTGTGATCACATATACTCAGTATTTTTTTAATGTCCATATCTCTCTTCCTCTCTATTTATAAGGATACTTCCTTCGATAGCAGTACTTACCGTTTCTCTCTCATTCGAAGCTTGTATCTGCTCAATACACTGTATTATTGATTATAAAGATAAATCATCGATTAAATCCTTCACCTTTTGTCTCAATTCCTCTAAGGTTCCGTCGTTGATAATCGAAAAGCATTCGGTTTTGCCGCTGACGTCGCTTTGTCTGCCGTCGATACTGCGCGCGTTATCGATTGCAACTCCGTCTCTTTGAACGACTCTGTCAAATCGCGATTGCTCTTTCGCCTCGACCACCCAAACATAACGGAACAAGTTTTTGTCGTCTATCTCGTTCAATAGCTGAATTTCCACGAACACGACATCCGCGCCGCATCGCTCGATATGAGATTGTAATTCATTCATTATCCTTTTGTGGAAAATGCCGTTTAGCGTGTCAATCCTCTCTTTCTCGACGAAAACGTACTCACGTAACTTTCGTCTGTTTAAGACTCCGTCTTCAACAAACTCCCGACCGAAGGCTTGTGCAATTTCTTCTTTCACCGCGCATGACTCGGCAACCTCCTTTGATATTTCATCACAGTCGAAAACAATAAAGCCCAAGCCTTTGATGATATTCGCAACTGTGCTTTTCCCGCTCCCTATTCTCCCGGTGATAGCAATAACGGTTTTTGCCATATTTCCTTCCTTTTCCAACGTAAAATTCGATATACTTGCCGACGGCGCGAACCGTATCTTTCTCCCGAATTTAAGCTTGTTACCAAACGTCCATACCAAACCTGCAATCCAATCAAGGTCTGCGTACAATTTGAATTTCTTGTAGCTACTTCACTTAATTACGCAATATAGATTGGACTTTACGCCAAATCGAACAGCTTAGATTTCCTTCCGCACCGAAATCAAATAATGCTAAGTCTTACAAAGTTACTTCAAATCAAACAGCCTTAGATTTCCTTCCGCGCCGAAATCAAAGTCTGCTAAGTCTTACAAAGCTACTTCAAATCAAAAAGGCTTACTCCTTCTTCCGCGCTTACGCTAAGTTTAACGAGCGTATCAAACGCGCCTTCCATTTCGGTTTTGAGAATCTCGCGCACCTCGTCTATCTCTTCCTGAACGGCATCTACGATAAGCTCATCGTGAATCTGAAGCACCAATTTACTTTTTAGCTTTCTTTCGTTCATTTTGTTATAAACGTTTATCATAGCGATTTTGATGATATCCGCCGCACTACCCTGCAGTGGCATATTCATTGCCGCTCTTTCGGCAAAGCTCCTTAATCGGAAATTCTTGGAGTTTATATCGGGCAAATAACGCCTTCTTCCCGTAATCGTGGATACATATCCCTTTTCCCGCGCTTGCTTTACGCTGCTCTCCAAATACTCTTTTATGGTAGGGTACCTTTCGTAATACTTATCGATGTATTTCTTTGCATTGGCGACGCTGATTCCCAAATTCTCCGAAAGTCCGTAGTCGCTGATTCCGTAAATTATGCCGAAGTTCACCGCTTTTGCCATTCTACGCATAGCCGGTGTCACCATCTGCATGGGAACACCGAATATTTCCCCCGCGACGCGCGCATGTATGTCTTCGTCGTTGTTGAACGCCTCGATAAGTCTTTCATCGCGAGAAAAATGCGCGAGCAACCGAAGCTCGATTTGAGAATAATCGGCTCCTACAAAGCTGTCGTATTTTGAAATATACATACGCCTTATTTCCCGTCCTACGTCATCTCGAACGGGAATATTTTGCAAGTTGGGATGGCTACTGCTTAATCTTCCTGTTGTAGTCAGCGTTTGATTGAACGAGGTGTGTATCAGACGTTTGTCGTCCATTCCCACTCCTTGTAGCATTCCGCTGATATATGTTCCCGAAAGCTTGCTCAGTTTTCTTATCTCGATTATCAATGGAATAATCGGGTGAGAGTCCTTAATCTTTTCAAGGGTATCCGAATCCGTACTGAAACCCGTCTTGGTTTTCTTGCCGTGTTTGAGACCCAAATCGTCAAACAACACCTCTGCCAACTGTCTCGTGCTTAGAATATTGAACTCTTTATCTGCATATCTGTAAACCTCTTCGGAAAGCTCCCTTATTTCGCCGTCATACTTTTCGTGCAGCTCACGTACAACGTTGAAGTCAATCAAAACGCCTTCTTCTTCCATTGAACATAAAACGTCAATTAGAGGTAATTCGATGTTTCGATAAAGCTCCTCGATACCTCTTTCCTTCACTATCTCATACAGCTCTTTCGATCTCTTAATTAAGTAGGTCGCCCTATACTCGGTATTATCGCGGAAGAAAACCTCCGCACTACCGTTTGCCTTCTGGTCAGTTAAATAGTCCAGTATGGAAACGTCGTGTAATATCCTTTTGAATTTGGTCTTTTCCCACGGGAAGGTATTAATTCGCAGTTGCTTCCAGTCGAAAACGATGACTCCGATGTCTCCCTCGGTAAATATCGGCTTCATTTCTTCCAAAGCATCCAATCGAAACGATCCGCCGTAGTCAAGGGCCGTAGCTAATACGTATTCGGTATTCTCGTCAAAAGCAAAACAAATAATGTGCTCATCTTCGTCAATGAAAATGGCAAACTCTTTCGCATCCTTATGCTCCTCGAGCACCTTGCGCACCGCTTCGATGTTTTCGAGATTAACCAAATCGACCTTAGATTTCTCCTGCGGCTTCTCCGCAAAGCTCATTCTCTTTATTATGCTGTAAAACTCCAACTCCTTTAATACGGTCAAGCTCTCCGACGGAAAAGAAATATTTAACGCACAATCCTCTATGCGGCACTCAACGTTCGCGTCAAATACAATCTGTGCGAGTTTTCTGCTGGTATAAGCCATCTCTCTATCTGCAATAAGCTTATTTTTCAGGCTTTCCTTTATTTCGTCGATATGCGCGTAAATATTATCGAGATCGCCGTACTTTTCCACAAGTGCCTTTGCTCCCTTATCGCCGATACCACCGACCCCGGGGATATTGTCCGATGCATCGCCGCACAACGCCTTATAATCCACAACCTGCGCTGCAGTCAAGCCGTGATTTGCGGCAATGGTCGTCGGTTCATTGACCTCAACATCCGTTACACCCCTCTTTGTCAACCAAACCGTGTTTTTATCGTCCACGAGCTGCAACAAATCCCTGTCGCCCGAAACAATGTACTTTTGACAATCGAAACGGCGTGAAAGCGTGCCGATAATGTCATCGGCTTCAATCCCTTCCTTTTCCACAATCTCGATGTCCAAAGCTCGCAAAAGCCTGTGAATCTTTGGCAGTTGCATAGCCAACTCCTCGGGCATTCCCTTTCTGTTAGCCTTATACTCACCGTATATAGCGTGCCGAAAGGTCTTTCCCTTCATGTCGAACGCCACCGCTAAATGCGAAGGGGCAAGATCTGCAATTATCTTCAACAAAATATTCATAAACCCATACACGGCATTTACGTTTTCTCCCGTGCTGTCGTTAAGCGAAGGAAGCGCATAATACGCTCTGTTGAGAATGCTGTTCCCGTCAATCAAAACCAATTTATCCATATACAATTTTCCACATATTCAGGTCGTGAGCTCACTTCCCGCATCAAACGTCTTTTATATCGTTCGATAATTCGATCGCAACGCAATCTGTAACACATAACAATAAACGATACTTTCCATTCTTATTATACCAAACATTCACGGTATTGTAAATCAAAAAACAAAAAAAGGTAAAATATGAGTATTTTTTTGCACCAATTAGTCCCATAAATCTACCCACTCTGCTGTTTTTTCATTACCGCAACATTGTATGCTGTACTTAAGATACGCCATTACGACAAAATGCAATCTAAATCCGACTTCTACAATATTGAATCTATGCTCTTCGATAGCGGTAACATATGCCGTTTTTGCAACATAGGATAAAGCGTATCTGACATATTTGCAGAGATGGCGTAGCTTGGCTGGTCAACTAAAGCCATACTTGTCTGATTACACACGCATATAAGCGTAAAGCCATGGGCAAAGGAGATATCATGCAAAATCGAACTATAAGCCAAACACATTACAAACAACGAGCGACTGCATATGTGAAATGCCCGCGATGCAATTTGAATTACATTTTGCCAAACGAAAAACTTTGTATGGTTTGCGAATCCGAGGTGAAAGGCGTTGTTGACGAGGACAATGACGAGTACTGCCCTTTCTGCGGTATTCGGAAGCTTAACGGACAAGAAATGTGCGACGAGTGCCGTTTGGAATGGAATATGAACTATCGCCAACCCAACTGAGCAGCCACCCCTTTACTCTTATATCATCGCTCGCATATACGACTTTATGCATACCATTCGTTAACTGTCGAGGTGTTTTCCACAACACATTTTGCTATGCACCCCAAAAGTCGGACATTAGAGTGAAAAACATTTTGGAGGTGCATTTCCTTTCCACTGTAGAACTTACATGGTCTATTAACTTCGGCAAACATTTCTGTTAATAGCCAAGGTAGCTTCTACAACTCAATTCCACTGTGATACTTGCTTAGTAATTAACATCGGCAAACTTTTTTGTTAATTGCCAAGGTAGCTTCTACAACTCAATTCTACTGTGATACTTGCTTAATAATAAACTTCGGCAAACTTTTTTGTGGTTTTGTTCTTTTAAACATAATTTTTTTCTTGACATCGATGTGCAAAATGTATATAATACCTCTTGCATGAACATTGGGGTATCGCCAAGCGGTAAGGCAACGGACTCTGACTCCGTTATTCGTAGGTTCGAATCCTACTACCCTAGCCACTAAAGAACGAACTTTTGTCTACCAACACAAAGGCTCGTTCTTTTGTTATATTGAGCAGAAAATACGCAATAATCAAGAAAAGCCGTCTTTTTAGCTCTCAAAATATGAACAAACAAGCCCTAAGCAGCTAATCGAAGCCCGAAACGGAGTCAAAAACCGCTTCTGGCTTCTTTTATTATGCTTCAAATATTTAACATGCCGGTGTGCTTTTTTAGTCGTTCTTTACATAAACAAAGCACAAACAAACGGAAGGTCTATGATAGACTTAATTCTATATTCATTATCAAAGTAGTTTAGAACTAAATGCAAATTTTGTTCCGCATGGTAATTACTTTTTAATTAACTCTTTGGCAAACAGCCTAGCTGATGGAGTTCGACGTGTAGAAAAAAGATTTGCATTAATTGAACGCTTATGTTATAATAATGGCGTTGGTGGTGGATTATGCGATTTATAGAGTTGAATGAAAGGCTTAGACAAGGCGTCGGCATTGTTTATTATGTTTATGGCGAGGATTTTTATTTGAAGAACTCTGCTTTAGACAAGATTAAATCTGCTCTAAGTCTACAAATTCCCGAGCTTAACAGCAACTACTATAATGGGGAGAACGATGTTTTCAGGGACGTTATCGGCTCTTGCCGATTGTCTTCGATAGTAGATGAAAAAAGGTTGGTTGTGGTAAAGAACTTTCAGTTGAGCAGATTGGAGTCTTTCGGCATGTTTGACCAACTTAAGTCGTACGTTACTGCACCGATGATGCAGTGTTGTTTGGTGATAATATCAGAAGACAATACTATTCCCGCGCTTTTTAAAGAATCAGAAATTATAGACTGCAATAAACTATCCGAAAGCGAGATTATCAGATGGATTAACGCCTATTGCAAACACGAAAAAAAGGCTATATCCAAAGATGCAGCCGCAATGATTTGCACCTATTGTTCTAACGATATGACGGCGGTCAGTATGGAGTGTTCTAAGTTGGTAAATTACGCAGACAGCGGAGCGATTACTGCAGAAGACGTAGATTTATTGGTAATAAAGGACGTGGAAGTCGAGGTTTTCGGCTTATCCAATTGCATTTCAAAACGTGACGCGAGTGGCGCAATGAAGGCATTGGATCTGCTTTTGAGCCGAGGCGAAGATCCTGCGTCCTTGCTGCTTCTATTATATAATACTCTGCGAAGAATGTTTTTTGTTTCTACTGCCAAAGCTTCCGAGGACGAAATTGCGGCAAACTTAGGAGTTAAAAAACAGGCTGTTCGCATCGCTGCGACAAATGCTGCACTGTTTACTCCGATTAAGTTGAGACGTGCACTTAAATTATGTGCGGAAGCCGAAGTGGAATACAAGACAAATACAGTCAGCGTTCCCGAAAGAATGCGGACTTTGGTACTTGAATTGGTTAATATCTAATTTATCGATGGGTTGCCTTCGTTGTTTGATGTTTGGTTTGAATAAAAGTTTGCCTTATTTGACTTTGATGTCTGTTTGTGTTTTAGAAACGCAGAAATGGAGTCTCATTATATCATGTGTATTTGTTGCGGTAGATTTTCTTATCGGAATATGCAAACGAATAGAATTCTGAAAAATGTTGAAAAAAATAATACGAATTATTGGATTTTTTCTTGACAAGCATTTTAATATATGATATCATTTCTAGGCTTGATTGATGCGGGTGTAGTTCAATGGTAGAATTCCAGCCTTCCAAGCTGGCCGCGTGGGTCCGATTCCCATCACCCGCTCCATTAAAAGTTTATTAACGTGCGTTAATCGACTTTTATTTTTTGCAGTGGTACTTGGAGGCTTGGTTAAATTTATTGAGCTGTAAGTCTTGTGCCTGTGGCTCAGCAGGATAGAGCAACGGCCTTCTAAGCCGTGGGTCGGGGGTTCGAATCCCTTCAGGCACGCCAATGTGGTGGATGTAGCTCAGTTGGCAGAGCATCGGATTGTGGTTCCGAGTGCCGTGGGTTCAAGTCCCATCATCCACCCCATTAAGTACTCCTTTTTTTGGCGTCAACATAGGGGTGTAGCCAAGCGGTAAGGCATCAGACTTTGACTCTGACACTCGTAGGTCCAAATCCTGCCACCCCTGCCACGGCTCCTAAATAACTCCGACCCATTAGCTCAGTCGGTAGAGCACGTGACTTTTAATCACGGTGTCCCGCGTTCGAATCGCGGATGGGTCACCATAAATGCACCATTAGCTCAGTTGGTAGAGCGGTTGACTCTTAATCAATAGGTCTAGGGTTCGAGTCCCTAATGGTGTACCAGAGAATAATATCGGAAGTCGCGATAGTTTGGACGGGCGCAGATCCTGCGCTCGACCGAGTATCGGTAGATAAAGCTTCCGATTTATTTATTATATGCGGCTATGGCGGAATTGGCAGACGCGCTAGACTTAGGATCTAGTGTCAACGACGTGGGAGTTCAAGTCTCTTTAGCCGCACCAAAATCCAAAAACTTTGTTTTTGGATTTTATTTTTGCGTCATCGCAAACATTTTGCTCGGTTTGTAACGCAATTCGAACAAAAAAACATACATAAAGAGGGATCATCTTTATTTCGGAGGTTTATTGTGACTGTACTACTGACAATTGGCGTATCGATGGTATCCGGTCTGTTATTGTCAAGACTTGCTAGATTGATTAAGTTACCCGCCGTGACCGCATATCTTGTGGCAGGCGTATTGATAGGACCTTATTTATTAGGTCGTTTCATTCCGTTCATTGATTTCGAAAGTGTAACCTCGACTTCCGCATTCGAAATTATTTCTAAAATTGCTCTAGGTTTTATCGCCTTTGCAATAGGCAACGAGTTTAGGCTGTCTAGCTTGAAAAATACAGGCAAGCAAGCTTTCGTTATCGGTGTTTTTCAAGCAGTTACCGCAACTTTGGTCGTTGACGTTGTTTTGATTGCGTTGTCGTTTGTATTTGTAGACGAGCTTTCGCTTCCCGTAGCTATTACTTTGGGAGCAATAGCAGCCGCAACTGCACCGGCAGCCACGCTTATGGTTGTCAGACAGTACAAAGCAAAAGGTAAACTTACCGATTTGCTTTTGCCTATTGTGGCATTGGACGATGCAGTAGGTTTGGTTATATTTGCAGTTTCATTCGGTATCGCAAAAGCTCTCGCCGTCGGGGCAGTCGATATGGTTTCAATCATTGTTGTCCCACTTGTAGAGATAATCATTTCGTTGATTCTTGGTGCGGCGATGGGACTTTTATTGACGTTTCTAGAGCGGTTTTTCCATTCGAGGAGCAAGCGTCTTTCAATTTCAATTGCGTTTGTATTGTTAACAGTAGCTATATCCATGGTAACATTTGTAATCGGCGGAGCTACGTTCGGTTTTTCATCGCTGTTGGTCTGTATGATGTTGGGAACGGTGTTCTGCAATACCTGTGCCTTCTCTGACGAACTAATGGAAAGAACCGACGGTTGGACAACCCCTTTATTTATTCTGTTCTTTGTCGTGAGCGGCGCAGAGTTAAATTTGAACGTATTCTCAAGCTGGATTATCGTGCTTATCGGCGTTGTTTATATTTTATCGCGTGCAATCGGCAAGATCGGCGGAGCGTATATTAGCTCCAAGTGGGTAAAATACGATAAAAAGGTCACAAACAACTTGGGAATAACACTATTGCCGCAAGCAGGCGTTGCGTTGGGTATGTCGATTACAGCAATGCAACTTGAAGGACACGGAGAGCTTATAAGAAATATTGTTTTGTTTTCGGTTTTGATTTTAGAACTCATTGGACCGCTATTGACAAAACGCGCGCTGATACGCTCGGGCGACATTACCGAGGGCGCAACAAACGCAAGAGTTTCCAACAAAGACAAATCTGATTCATCGACCTAAAACGATTATATTGCCAAATTGAGTTATTAGCCTTTATGGATATCCCTTTATTTCGAGCCTACAAACAACCTTGCAGAATGTGCAGACACGGAGCTTTGACCACAAGCAGCACACTAGCTGTTTGCTCAACACTTTGCTCCACCGATGACTCCGCCGTCAATTTGTCCCGAAGTAGCCAAAGAACTATCGTTCGCCACATAACAAAAGCAGCTGCGCCTATCGGCGTGGCATATATCGCGTATATATGGTAATGATAATGGCTTCAACAACAAACGCAATCCGTGATATTATTGTCCGTTTAATTCTCTCCGCGATTTATGCTCGTTTTCCACTCGTTCGTATATGTCATCTTTAAATAGTTCAACCGTGGGTAAGATGGTGTAATGGATCAGTTGCATACAAATATTGCATTGATTCAGGTGAATAGCATCTGTAGTTAATGTCATAGAGTCCAATTCCATATCAAAAAAGTGTCCTTTTCGACGAAATGGATTGTTATTGCGTAAAATGATATCTCTTATTCCTACGGCAGTATTGTTTCCATTACTGTCTGTTTCAAGAGTGCAGACATGGGTTGCTCTACAGCTCCCGCATGTCATTGCTTCCACATTGTTATCCTCATTTCTCGTCTCGTTGTTACTGCGGTTTTCTCCGTATGCAAGTCATCACGGAATCAATCCATGTTCTTTACTCGTCTAAGTGCTTGGTTTTCACAATAGGGATACGATTACCTTTTGGGCTTCGTTGCCTTATGTCTACTTGTCCGCATACTATGCCTGGATATCGGATTTCTGTTCGTCAGACTACAATTTTGCTATCCCTTCTTATCTCCCTTAGCTCAGATGTTAAACTTGGGAATCACTTTTGAGTTGGTCGGAACTAACTCCCTGCGGACTTTCACCGCCCAGCTTTGATATGCCTGTTATACAAAAATGAGGCTGCCTCGATTTCAAGGCAGCCCCTTAAGGTAACGCTTCATATAGAAGCATCAACTGTTAAGTTGTTATTTTCTCCGAAACAGCTACTTATGCAATTGCCATTTCGGAATTTTCGAACCGAGTCAAATCGTCACAATCAGTCTGCTATACCAAAGTAAAGCTTCCACAAGTAGCTATAGTACGTTGCATCGTTGCCACATACTATTTCGATTGCCAGTCCTTCCTCGGGTACGTTTGCCAAGTCGGTTACAAAGTTACAGTAGTTAACCGCGCCTGCTTCGTAGTCGTATTCTGATTCGAAACGAGGTGCTTTCTCGGAATTGAACGTGATTTTGGTTAATCCCGTGCAGCCGTAGAATGTGGCGGCTCCGATCGATTTGAGCGTAGAAGGCAGTACAAGCTCGGTAATTCCCGTCTCATTTTGGAACGCAAATGGCATTATTCTCGTTACTCCCTCGGGAATTGCCAATACGCCTTCAATGCTCGTTAAGCAGTCATAGATTATATTGCCTGCTTTGTTCATCAACAATCCGTTGTTAATAGCAAAGAATTGTTGTTCACCTTCAAGCACTACGTTTGCAATGTCAGTGTTGTAGAATACATACGAATAATCAAATACTTCTGCTCCTCCGCAAATGGTAAGCGTTTCGATATCCATTTCCGCAAAGGCTCTTGTGTCTATGTAAAGCATGCAATCCGCAATGTTTACACTTTCCAACGCAGATCCGCAGAAAGCATATTTGCCGATGTATTCCACGTTTTTGAAATCGATATTTTTTAGGTAAGAAGAGCTATAAAATGCGTACTCGCTGATATCCTTTACTGCTTCGGGTACAACGAAGCTTTGTGATATGTTATTTGTCGAGTATTTATAAAGAATCGATTCATCTTTACTTAGCAATGCATTGTCAACTGCTTTGAACTTCAAGCTGTTTGCACCGACTGTTATTTGCTCTAGCGTATTCACTCCACTTAATACTGTTATCGGATCGAGTGTAACCACCGATGAAGGAATATATAGTGATTTAAGTGCTGTGTTTTGGAAAGCATAATCTTTTATGGTAGTCAATCTTTCCGGTAATGTTATACTTTCAAGACGAGTGGCATCGTAGAATGCATGATCGGCTATCGATACAAGGTTAGTCGGTAGTAAGACCTCTTTCAGTCCACATCTGGTAAACGCATATTGGCCTATGCTTGATAAATTCGCGCCGTTAAAGTCAACGTACTCCATTCCGCTGAAGCCCGCAAAACAGAATGCAGGTATGCTAGTCAAGCCAGAAGGAAGAACAACTCCTTTAAGTAAAGGCTTTGTTTCAACAATATCTGCATCATAAAAAGTTTTATAAATCTGAGCATACGAAACAGTTACCAATTTATCGGATACTTTGGAATAATCCATGTAAACTTGTGCAGTTCCAAATTGTCCGATCTCCAACGTTTTAACTGTTTCGGGTATAACCAAGACTCCGTCGTAATCCCATGAGGAAGGAGCGTACATCTTTGTCCTTCCGCTATTATACATAATTTTAGTTTCTTCGTCGAAATACATATATGTATTGTCTTCTGAAATCGAGAAGTATTTTAGTTTTGTGCAATTACCAAAAGAATAACCGCTTATTGTTCCAACGTTTTTGTGAAATACTACCTTCTCCAAATTAGGACAATTGGAGAAGTTTACGCCTGTAATCGCATTAACATTTCCGTAAAAATCCACGGATGAAATTTGAAGCTTTGAGAAAGATCTGTCACCCAAATCTCCTCCTCCGATTATTCCAACATCACCATGGAATTCCAAGTTCGTCATTTTAGTGTAGTCAAGGAAGCATTGTTGAATGTTTCCCACATTTTTATAGAATATTATAGATTCCATTTCGGGCGCATGCAAACCCATACCCAAAATATTTCCGAGAGACGCATAGCACTTGAATGACTTAGCTTTTTCAAGGATACCGAAAGCCCTAATCGACAAAGAAACCGTTGTTCCGGGATCTGGTATAATTATGTCGCCCGCATATGAATCTGCATAGTCAAATGCCGATGTTCCCCACCATGTGTTCTTTGTCAGATCGGCAAAGTTGAACTCCTCCAAGGAAATGCACTGTCCGATAGCATTATTGTAAATCAAGGTAACGTTAGGAGACATTCTCATTTTCGTCATATAAAGGCTCGAAAGAAATGCTCCGTATCTTACTATGGTTACTCCGTCAGGGATATATAACTCCTTAACAGCGGTTCCATAAAGGAAGTAATCCGGTACGGTACCGGTAAAGCCATCAGAGAATGTGAATTCCTCAAGTTGAGAATTAAGCGCAAAACACCATTTTCCCGTTGTGCTTATAACCGATTCGGGCATATCGAATTTTCTCAGTCCGCTTTGATAAAATGAATACGCTCCGATAGACCTCATTGTTTCGGGCATATAGCAGTATTCTATTGAGCAACCTTGAAAAGCATTATCTGCTAATGCAATACAGGTAGAAGGCAAAGTAACAGACGTAATATCCTTTCTATTTCTAAATACATCATTTATACCCATAATCGCAACAACTCCAATGTCATCGGGTATAACAACGTCACCGCCGGGACCTTCGTACTTAATCAACTGTCCGCCACCATTTACCGTAAACTTATGCTCATCAGCAGTATTGACAACGGCACCTTCAGTCGAAAACTCCTCGTTTTGCGTCAAAGATTCTTTGTATCCTGCAATAATTTCACTCATCAATGCATCATAGCCTTCATCGTGAATTAGTTTCACACCAATGCTCTCCATGTATTCTGCATCAATGTCATCAGGATTAATTGCCAAAGCATCCGTACCATTCTCTTCATCTTTTTTACTGAAGTTTCCGATGTAATAGATGGATTGGTTGTGAGCGCAGTCTTGAAGCGCAATATAGAACTCACCGTTATTCATCAAAGGAATGTAGTTAGAAATATCTAACGTCAAAACGCCGTTTTGTGCCTTTGTCCAATTCTTTACGGGGTACTGGTTGCTGTCAAGAGCAGAAACAATGCCCTCTAAGCTACTATGAGAAGTCAAAAGAAGATAAGATTCGAAATAATGATTGTCGTATACAGTCAAATCAACATGTGTATGCTCATCCTCCTCACGAACCTCAACGTCTAGTAACTCGGGCTTTTCATAGTCAATATATATTGGAAAACTCAACTGACTATGATTGTATTCGCCCTTAACATCTAAGTACGCATCAATCGTCATAACCAAAGTTTGGTTATTAAGCAGATCGTAATCGGTAGTATCGATCCACAGTCTATGTCCAACTACTATAATATTGGACCCCGTGTAATAAGTTTTGGATACATTGTCACCATATGCGCTATAATATACGTATCCGGTTTCAGAATCCATAATATTATACTCCAAATATGATACATTACGGAACAGTGTAATATATACGGTATATATCTTGCTAATACCACTCTGATCGACTGTTAAAGCTATCTTGTCATATGAAGCTTCATTTGCCTCATAGCCTTCCGGCGTGTTGAATAAATAAGACTCGTTTCCCATCATGACGTAGGACGAAGATCCGTTCAGATAGCCGAAACCTATAATGCCGCTGCCGTATATCAAAGCGTCTTCGCTGTCATATGCGGTCGCATCAAAGATAGGAGCTTGTGTCCAATCACCGTAGAAAGCTAAGAAAGGTATAGAAAGGTCAACGCCTTCTTCATCGGCGTTGAGCAATCTAGCAAATCCCTCAACGTACATACCGTTAACGAAGCTTTCATCCAGATATGCCTTTTCTTCGTCGGCAAGTCTTATAATTATCTTGACCTTGACGGTAGCGTTTGCCGCAACAGTCAACACTCCATTTGCATAACCGTTCGCGACAACTTCGACTGTACCCTTATCCAATAAGTAAGAACGTTCTGCGAGTGTCACTCCGTCAAGATTCAAAGTTTCGGTTAACGTTTCTACATCGATTGTGTAGCTTAAAACGTCCGAGCTCATATTTACCACTTTGAAGTTTAAAGTATAAATACCGTCTTTGTTTTTGTCATCGCCTAGTTCAAGTTTTGCTCTGTTAGTGCCGGTAACTGTCAAATACGCTTTTGAATTCAATGCATTTTCTAAACATGCAACACCTGCACCCTGATTGCGGACGCTCGCGGAATTTCCGCTTGCATCTATAGCCTGGATAGCTGTACTTTGAATAAGCTGATAGCTCATATCCCTCAACTGTACTTCGGTCGCTTGAGGATAGACTGTTGCCAAATACTGCTTGACGCAGGTAATAATGCCCGTTAGGTTAGGCGTGGACATACTGGTACCATTTAGGTATGCGTATAACCCGTTTTTGTATCCGTTAGGCATCGCAGAATAAACGGATTCCCCAGGTGCCGTAATATCGGGTTTCAAGGTTAAATCCGAAAGAGGTCCCCAAGTGGAGAAGGAGGACATACGAACAGTATTGTAATTGGTGCTAAAGCTTACTTCGAAGACACCATTTACAGCTTTTGACTTCAGCATCTCCGCATCATATTGCATTATAGAAATGGTGGGAATTAACATTTTCTGGATCTGTGCAGCAACAACACCGTTTGCATTATTGCCGATTATACAAGCTATTGCACCTTTGGATGCTGCAATTGCATGCTTTTCTTCAAAAGATATATCACCTCTGGTTACTAGTACGGCTTTTCCTGTAACGTCTATACCTTCATAGTCGCTTTCTGCACCTACTCCATCGATAACCACGACTTCCAACGTTTTCTTGCTATCGTTCCCCAATATAAGCGATGTAATATCGTATGATTTAGAGTTTGCATCGAATGCCCTCATATAGAACACTGTGTCATCGCCAGACTTAATATATTCGTCTTTTGAGTTATTAACACTAGCGACTGCAAACGAAGCACTATAGGAGGCAGGACTATCTATAAGACCGGAATCAGGGTTTGAAGCGTATGTATCGCCACCGATGTACGCATCACCCGCATTTCGATAATTTCCCGTGGCACTACAAATCAATACTCCCAATCTATCTAATTTATTGTAAATCTCGTTAATATATTGAGCGTCGGCGAGTCTTTCATAGGTAAAGCCCGCAGGCGAACCTAGGCTCATATTGACGGCGTCAACACCGAGCAAAGCACAGTCACCCAAAGCAGCAACTAAATCGGCAGCCCGACAAATAAGTTGATCTGAGTAAAACACCTTCATTAAAGCAAGCTGCGCCTTAGGAGCGACACCGGTTATAACATTGTCGTCACCTCCAACAATTCCAGCGACGTGTGTTCCGTGAAAGCCGCTATAATATGTAATCGAATATTGAGTTGCAGAGACATCCGCGTCCTTATCGCCATAGTCGAATACAAACGGTATTTTTGAGGATAAATAGATATTATCAGCAGTAAAAGTCTTTCCTAGACTTGCAACACCATAAATATCGCTTACAAATTCTGCTACATTGTCTTTTGTTAGATTAACATCAGTTAATTGAGTCGAAAATGCAGTGTGCTTCGTATCGAATGCATTATCCAAAACAGCAATCAACATTCCTTCGCCTTGATATTTGCTATTATTTTCATAAATGCCCGTTGACCGCACCAACTCGGCGAGTTCCTCATAAGATTGAGTTTCAGGTTGCTCATACTCCTCGGAGATGATTACTCTGTTTACATAAGGCAAAGCCTCAATCAAAGCCAAATCCGAATATGTAATGTAAGCAGCAAAGCCGTTGATAATCGACGTGTACGAATATTTGTATTCGATTTCGATTTGAGCGTCAGATATCCAATTCTTTACCAAATCTTGTACCGCAACCAGATTTCCTGCTATTTCATTCCCCTTATCTGATACGGCGAATTCCTTAAAGCTCATTCCGATATTGTTGTCAAGGTAATAGTCCGCAACCGAACCTCCCTCTGTTTCTACGATTACCCACAGCTTGTCATCGGCACTAAATACCGATGAAGTCGTGTTTAACTGTAAATTGTTTTGCTCTAGCAGCTTGGATATGTCTACATCTATGTCCATATCCACCGCTTTCCAACTTGCGTCAGTCTTTTCGCTTACCGTTTCAATGTTGCCGTTCGTTCTGCTTGCACAGGCTACGCACGTCAACGTCAAAGCAATAATCAACAGAATAACGGTCATTAGTTTCTTGTTTGTCATTTTCTTATCTCCTTTTTCTATATTTAAGCGATTTTATCGCTTAAGAAAGCTTACCAGTAACGTAATATCACTATTTTTTGTTTATGTCGGCTAAGTCCGAATTTAGGTAAATCTCTCCGATTTTGGCGTAATAATAGAGTAATCGAATTTGGTCTTCATCCGAGAATGTTTTGTCAAAAAGCAATTGCTCCTCCTGGCAAACAGCCACAATGAACGCTCGGTGTATACTCTTCGCCTTTTCAGTTGCTTTCACAAAAACATATCTGCGCATTTTGGGCTTTATGAACCTTTCAATAAGCTGTTCTTCCTCCATCTCCTCCAAAACCCTTGATACATTCTTGTATGAACAGGCAACATATGCTACCAATTGTCCCACAGTACAATCTCCGCAGTTAACCAGCATACCGATAATCCACCTTTTCAGCTGACTCATCTGCATATACTCATCGCCTTTTTTCTTCGCGTTCTCCTGTAACGGCAACACAATACTGCCTTTGTGGTAGAACATCAGGTGATCCATTACTTTATCCATAATGGTATGATATTCAGGTTTATCTTTTATCAGGTACGAGCCGTCAACTTCGACAACCTTGATTTGGCTGTATTTGGCTTGTATTTCTTCAATTATATTTTTGTCCATCTTTTCCTCCGCGCGTTCCTCAAAAAATAACGTTCCGTGTCCATGCTACACTTTCCCGCTAAAACAGTCACTCGCTTGTTTCTAGTCTTTTGCTACGCAATGACATTGCATATGCGTGGAAGCCAAGCATCCACTTCATAAATTATATATCAACCGCGCCACATCATTAAGTGACCGCATATGGGAAGGAATTATTCGACTGTTTTAAATGTGTCATGCGACAATATACGACAGTGGAATTATTTCCTAATTGGTAAAAACACGTCAGTCTTCATATGTCAGATGTACCAAGTATAACATCGACGCATTAATGTGTCAAGCGATTTTTCCCCAAAAAACATATTGTTTTTAGATATATATAACTAGAACAACAACATTCTTCACAGTATAGTTTTCGAGATGGTGACCAAATATAGGGAGATTGTTATGTCAACGCTTTCCGAAAGCAATTCAAGGAGATTTCCTTTGGGCGTATCGGATATGTTTTCCATAGCGGATAACAGTTTACTCAATTATCAATTAAACAACTGAAGTAATACATACTTGTTAATGCTTCCATACATACCATATACCTCACTATGATAGCAGCACATCATGACATTGGAAATTTATCAATAGCAGCCGCCCATAAACAATTGGATTTTATTTTGCAGTTTACATATGGATAACCTTAAGTCTGTATTCGGAGCGAAGAATTAATCAATAAGCAGTTTATTACCGCAAAGAAAACGCCCCGAAAACGTCATGTTTCTCTAATTTTATTTCGGTATAAGACAACCTTCGACGAATGTCCAATCGTCCGCAGACCAACTAACGTTACAGTTATTACGGCCTCACTTGTAAAACGGCTATGGCACACCTAAAAACAAACGCGTATTAATACGGCATTTATTTTCTTCATTTCACCCCTTGTATGTTGATTCATGAATATGGTTCAAGCTTTAATTAAAGCAATATGGCTTAATATATGCTATCCCGTAACGAGCGTTGACGAATCCTATTAATTTAACGAGTACTTAGAAGTGTTAAGTATAGAATGTACCGAAGGCGAAGGAAGAGAGGTCCGAGAAATCTAATGCGATCCTTTGCTGACATATCAAAAGCACATACATAAGAGAAGCATACTCTATTTATAGTTATCAAGCCTAAGGGGCAATCGTATGACAACTTCGCTCAAAAACGGTAGATTAAGTATTTTCACGCAAAACAACATGAAGCGCAAACAAGCTAAACGAATAAGTACCTATGAAACCATTGTGGACATTGGTTGAAAGGATACAGCCAAGACTATCGCTCAACGTGCAACACCTATAACGAGATATTGTCATCTCCCTCGCTTTCATCTAGGAAGCAAGCCTAATCCTTGCTACGCTAACATCAACATGGGGGTGTAAGTTGGTATAGAAATAATCGAAGTTATAAAATTAATAAAAAATTATAGTTTTTTGTTGACATATTTTGTCGAATTTTATACACTGTCTATAAAATATCAACGTATATTTTTTAAACTAAATAATCGGAGGCACACATGAGAAAGAGAAACAAGGGTTTTACGCTTATCGAAT
>JAQVMT010000034.1 GCA_028703495.1 Clostridia bacterium | reverse complement strand
GTATTTGCACCGTATTTCTTATTATCGACAGCCAAAAAGAAAGCATTAAGGGCGCACTCGAAGCCGCACGCGATCTTGGATGCGCAGCTGGCTTTGGCTCCGTCGCAAACCACACCTACATCGCTCTCCAATGTATTGATTATTACATTTTCGATAACCGTAAGTGGTTCATCCAACATGTAAGCCAAGCCGGAAATTGCTCCGCAGGTGGCAGAAATAACGCCGCAAAAAGCCGAAAGCCGTCCGATGTATGTCTTTTGGTATATTGTAACCAAATTGGAAAAGACCAACGAGCGTACAAGCTTTTCATGCCCGATATCCTTTTCCTTAGCATAAACGATTAGAGGAACGCTAGCAGAAATGCCTTGATTGCCGCTTCCGCTGTTCGTAATTACCGGCAAAGGACAACCGCACATACGAGCTTCGCTAGCTGCCGTGGTATAGGCACGCATTCTCGTGAAAACCCAATCCGGATAGTGATTTACGGTTGATACTCCGATACCCAAGCCGTACTGTCCATTCATTCCCTCAACGGCAATTGCGTAATTATACTCAATCTGCTTATCGATGAGCGGCAAAATGCTTTGAATATCAACTTGATTAGCATATGCGTATATATCCTCGATATTAAGCACGCTTCTGTCGGTAACGGCGGTAGATAACGTTTTGCAGGTATTGTCGTCATATATAATATGCCCGTTTTTAACGATCCGCACAATATTGTCGTGAAATTGCCTTATTTCCACGGAAACGCTGTCGCTCTTTCCATAGGCTTCCAAAATTATGTGAAGATTGAAGTCCGAATCCAGGTGAACGACGGTACAGAAACCCCCGTTCAATAGCTTTTTTGCAAGCTCGATTTGCTCTTGCGTAATGTTTTGCAAAACCTGCATGTGGCAACTGCTTTCGCCGCCGATGATACCCAAAGTTGCACTTGCTCCGATTCCCATCATATTACCCGAGTTGGGTACGACAACGTTTTTAACGTTTTTAATTATGTTACCGCTACAACGCACGACGATACGCGTCGGGATCTCCCCGAGCTTCTCCCTTGCAACGGCTCCCGCATACGCGATGGCGATAGGCTCTGTACAGCCCTGAGCTGCCTTTAATTCTTCTGCAAGAATTTTTCCATACATTTCGAATAGTTCGGTCTTACAACAATCCATCTTCCACCTTGGTAAATTGTATAATTATTTTCCATCCCGATTAAATGCAGTATGTATTCAAGCTTAAATCCGATATCAGAGCTTGAAAACGGTGAGGCAATTTTGCACAAACTTTGTAAAATATTACCCAATAAGGCAAAAATGGCCGAGACTTGATCGAGATATGGCTCACGTGTGTCAGTATAACACACAATCGGAAAAAACTCAATTGTTTTAGTTGAATTTTTATCGCCGTTATGCTATAATGCGCACTGAACGTTGTTGTAGGCTGAAGTTGTATGGTAATTTGGGAAAGTATTATCCACGGGATTACGCGAAAAAGCAACCGAATTGCCATTGTTTTGCTTTTTTTGGAAAGGTTTGAGCTACTAGTTATATGCAGCTACAGTAAAAAGCAACGGAATTTGTAAGAATAAATTATATCGGACACGGGGAAAGGATGAGCAACGCCGACAAGATATTTAAGGAAAACTGCAAAAGAATCTTATCCGAGGGTTTTTGGGATACCTCGGTGGATGTCCGTCCTGTTTGGAAGGACGGCACGCCTGCGCATACGGTTAAGTGCTTCGGAATTGTAAATCGATATGACCTCGAGCACGAATTTCCGATTATTACCGTGAGGAGGACTGCTTTCAAGTCGTGCATTGAGGAGTTGCTCTGGATTTGGAGAGATAAAAGCAACGATGCAACGAAATTAAGAAGCGGAATTTGGGATGCTTGGGCAGTCAATGGTTCCATAGGAAAGGCTTACGGCTATCAGTTGGGCGTGAAAAGCATATATCCCGAGGGAGAATTCGATCAGGTCGACAGGCTTTTGTACGATCTGAAGAATAATCCGTATTCGAGGCGGTTGATCACGAATATGTATGTGCATAGTGATTTGCACGAGATGAGACTTTATCCTTGCGCATATTCGCTGACGCTTAACGTCAGCGACGGGAGATTGAACGGTATTTTAAATCAGCGTTCGCAGGATATGGCTGTCGCAAATAACTGGAACGTTTGCCAATATGCGGTTTTGCTTCATATGTTGGCACAAGTCTCGGGATTGAGAGTAGGAACATTGCTTCACGTTATAGCAGACGCTCACATCTACGACAGGCATATTCCCGTCATAGAGGAGCTACTGTCCAATGAGGAGTACGATGCGCCCGTATTTAGGATTAATCCCGACGTAAAGAATTTTTACGAGTTCGAATTGTCCGATTTTTCCTTGGAAAACTATAATTACATCAAAAAAGACTATAAATTCGAGGTCGCGATTTGAATAGTGAGAGTTATTCGATTGAGCAGCGCAGAGTTTCTATAGAAGATTGATATAGAAAATGTGGTGAAATCGCCGAATACGGCGGTATCGGGAGAGTAGGATGAAAGCCATTGTTGCGGCAGATAACGAGTGGGGAATAGGCAAGGGAAATCAAATGCTCTATCGGTTGCCACTTGATATGAAATATTTCAGGGAGCAAACGACCGGCAAGGTAGTGGTTATGGGGCGTTTGACATTGGAGAGTTTTAAGGACTCGAAGCCTCTGCCAAACCGCGTGAATATCGTACTTACGAGCCATAAGATTGATGGTTGCACTTGCGTTGCGAATATTGACGAATTATTCGCGGAGTTGGAAAAGTATCTTCCCGACGATGTGTTCGTTATTGGCGGTGCTATGGTATACGAGCTGCTGATAAAGTATTGCGATGCCGCATTGGTAACAAAGGTTGATGCGGTTGGCGGTGCGACAAGGTTTTTCCCGAATTTGGACGAAATGGACAATTGGAAATGTGTTCAAAAATCCGAAAAGTGCGAAACAAACGGTATTCCGATTGTGTTTTGCGAATATGCAAACACGGAGCCCGTGGCTTTCAGGCGTTAATATAAGTAAATGGAGAGCATATGAGAGTTGTTGTCGGAATGAGCGGTGGAGTGGACAGTTCGGTCGCAGCCTATCTGCTGAAAGAGCAGGGTTGCGAGGTTATCGGACTTTTCATGCGGAATTGGGAGGAAGAAAGCGAGATTTGCACAGCCGAAGCCGATTACGAGGACGCGAGGAAGGTGTGTAACGTTTTGGATATTCCCTATTACACGGTAAATTTTTCCAAACAGTACATGGAGAGGGTCTTTGCACATTTTTTGGAGGAGTACAAGCGTGGAAGAACGCCTAATCCCGATGTGCTGTGCAATAAGGAGATTAAGTTCGGGCCATTTTTGGAGTATGCGGATAAGCTCAACGCCGATTATATTGCGACGGGGCATTACTGCAAAATAACCGAGGAAAACGGGCATTGCTACCTTTCCAAAGCGGCAGATAACGATAAGGATCAGACATATTTTCTCAATCAGCTTAGCGAGAAACAATTGTCAAGGGTGCTTTTTCCTTTACAGAATATGCAAAAGAGTGAAGTCCGAAGAATCGCCGCAAAGCTTAAGCTATCGACTGCGGACAAAAAGGACAGCACGGGAATTTGCTTTATCGGCGAAAGAAATTTCAGGGAGTTTTTGCATAACTATTTTCCAAACACTCCCGGCGATATGGTCGATATCGACGGCAACGTCGTGGGAAAGCACATAGGTTTGATGTACTATACGAAGGGGCAAAGGCGTGGCTTGGGACTTGGTGGAACAAAGGACAGCCAAGAACGCTGGTTTGTCGTGGATAAGGACTTGAATAATAATAAGTTGATCGTCAGCCACGGCGATGAGGACGTTCTTATGTCCGACATAGTAGTCTTAGAAAGTATGAATTGGATCAACGGACAGCCCGATGGTCTGGAGAGGGGGATTGATCTATTCGCAAAATTCCGATACAGACAACCCGAACAGGCTGTCAGAGTAGTATTGGATAACGGGAAAATTTCGGTTCACTGTTACGAGCGGCAGCGTGCGGTTACAGAGGGGCAGTACGCTGTGTTTTATAATGAGAGGGACTGTTTAGGGGGCGGCGTAATATGCGACGCTTACAGAAATGGTAAGTAATAAAAGCAACGATGGAGTTTAGTGCAGGCAATACGCGATTGTGTTTACACGATGCAATTAAATCGGAGGTACGAATAATATGGATAAGGATAAATTGTCCGATGTGACAAAGGGTGACGATGTCAACGGTGCAAAGAACGAGGAATTAACTCCCGAAGCTGTTATAAGCGGCAACGGTGACAAGAATTGTGAGTCAAGCGGGGTTGTTAAACAAGGCGAAGTCGACCTCGACTGTACGGCTTCTGCCGTTGAGGGCAGTGCGACAGATAAAGCTACGGTTACGGAAGATGCAATTACTTCGCTCACGGAAACGGAGGCGGATAAGAAGGCTCGTATCAGAAAACGCGCTAATGAGATTTTGGCGGAGAACGCCTTGAAAAGGAAGCGCAGAAGGCGCGGAATTTTTGCCGTACTTGGAGCTTTGGTGATTGTGTGTGTATTGCTGTTGGGATTGTATATTAAGATTTCGACTCCCAATATGAACGAGGACGGAATATATGAAATAAGTTCGGTTTGGCATTTCGACTTTGTAAGACGTAATTTAAACAAGGATTATATTTTAGTAAACGACATCGACTTTAAAAACAGAAGGCACAAGGTTATCGGTTCGTATAACGGTAACGTATACAACGTGTATTTTTCGGGAAAGTTCGATGGTGATGGATATACTTTGAGAAATGTACGCATCAAGGTCGATGAAGAGGACAAGTACTCGGCAACCTACATGGTGGGTTTCTTCGGATATTGCTACAAGGCATCGATAGTTGATTTAAAAATTGACGGATTGGCTATTGATTGTGAGATCTTAGGTACTGAAACCGAAAACTATGTCGGAGGCTTGGTCGGTATGCTCGGTGACAGTTGTATTGTTTCCGGATGCCGCTTGAGTAACGTAAAAATCAATTTGGCATGCGAGGGTAAGCTTTATGTCGGAGTTTGCTCGGGCTTTATCAATAATGCCGTGGTTCAGAAAACCAACGTGCAGGGCGGGATCGATCTGACGTTATGCAGACGAAGCGCGGGAGTCGGCGGAATTGCCGGTGGAAACGGATCGTCGGGTAGAGTGTATGTAACCAAATCCGATTGCGTTCTCAATACAGATATAATCGGTAGGGCGGCTGTAGGCGGTCTTGTCGGCGATAACAGCGGTTCGATCGGGCTTTCCGATGCAGTCGTGCAGATCAATACCAAGGCTACCGTAAAAGATGCCATATGCGGCGGTTCCGTAGGCAAAAACGTATATAGCGGTAAATTGGAGTTTCTTACGGCAGAGGGCAGCGTTAAGGCATTGAGCGAGGGCAACAACACCTATTGCGGTGGACTTGTCGGTATGACGTCGGGCACAATCGAAAACAGCTCCAGTAAATGCGAGGTAAGTGCTCATTCGGTTGTTGATGATTGCTATGCGGGCGGCTTTGTGGGCTACGCATCGGGATTAAGCTCGCATTTATATGCCTGTTGGAGTTCGGGTAATGTAGTCGCGGGAGCGCAGAAAGGGAATATTGTCACGGCGGGAGGATACGCAGGATATGCGAGTTTGCCGCTTATTGTCGGTTGCTATTCGTCTAGCAAGGTTACCATAGAGGAAGGAAGCGTGCGTTGCGGAGGCTTTGTCGGCACTACTCAATCAGATGTGAGCTGTTGCTATTCACTCGGTGATTGCTCTATCGAATCTGAATACGATGTGAGCTTCGGCGGTTTTGCAGGCTATTTATGGAGCGGTTCCATAGTGGAAAGCTATTCCATATGCAAAGCAGATGTGATAAGTACCAACAAGAATTTAGTTTTTGGCGGTTTTATAGGCTATGTATGGTATAATGCCGCAAAGCTGGAAGTACAGAATTGTCTGTCTTATATGAAAGGTACGATAGATAACCCTATTTCGCTCAACAAAAAGCGCGGTATTTTTGTCGGCTTTGATGACGATTATGAGAACATTGTTGCTTCGGATATTACTAACAGTTATACCACCGAGGACAGCGGTTTTACGGTTAACGGAGAAGCAATGTCCTATCGTGATAAGGACAGGGTGCTTTACGCAACGAACGAAATGGTATCAAATGGTAGCTTTTATACTGCTTTGGCAGGTTGGGGTTTGGCTTGGGACGCCGATAATTGGAGCTTGAAAGACATTAATTTTGACGAAGGGGTTTATCCCAAACTCAAGCTCGGTGTATTAGTTACAGATCCCGACGATGGCGATGATATAGGAACCAAGGATTAGTTTAATAATGTAAGACCAACGTCGATCCGATATCGATTAAGCTTAACGATGTGGGACGAAGAAACAGAGCAACATCGATTAAAAATGCATTCTGCTTCAATGGCTATTTTGTGTTGTCGGAATACAGAAGTATCAATTTGATCGGTTAAGGTCTATAAAGTAACTACGGAGGTAAAAATACTCATGAAAGAAGCGACCGAAAAGAAGAAATTATCGGTGAGCAATACTGACGAACCATTGACAGAAAAGCCTAAAAAGCCGATCGGAGAAAGTGAGCCGATGCTTGTCGTTGCGAATGATAATGAAAGCACCGATGGAGTTACTTTTGCCAGTGACGAAAATCGTTCTCACGGTGCAAAGCAAGTATTTAAGGCATATCGCGCCAAGAAGATGAAGAATCGTGTATGGGAAATCGACCTGTTAAGAGGCATATTTATTTTGCTTGTGGTAATGGATCACTTCTTTTTCGACATTGTGGGAATGGGCTTGGATTTGCCGGCGGGGTTAGAAAAATTCGGTTGGTACTACTACAATCACACCTTTAGAGAGTACATAAAACCGGCGGTTGTCGCAGGCTTCATGATATTGTGCGGAATAAGCTCCTCTTTCACCCGAAACAATCTTATTCGCGGATTAAAGCTCTTGGCGATTGCTATGGGATTGACCTTGATTACCTTTGTTGCAGACAAGGTTATGGGCAACGTCGGAAGAAACCGATTGATTATTACGTGTGGCATACTACATTGTCTTGCGGGTTGCATAATTATCGGAGGGTTGATTTCGTTGATTCCCAAGGGTAAAGCTACTAACAAGCTTATTTTGTTGGGAGCATTGGTATTTTTATTAGTAGGATTATACTTTCAACACTATTTCAACAGTTATTATAGCACATTCGACACGGAGTTTAAGTTGAGTTTTCCTAGGTTTTGGGGTATTTTCGTATATAACGTAAATCACTATTATACCTCTGACTACTTCCCGTTGTTGCCTGCGCTGGGATACTTCCTCTTCGGTCTTTTGTTCGGCAGAGTTTTATACAAGGACAAGGTAAGTCTTTTCCCCGAGGCGAATACAAAACCCGTTGCGTGGCTTTGTTTTGCGGGCAGGTACTCTTTGTGGTTCTACTTTATCGGTCAGGTTGTTGCTCTAGGCACCCTGTTTTTGATAAGCGCGTTAAATTAATTAAATTGTCAATTGGCTTTATGGCAGTATTCAATGTTATTCGGGCGGTGGAGAAGACTAAGCGTTTCCGCCGCTTTTTTGTTTGTTACAAGCCTATCTCGATGCTTTTATAGACACTATTGATAATAATCGGACAATTAAGTTTACTATCCACATTCATTAATTGCCAAACTAAGTTCCACCAATTTGTCACACTAATGTCCACACCACCCTTGATATGAACCCAAAAAGCTGGACAGGTAATAAGCTATGAAAACATGCTTACCTTAAAAACGCTCTCTAGCTTTCTCGCGAACAAATATAGACATATTACCCCCACCTTTTTGCCGGCATAATTTCTACATATCTCCTCACTATGGATCTAACTTTAGCAAATAATGGCTTTAATTTATGGAATCTATATAGATCACTAAAAAGCACAACAAAACATATGCGCAACCGATAACCACTACGCAAATAGGCAAAACATTTTTTTCTGATTGAGCTTCCTAACGTAAACTTCGCTCGAGTTATGGCAACGTGACCTTCGTTA